>JADIMZ010000104.1 GCA_017694335.1 Candidatus Pullibacteroides excrementavium
TGCGGATATTGTTCTGGATCCAGTTGTAGTGGTAGAGCGGGTATTCGTCGGCAATCGGGCTCACTACGATCTTGTGCGAACCTTCCGCCTTGGGTTCGGAATTGATGGAAAGTTCGGTCATCACCCCGGCCTTGCCCACCAAGAGTTCGTAGATATTGTTTGTCTCGGTAACCGGGATGCCGTCGATGGCCGTGATGTAGTCGCCAGCCTTTACGTCCAGACCCGGTTCGGTCAGGGGCGAACGCAGCTTCTGGCTGTAGGGCGCGCCGGGAATAATCTTGTCGATGCGGAAGAAACCGCTTTCGTCGCGGCTCAGTTCAGCACCGAGCAGGCCCATCTGGAGTCGTTCCGGCTTGGCGTATTCGCCCGGGTTCACGTAGGCATGGCCGCAAGCCAGTTCCCCGATCATTTCCCCGATGATGTAGTTGAGATCCAAGCGGGTCTTGGCGTAAGGCACCAGGACGGAATACTTGTCTTTGATGGCGTTCCAGTCCACCCCGTGCATGTTTTCCAAATAGAAACCGTCGCGGTAGGCCCGCCAGGCTTCATCAAAGATCTGAGGCCATTCCTGTTCATAGTCCACAAGGGCTATCATGTCGTCGGTTGGCACGGCATCGTTCAACGAGGCCTGTCCGGAGGGCATCGGCATCACATAGATCCGGTTGCTCAAGAACTGGTAGAGAAGGGCGGTGCTCAAGTCGGGCGTGGCATCCATCATCGTCATTTCGGCCACCAAGGCATCTTCCTGGCTTTGCAGGTCATAGACGTGGGTGTCGCCATCCTGGTTGTACCATATCTTGTTGCCGTCGCTGATGAAGTTGCCGTAGTATCCGGCGGGCAAAGGCAGTTTCAGGATACGGCTTTGGATGCCGGCAGTATCGATACGGACGCCTTCATCCTGTTTGGCTTTCGACTTTTTCTTGCCGGTTTCGGTATTGTTGGCTGGTTGCTGGAGTGCTTCCACTTCGGCATCCTTGTCCAGGAAAGGAGAAGGCGTGTCGTTTTGCAGCAGGGCGATGTAGATGCCGCCCATTTTCGTGAAGACATGGTTCCATTCCATGCTGCCGTAAATCGGGTTGTAATCGCGGTCGGAATTGAAAATGAGGTATTTCCCATCGCTGCTGAACACGGGCGAATCGGAACGGTACCATTTTTCGGTAATCGGGAATTCTTCCTTGCTGTCTAAGTTATAGACATAGACTACCCCCATCTGATTCGAAGCCGGCTTGGTGTAGGTGAGCCAGCGGCTGTCGGGAGAGAAGCTTACATCGGTGAATTCGGCGGCCGGGTTCTGCATCACCGTTTCCTTGCTCTTGGCGGCGATATCCACCAGGACGATGCGGTTTTCGCGGTCGGTGTACAGGAGCTTCTTGCTGTCGGGGCTCCATTGCATGTCGCGGATATAAGTGTCGTTGTCCCGGGTCAGCTGGCTCAGCTCGCCGCTGCGGAGGTCTTCCATATAGAGTTCGGTTTCACCGCTGCGGTCGGAGATATAGGCGATATATTGGCCGTCGGGACTCCAAGCCGCATTGCGTTCATGGGCGCCAGGCGTGCGGCTGAGGTTGCGGGTCACGCCTTCCTCGGCCGGGATATCGAAGACTTCGCCCCGGGCGGTCACCGCCAATCGGCTTCCATCGGGAGAGAGGCTGGCTGCCGTGATGTTTCCGGCCACGTTCTTGCGCTCGCTCCGGGCATAGATATTGTCGCTGGCCAGGCGGATTTCTATTTTCTGGCACTGCCGGGTGGCCGGGTCGAACTGGAACAGGAAACCGCCTTTTTCAAAGACGATGATCTTGCCGTCGGTGCTGGGGAACTTGATGTCGTAATCCTTGAAATCGGTCACTTTCTCGGTGGCCTTTGTCTTGGTGTTATAGGCAAAGAGGTTCATCGTCAGCTCGCGGTCGGAGAGGAAGAAGATTTCATCTCCGATCCACATCGGGAAGATGTCCTGGGCCTCGTTGCGGGTGATGTTGATCACGGTGTCGGCGGCCGGGTCGTAAACCCAGATGTCGTCGGCCATGCCGCCCCGGTAGTATTTCCAGGTCCGGAATTCGCGGAAGACCCGGTTGTAGGCTAATTGGCTGCCGTCGGGCGAATAGCTGCAGAAGCCGCCTTCCGGCAGGGGAATGGCTTCGGGCATCCCGCCTTCCAGACTCACCTTCATGAGCTTTCCGGGATAGCCGGTCCCGATACGGTTGCGGAAGACGATTTGCTGGCCGTCGGGCGTCCAGGTCATGACGATGTTGTTGGGGCCCATGCGGTCGCCGAGGTCGTCACGGCTGTTGGTGGAGGTGTAGGTGAGGCGAACCGGTTCCCCGCCTTGGGCAGGTATCAGATAGACTTCGGTGTTGCCGTCGTACTGCCCGGTAAAGGCGATTTGCTTTCCGTCGGGCGAGTAACGGGCGAACATCTCATAGCCGATGTGAGAGGTCAGCCTTTGGGCTTCGCCCCCTTTCAAAGGGGCTTTGTAGAGGTCCCCGGCATAGGAGAAAACCACTTCCTGCCCGTTGGTGGACGGGAATCGGAGCAGCCGGGCTTCGTCGTTCCCGGCTTTGGCGAGCCCGCATAGGCAACAACTCGCCAGTAGGATGATTGATAAGCGTTTCATATGGATTAAAATTATACTTTTGGCAAATAGGATTTGGCATTCTTCTTAATAAAAGCCCCGGAGCAGGTCCTGGCTTTTTGTGAAGGGCAAGGACAGGCTTCGGGGTTTGTATCGACAGAATCCTGATGGAATCTGTTTTAGGTCGTCATGGCGATGGAATCCGCCTTGATGGTTTACCCCAAACCGGTCATTAGACACGCCGTGTCTGTTTTTGATTGGGAAAATGAGGCTTTCGGGCATCTTGCCCGCTTCTGTCCGCATCCTGTTTCTCGCTACGCCTCGACGTAGCCCGCTACGCCTTCGGCTAGGCGAGAAGCATGCTGCATGACACAAGCGGGCAATCTCCCCAAAGTCTAATGACCGATTTGGGTTTACCGGAGCGTGCAGCCGGTTTCCTTTTGCAGTCCCGCCAGAATCTTTTCCATTGTCTTTTCAATCTGCTTGTCGTTGAGCGTTCGCTCTTCGTCTTGCAGAATGAAGCTGACCGCGTAGGATTTCTTGCCTTCGGGCAGGTTCTTGCCTTCATAGACGTCGAACAGCGAAACCTCTTTGAGCAGGTTCTTTTCGCTCTTGCGGGAGATGGTCTCTATCTGCGAGAATTTCACGTCTTTGTCCACCAGCAAGGCCAGGTCGCGGCGCACTTCGGGGAAACGGGCCACTTCTTTGTATTCGGGGGCTTTTTCCGGCCGGGCGGACAGGATGTTGTCCCATTGGAAATCCGCATAGAAGACAGGGACTTTGACATCGAATGGCTGGCAGAGGGCGGGTTTCACTTCCCCGAAGCGGACTCCGACCTTGTTGCCTGGCAGCATGATTTGCAGGCCGTAGCTCCATTCGTCGCCTTCGGCTTCAAGCGTGCGGCAGCGCAACGAATCCAGACGAAGCAGCTTCCAGACTCTGCCCACGTAGGCTTTGAGGCTGTAGAAGTCGAAAGCCTTGGGCTTTTCCTGCCAGATTTCCTCGTTTTCATTGCCGCAGAGCAGGAGGCTCAGGTGGTTCTCTTCGCGGAAACGTTCGTCCACCGGCGCTTCCTTGCTGGCTTCCGGCACGCAGAAATAAGTCCGTCCGAATTCGTAGAAACGGAGGTTGTTCTGCTTGTGGTTCAAGTTATAGGCAATGCTGTTCAGCCCTCCATAAAGCAAGGTGGTGCGCATGATGCTCATCTCCTTGCTTAGCGGGTTCATCATCTTGACCACGTTTTCCAAATGGAATTTCTCGATATAGCTTTCCGAGCAGAGCGAGTTGTTCATGATTTCGTAGAAACCGTTGTGGCTCAGGAATTCGGAAACTTTGGTCACCACTCGTTCGGGTTCTTTCCCTTGGAGGGGGCTCATCCCGTAAGAAATACGATGGGTGGAATTGATCCGGTTGTAGCCGTAGATCCGCAGGAATTCCTCGGCCACGTCAGCCGGACGGGTCACATCGGTCTTGTTGAGAGGCACGGTCACCTTGTAATGGATTTGCGCCGGTGAGGCCGTCTCGATGGAAGCGGCATCGGAACGCATTTCCACCTGCATTTCCAAGGCTTCCAGTACCCGTTTCACTTCAGCGGCCTGCATGGGTTCGCCGATCAGCTTGTCCATGTATTCCAAGGAGAATTCGGCTACCGGGCGGGCGATGGGTTCTGGATAGTTGTCGATGATTTCCGAAGCCACTTCGCCTTGAGCCACTTCCTGCAAAAGCAGGGCGGCGCGTTTGAGGGCGTAGATGCAGATTTCGGGGTCGGCCCCTCTTTCATAGCGGAAAGAAGCATCGGTGTTTAGCCCGTGTTCGCGAGCGGTCTTGCGGATGCTGGTGGGGTTGAAATAGGCGCTTTCCAGGAAGACATCGGTGGTCGAGTCCGATACGCCGGCATCCAAGCCGCCGAAAACTCCGGCGATGCACATGGGTTCTTCGGCATTGCAGATCATCAGGTTCTTGCTGGAGAGCTTCCTCTCCACCCCGTCCAGAGTGGTCAGCGTCTCGCCTTCCTTGGCCGGGCGCACCACGATTTGGTTTCCTTTGATTTTGGCCATATCGAAAGCGTGCATGGGCTGGCCCATTTCCATCAGGATGAAGTTGGTCACGTCCACCACGTTGTTGATAGGGCGGAGGCCTACGCTGCTGAGGCGTTTCTTGAGCCATTCGGGCGATTCCTGCACCTTGACGTTCTTGATGCAAAGCCCGGCGTAACGCGGGCAGGCCTGGGTGTCTTCCACCTTGATTTCGATGATGCGGCCTTGTGCCTCTTTATAGGCTTCTACCGAAGGGTATTTCAGTTTGACAGGCTTGTTCTTGCGGATATTTTCCAGGGCGACGAGGTCGCGGGCGACACCGATATGGGAGGTGGCATCGGAACGGTTCGGGGTCAAGCCGATTTCAAAGACCGTCTCGCTTTCCAAATGGAAGTACTGGGCGGCGGGCATCCCGACCGGCGTGTCGGGCGGCAGGACCATGATGCCGTCGTGGCTGCTGCCCACGCCGATTTCGTCCTCGGCGCAAATCATCCCCATCGAATCGGCTCCCCGGAGTTTGGATTTCTTGATTGTGAAGCTTTTGTCTCCATCGTAAAGCACCGTGCCTATCGTGGCCACGATGACTTTCTGCCCGGCGGCCACGTTGGCTGCGCCGCAGACGATAGGCAAGGGTTCGCCTTGGCCTATGTTGACTTGGGTCAGGTGCAGGTGGTCCGAATCGGGATGGGGTTCGCAGGTGAGGACTTCGCCTACGACAAGACCTTTGAGGCCTCCGCGGATGCTTTCCACTTCTTCCACGGCATCGATTTCCAATCCGCAGTCGGTCAGGAGCTGCGAGCATTCGTCCACGCTCAGGTCGAGCTCGGCGTATTCTTTGAGCCAGCTATATGCAACTTTCATATTGTAAGTTTGTTATATCTATTAATTTACGGCTTCCTTTCCGGCGCTTTGTGCGAGATACGTCCTTGTTTCTATATGGAGCATGGGGCGTTTCCCGACATAACGGGGGCGATGGATTTAGCGTTGAGCCAAATATACAAAGGTACAATAAAAATGGGAAAGAAAGACGTTTCCTGTCAAGACGATGTTGCAACGAGCCAAAAGCATGGAAGGGTGGCATGTGTGAAATGTTTCTTCTTAAAAATCTTTAAAATGAACTGATTTTTCTGAAAAACAGGTCTGGTATATTAAAAAATCTTAACCCTTAACAAAGATTAACTAAAAATCCGGAATTCCTTTTGAGCTGCCGGGTATTTTTGCTTCGACTCTAGGGAACTTTTCTGCCAGATGCGGAGCGGGCCAATGCGCCAGCAGGGTCAATAAGGAGAAAAAGGTTTTGATAATCAGTAGTGTTAACGTAAGATGGTGAATATTGGACAAGATTGTTCGTAAAGACATGTCGAGGCCCATCTTCCTTGAAAAATCAAGGCTTATGAGAAGGATTTTATGTTTGGGAGTCCTGTTGTGGGCAACATGGAGCCCTTTGCTGGCAGCTGAAGAAGACAAACCGGCGGCTTGGGACAAGGTGAAACAATGGTTTGAAGATTTCGAGACCTATGTGGAACGAACCGATTTGATTACACCCGGGGAACTCCAGAAATTGCCGGTCGGCTTGAGGACCACGATAGGCAATACCAATTACGATTTATTGGTCACACAGGCCGTGTTCGGGCCGGAGACCACGGAATTGGCTGTATACTTGCGGATTGAAGGTCCGGATTGGCAAGGCGAGGACCGGAGTCTTTACTTCGGGGCAGACAAGGTTCTGATAAGCAGCCAAGGAGGTTTCATTGGCGATGCCAAATTGGCCTTGATGGGCGACATTGCTTTATCGGGGAAAGGCGATGTGTTCCGTTTGCGGTTTTTAGGAAAGAAGGAGGATGGGGACCATTCCAATACGTCTGACGGTCTGCCTCCATCTTATGCCATTGTGAGCTGCGAGGGCTTCAAGGAATTGCAGCTCAGTGCGGTACTGGAGTTGAATTCGGACAAAATCGGGCTTGTGGAGAATGGCAAGATAACAGACAAGCCGGTCACCGCTTCGTTTTTCTGCGCAGCGGAGGCTTTGGACAATATCGTGGTCAAGGTGGATTTGCCGGAATTCGGTTTGAAGCACGTTCCGGATTGGACATTCACCGCCGAGGAAGTGATGCTCGATTTCAGCCAGACCCGGAACGTGCCGGGATTCAAGAAGTATTCCACATCGGGCAGTTCTTCCGGTACGGTCGATTTCAGTGAGATATGGCAAGGTCTCTATATTGAGAAGATACGCTTGCAGTTTCCGGATTATATTCGAAAAGCGGATGGGGCGAGACCTTCCGTGTTGGCCGATCAAATGTGGATAGACGAGAAAGGCTTGACCGGGACTATCGGGGCTGAAGACGTGCTGATGCTGACCGAAGGCAGTTTGGGAGGCTGGGGCTTTTCGATAGAGAAATTCATGCTTGATTTCCTGCATGATGAAATAAAAGGGGGCGAGATGGCCGGGATGATAGAATTGCCGGTGAGCAAGGCGGGAAAATACGAATACGAGGGAGGTTTTGAGACGGACGGGAGCTGGAAGTTGAAGCTGGGGCTGGGAGAGAAGGTTGAATTCGATTTCATTAACGGCCGGGAGGTGTCTCTTTTGGCATCCTCTTATATAGAAGCCGGAAAAGAAAAGGACAAGGATTTTCTTGTCAAGGCCAATCTGTCGGGACGGATGAAGTTGAATCCTTTGGCCGAGCGGGACGACAAGTTCGGTTTTGCTAATATTTCATTTACCGGCATGGAAGTTTCCAATCAGGCTCCCTATTTCGAGTTGAAGGAATTGAGTTGGGACGATGAGTTGAAGATCAAGAATTTTCCAGTCACCATCAAAGATGTGTCCGTGAGCGTTGTCAATGGAAAGATTGGTTTTGATTTTAATACAATGCTGCATTTCGGCGGGGCGGAAGATGGTAATTTCGGCGGGGAATTCGGGATGAAACTCAATTCGGAAATCAAGCATGAAGGGGAACGGCAGAAATGGGAATTCGCCGGTGTGGAGCTGGGCAAAGTGGCGGTGGATTTCTCGAAAAGCGGTTTGAAATTCGATGGGGAAGTGGATCTGGTGGAAGGGCATGAACTGTATGGGGACGGCTTTCAAGGCAGCGTCGATTTTGAAATCACGCCTTTGTCGTTGGGGATACGAGGGGATTTGATGATAGGGAGCAAAGACGATTTCCGTTATTGGTATGTGGATGTAATGTCTCGTTTGGGAGCGACAGGGATTCCGATCGGGCCGGGCTTCAAGATTTCGGCCATAGGGGGCGGCGCTTACCGTCGGATGAAAATGGTGGAAGACAAGGATCGGAAGACGGAACTGGGGCAGACCTCGTCGGGGCTGTTCTATGAACCGGACAAGACCAAGTCGCTCGGGTTGAAGGCTTCGGTGGTTCTGGCCGCCCAGAATGAGAAACTTTTCAATGCGGAACTGACGCTGGAAATGCTTTTCAACCAGCATGGCGGACTGTCGTCCATGGCTTTGATGGGGGCAGGGCAGCTTATGTCCAAGGAGTTCAATGCCATGCAACGGTTCAACCAAAAAGTGCTTCAATTGGCGGCTGCCATCCAGCCGTCGATAGATGTCCAGCAGGCTGCCATTGCGTCGGAAGCCGCCATATCGGCCAAGGTGAAGTTGTTGCTGGATATCGAGAACGGACAGTTTACGGGGACTTTCGATTCTTATATGGACATGGGCATTATCAAAGGTAGCGGAAGCAAAGGCCATTTGGGGCAGATGGGGATGAGCTTTGGCGGGGATGAATGGTATCTGAAAGTGGGCGAGCCCGACCATCCGTTGGGTGTGAAGATGAAAGTGGGCCCTTTGCAAGCCAATCTGGACGCTTACTTCATGACAGGGAACCGTCTTCCGGCTTTTCCGGAACTTCCTTCCAAGGTGGCTTCGTTGATGGATGTGTCTTATCCCCGGCCCTCTTTGTCCGAACTGGCAAAAGGGAACGGCCTGGCTTTCGGTTCCTCGTTTTCATTGAGCACCGGTACGATTCCTTTGTTGATTTTTTATGCCGCTTTCGATGCTGATCTGGGTTTCGATGTGATGCTCAAGCAATACCAGAACAGTCTTTGTCAGGAAACAGGTGAAGAACCGGGAATCAATGGCTGGTATGCCCAAGGACAGGCATACGCCTATATGATGGCCGATGTGGGCTTGTATTTGAAACTGTTCGGAAAGAAACGCAATTTTTCGGTATTGAAAGGAGAGGTGGGGGCTTTGCTTCAGGCAGGTTTGCCGAATCCTTCCTCGTTTTCAGGCAATCTGGGGTTGAATGTCTCTCTGCTGAACGGTTTGGTCAAAGGACGTTTCAATCTGGGTTTCGATTTGGGTACGCCTTGCACTATCCTGAATCAAGGTTTTGCCGATGGGATGGAAATTATTGCCGATTTGCAGCCGGGCGAGGATGCGGCCGGTGTGGATGTGTTCACGGTTCCTCAAGCGGCTTTCAACCTCCCAGTGGAAACGGAAATCCAGGAAGAATACAATAATGAGGAAAAACGTTTGAAGATTAGCTTGGACCAATACGAGTTCTGGCATGGAGGGAACCGATTGGATGGCAAGATGGAATGGAACGAAGATAAGCGCAAGCTGGAATTTGTGGCGCACGATGTTCTTCCAGCCAATGCGACAATCGATGCCAAGCTGGCTATCGGTGCCAAGGAAAAGACAGGGACATCCTGGAAGGCTTTGCAGGATAACGAAGGCGGGAATTACCAGGAAAAGAGGGAATATCGTTTTGTTACAGGCGAAGGCCCCGACAGTATTCCTTGGAGCAATGTCAAGGTTTGTTACCCGGTAAAGGATCAGCGGTATTTCCTTCCGAGGGAGCATAACCGGGGCTTTGTTTACCTGAAACGCGGCATGGCTGATTTGCTGACCGATGCCGATTACCGCAAGCGTGTTTACCTGGTTTCCGGAACGGATACCTTGCAGTCTTCGTTTACTTACAATCAGTCGGAAAGACGTCTGTTATGGACGGTGCCGTCAGGGATGTCGCCTGAGGCCGATTACGAGATTCTGTTTGTCTTGCAGCATAAGGGAGGCCCGACGTATGTATCCTCTGGCACGGGACAGGCCGATGCCTCTTCTCGGATGGAGACGGGTTCTGCCAGCTTGTACGAGTCCGAAGACGGGAGCTTGGAACAGGAAACCGTGCAATTGTCGGGTTCATTGCTGAAGTCCGACAAGGACAAGGTGATCCTGCGGTATGCCTTCCGGACCAGCCGCTATGCCAATTTCGGGGAGAAAATGGCTGCAGTACGCCTGACAAAGACTTACCGGACTCCGGTCTTGACGGTAGATGCGCATGGCAATCCTAGCGTGACCGAACCGGATGTGCATTATTTGCAAGCCAAGATGCGGGCCGGGGAAGGCTTCTGTCCTGTAGAAAGGGAGGGCAGCCTGTACACGGAAGGCAAGCCTATGGTACAGCCGGAGGCTGATTTGGGAAATGAGCCGTATTATCAATATTACATATACCCTTTGGTTTATCAAGAGTATCCTTACGATGGCTTTGTATCCTTTCCCCGTACAGCGGAGCATCCGGAAATGATACCTAGCTGGGCGGTTTATTCTTCGGCTCTTTACGAAGAATCGGCCAATGCTTATTTCCCGTGGATTTATTATCTGCCGTTCCAGTACAAGAAGGACTTCGAGAGCGTGTTGTACGGGGTGGCCAACATGGGCGTATTGGGCAGGCCGTATTATCTGGGTTGGCTCAGGAAGAGTTTTGTGCCTATCAAAAAAGGAAGCTATCCGGTATGGCTGAAGTATGTATTGCCCGATGGTACAGTGACATCCCAACGGAGGGTTGTGTTTGAGAATCCGGTGCAATGAAATGTGTCCCGCCCCTCGTCCGTTTAGGCGCTGCATGCCGGTGCATGAGGGCTGGCAGGAATGGGTTCGTAGGCTTGTTGCAATGTGAAAAGGGAAAAGTGAATAACGAAAAAGAAAAGAGGAAATATGAAGGATTTACAGGAAATGAAGAGGGTGAAATTGTTTTTGGCGGGATTGTGCATGGTGGTTATGCCGTGCGTATCGGGCGCACAGGAAGAAGAAGCTGTGAAAGGCTTGCATTTGGTGGGACGCGATCTGGGGAAAAACGTCTTGTTGCGTTGGGCGGCTGGGGATTATGCTTTATGGATGGCAGCCCTGCAAAAAGGTTTTGTCTTGGAACGTTATGCCTTTGATACTTCTTCCTTGTATTCGGCTTCGGCTTATTCGGATAGCATGCCACCGCCTGTCAAAACTTTAATCAGGATTCCTCCCTTTATGGAAATGGATACTTCTGTACTGGCAAGCAAGGCGGAGGAAGACCCTTATGCGGCTTTGCTGGGTGAAGCTGTGTTTTCTCCCGGAATACAGTTCTCCATGGGGGATGATGGAAGCGGCAATTCTCCTTGGAAAGCCATTTCGGACAAATTGCAGGAGAAAACGATCCGTTTTACTTTGGCTAATCTGGCTTATGACCGTTCTTTTCCGGTGGCCTGCATGGGAACTATGGGTTATCGTGATACAAGCTTGCAGCCGGGCTTCTATTATTTGTATCGGGTATTTGTGGATTCCACCTTTGAGGAGAACGACACGGCTTTTTATTTCACTCGTTTGGAAAACCGGATTCCAGTGCCGCCGTTGCAAGTGCTGGAGGCGGAATACGGGGACGGGGTTGTGGAATTGACTTGGCGTGACGGCTTTGATGCTGGCTCGTTTATAGGGTATTTCATAGAACGGTCTGAAGGGAGTAGTCCGGGTCAAGGCCGCTACGTGCGGCTGAACGATGTGCCGTACACCGTTTTGCAGGATGGCCGGACGGATGGTATTTCTTATCGAGATAGCTTGCCATCCAATGACAGAGAGTATGTTTACCGTCTGGTCGGACTGGATTTGTTCGGGCAGGAGACCGTGGTGGCCATGAGTTATGCAGGCCAAGGCAAGGATTTGTTGAGGGCGATTCCTTGCATAGATTCCGTCTACGCCTGGGATGCCAGTAATCTAGCAATAGCATGGTCCTTTCCCGAGGAGCAAGAAAACCGTTTGGAAAAGATGGAATTGTATGCCACGCATGCTCCGGGGCAGCTGCCGGACCCGGAACATTTGATGGAGGGTGTAATAAGCAAAAAGGAAAGACGTATTTTCCTGGTAGGGATTTCCGAATTGGAATCATATTCGTCTTATTTCTATTTGCGGGCCATAGGCAAACACGGGGAATCGTATTTTTCCTTGCCGTTTTTTTATCGGAGGATAGACAGTGTGCCGCCAGCGCCTCCGGCAGGTTTGGCCTATCGGGTGGACGGGAATGGACGGATGCAATTGAGCTGGAAGCCTTCCTCCGAGAAGGACGTGGCGGGATATCGCGTGTTTTTGAGCAATTCCCAAGACGGGGATCCGGTACAGCTTACTTCCTCTGTCCTTCGAGATACAGTCTTTGACGATACTGTTTCGCTCCGGACGGCTCAGTATTTCTATTACCGGGTGGTGGCTGAAGACAAGGCAGGCAATATGTCGGATTTCAGCGAGGCCTTGGCGGTAAAGAATCAGCGGCCGCGGAAACCCGCTCCGGCTCTGTTTTCCTTGCAGCATTGCCGCCGTTATCCCGATAGGGTTGAATTGGTCTGGTATAATGGCTGGTCGCCATATCTGAAAGGGTTCCGTTTATATCATAAGTCGGATACGGCTGAATGGAGTATGATAGCTGATTTTCCTTTGCCGGAATCGGGCCATCTTGAGGATACGGCAGCTTTTGCTTTCAAATATCCGGCATCCACGCTTTCTGGAATGCAGCTTTTCAATATCGTGGCATACGGGGAGGGAAAAGAAGATACAGCTCATTCGCCTTATTTTTTCGAAGCCAAGTATTTGCCACCGGTCAAAATGCCAGTTTTGGATCTTTTTGCCGATAGGGAGAACCGTTGGGTGCAAGTGGAATGGAAAAATCCTAAAGGAAAAGGAATAAAAAGGGTTTATCTTTACCGGTCTTCGGAAACGGAACCATTGCGTTTGCTGGGCACATTGATGCCGCAATCGGGATTGTCCCGGCAGGTTTATGTGGACAAGAGCGTAAAGATGAATACCTATTACCAATACCGTTTGCAGTTGGAATTTGCAGACGGGAGCTGGAGCGAGTATTCCAAGCCTTACGGCATTGAATATTGAGGATGCGTTTGGGGCATGATCCCATTTTTTTCAGTGGCGGCATGCTTGCCTCTTTTCGTCTTGTTTTTATATTTTTGGCTGTTGAAGAGGATGTGTCGGGGTAAAAGAGGACTGGCAAGGGGCGGCATCCGGAGAAAAATAACAGAATGGATAAAAGCGGTGAAAAGGAAATAGGTCGGTTTATGGGATTCGATGAGGACTATCTTTTGGCCAGAAGCCTGGTAGAAGAAACGGGGCAGAATGTGTTTTTGACAGGAAGGGCAGGTACCGGGAAGACGACTTTTCTGCGCGAACTCAGGCAGCGGGGCTTGAAACGGATGCTGGTGCTGGCACCGACGGGGATTGCGGCCATCAATGCGGGCGGATCCACATTGCATTCTTTTTTCCAGTTGCCGTTCGGTTTGTACTTGCCGGGCTACCGTCGCAGGAACCGTTTCCGGCTGGGCAAGGACAAGATTGAGTTGATGCAGAAGATGGAGTTGATGGTCATCGACGAGGTGAGCATGCTGCGATCGGATTTGCTGGATGAGGTGAGCGGTCTTTTGCAGAGATACCGACGCGATCGACGGCCTTTTGGCGGAGTGCAGCTTCTGTTGATAGGGGATTTGCAGCAGTTGGCTCCGGTTGTGAAGGAAGACGAATGGGCGGAAATGAAGAATTACTATGCCTCGCCTTATTTTTTTGACAGTACCGCTTTGAAAACAGCCGGTTTCCAGATAGTGGAGTTGAAGCATGTTTACCGGCAGAAAGACCGGGAATTTATCGGTATGTTGGAAAAAATAAGGCAGGGAATCCTGGATGAAGATACGTGGAATAAGCTTTCGGCCCGTTATATTCCTCGTTTCATGCCTTCGAGCAACGAGGGTTATGTGATTTTGACCACGCATAATTACCAGGCTGATAAAATCAATGATGCCAACGTAGAGGCCCTCCCCGGTGCCTTCAGTGTGTATCAGGCTAAAATCAGCGGCAATTTCCCGGAGAGCTCGTTTCCGACTTGGCAAAACCTGCGGTTCAAACCCGGCGCCCAGGTCATGTTTGTGAAAAATGATGCAGGCCATCGTTATTATAATGGTAAAATTGGCAGAATCAGCCGTTGCGAGGCCGATGAGGTCTGGGTAGAAAGCGAAGGAGAGGAAATCAGGGTCGCGCCGGAGAAGTGGGAGAATATGCGTTATACGATAGACCCGGAAACCAAGGAAATCAAGGAGACTTCCGAAGGTTCTTTCAGCCAGCTTCCGCTCAAGCTGGCATGGGCTATTACCATTCATAAGAGTCAAGGGTTGACGTTTGACAAGGTAGTGGTGGATGCCGGGCGGGCATTTGCCCATGGACAGGTCTACGTGGCCTTGAGCCGTTGCCGTTCGTTGGAAGGCTTGGTCTTGCGTTCGCCTTTAACGCAGGAGGCCTTGGCCGGAGACAAGCAGATAGAGGCGTTTTTGCGTTGTGCGGACGTTGGTTGCGACAACTGGCAGTTGGGTAAATTCAAGGCGGATTATCAGTTCGGTCTTTTGGTTGAACAATTTGATTTTTCAGCTATCTGGAAGCTTTTCCAGGACCTTCGTCTGTTGGCTGCCAAATTCCTTCTGAAACAATATCCTCGTCTGGCGGAGGATATCGCAGCGTCTGAAGATCGTTTTGAAACGGAAATCTATCGGGTTGGAGAAAACTTTTTCAAGGAATTGTGCCGGTTGCGCCAAGCAGATTCGGAGCAGCAGGCTAATCGTCATCAAAAAGCAGCTGTATATTTTTCGAATCGGCTTCAAGAGATTGTGATGCCGTTGTTGTCTCGTTTGAAGGTGGAAACAAATGCCGTTGTCGTCACAAAAAAGTTGGAAGCCATACAGTCCGAAATGAAGCGGCTTTATCAAGAAAAACTGCGGACTCTCGCCCTGCTGGCGGATTGTCCGGTTTTTAGCCCTGCGGACTACTTG
>JADIMZ010000105.1 GCA_017694335.1 Candidatus Pullibacteroides excrementavium
AGAGGCACACGTGTGTATTTGCTTTGTGGCGTTGAAAGTTTACAAGGAATTAGAGAGACTTCTGAAACTATCAAATATAAACATGAGTGTGGACAAGGTGCTCGAACTTGCCCGGACTATTGTGACAATACGGATGACGCTGCCTCAAAATAAACAGACTATCACTCGAACCATGCTCATGAAACGGCATCAACGGATCGCACCTTTGTTCTGTGATGGTTTTTGGGTGACACGGTGACGAAGTCAGGAAAAAGGTGTTCGTTTTCCATCGGCGTTATTCCACGCTGAGAGGTTTCAACCGGGCCATCAACGCAGGCTTGAAGAAATTGGGAGAGGCCTGCGGCATTCCGGGCCTTTACTATTACCAGGCTCGGCACACCTTTGCCTCGGTGGCGCACAATGAATTGAAACACAGTATTGAAAATGTTGCAAAATGTTTGGCTCACGCCCCTGTCATGCGGGTGACGGTGGGCTATGTCAAGGAGGATTTCTCGATTGTGGACGAAGTGAACCAGGATGTTGTGCGTTATCTTTTTGAATGAACGGTCTTGGTTTTCCGTCAGAACCTTTGGGTTGAGCTGGATGCAATCCGGTTGGCTTTGGTGAAACAGTATTGAAGATGAGAGATTAGGCGAAAGTCAAGCTCCGGTGGGAAGAGGTCTCAGACAGGGAAAATTAAAATACCCCGTCACCGGTGTTTGTGGCGGGGTATCGTGTTGGGATGTATTCGGGTCGAACTTATTTTGGTCAAATTCCCTTTAATTTCTATTGATGACGACCCATTTGGCGACCCCGTTTTGCCTCGGGCCGCTGAGTTTGACCAAATAGGTTCCCGCTTGCAGTTCCTCGGCAGGCAAGGGAATGGACAAGGTTCCGCTTCCGGTGGATTCTTGTTTCACGGCCACCAATTTTCCTTGGGCGTTGAAGATTTCCAAGCGGATGTCCGTGCCCTCCCAGCCTTCCACTTCCAGACGGCAAGGCCCGGCGGAGGGGTTGGGGACGATTTGCAGGCGGAGGCCGCTCCGGTCCGCCCGTTCATTGCCTACATCCGACCTGCGCAGCATGACGACTGCCGAGTCGGTGAAGACCCCGTCGTGTTCCACCAAGATGTTCCCGTCCGGGTCGGAGATGGCGAACGAACCTTCCCCGAAGCCGTTGTTGATGCCGTCGCCCCGGCTGTCCCTGGCTATCAGACGGTAACAACCCAAGGACACAGGCACCGCATGCAGGTGCTGCTTGGGGGCTTGCGAGATGGCGATATCCTTGTAGGGTCCGCCTTCTGCCACGGTTTCACCCTCTTCGGTCTGGAACACCCAGGATGATTCCGAACCGTACGCGTCCTGCCGGAAATCCACCACCACCGAATCGGCGGAGGTGTAGCCGAAGTACTTGATGGCCGGAATCCGCAGCGGCTTTTGCGCTTCAAAGTCGTAAGCTTCCCCGTTGACGGCGGCAACCGTTACCTCCACCGTGTCGGGAACCCCGTTCAGGTAGAGGGGGAACTCGTCCGAGACCACTTTTGCTGTCTGCCGGAATCCGAAAGCCGAATCCGGCTGCCAGGTGAAGGTATGTTCCCGGTTGCGGCTCTTGTAAAGGAACTCCACCGATTCGACGGCGCTCGCCGTCCCTTCCGGGTTCCGGTTCTCGAACTCGAAGGCGACCCGGACCGAGTTGTCGCAAGTGAACACGTCCTGCGGCTGCGTCCCCTTGGAGAGGCCAAAGACATGGCCGGGGCCGTTCTCATGCTGGATCAAGGCCTCGCAGGCGTTGATGATTTCGTTCCGGTCTTCCGAGACGAAGACGATGACCTGCAACTCGGTCAGGTCCAGGTCCACGTTGCGGATCTGTCCGGGCAAGGTCTTGGAATAGGTGCGGCTCAGGAACGTGCCGGCCTCACCCGCCGGCACGGCATCGCCCCACTGCCCGGTCAGGAAATCGCGGAAGATATGCTGGTGGAGGTAGAGGCTGCCGCCCAGACTCTGTTCGGGGTTCTGGTAGCCGTTCTTCTGGTAGCCTTGGATGTTGTTCTGCACCAGGGCCACGTGGATATGGTTCTCTTCCACGGAGGCCTCCCCGGTGTAGTACAGCTGCACTTCCACGCTCAGTTCCCGGCTTTCCCAGTCCAGGGTGGCGCGGGCGCCCACGTTGAGGTAGGCGGGCATCTCTAACACCTGTCCGATGGCCGAAGCCCATTGCTCGCGGCCCAGGCTGAGGCTGCCGTTGAAGGAATGCCGGTTCACCGTACCCAAGGGCAGGGTGTTGACCCCGGCGTTGCTGGCCAAGGCATCGCCGTACTCCGTCCTCATATCGGCCGTCCCGTTGGGCGGGATCACCAGGTCGGAATTGGGGGCGTGGAGGTTGAACACGAACAGGCGGCCTCCATGTTCTTCCAAGAGCTGGTTGGTAAGGACATGCCCGGCCGGGCAATAGCCGCAGTTGACCCCGGTGAACTCTTCCAAGAGCGCGGCACGGTTCTGGGGCTGTTTGTCGACCAGCGTGTCCTGCCCTTTCGCGTCCGGCAGGGACAGGAGGCACAGGAACAGGGTCGGAATGAAAATTCTTTTCATAGGGAATAAGTTTTATCAGTCGCTTTTTGAAAGGATCCGGGGGTTCCTCGCACTCAAGGCCAGGAATCCGCCTGCCGGGATTCCGGAGTTCCGATCCGGGGTTCTTCCGCGTCCGGCAATCCGTCCGGGCGTGGCGGCAGTTTGTCCGTTGGGCGGGACCCGTTGGCAGGCCGTCCGGTAGCAAGAAAGGAGGGGGCAGAGGACGGTTCGCCCGACCCGATGCCACCCTCCCCCAACCAACCAAAACCAAAACCTGGAACGGAAACCTTGTCGTGTTTGCGACTTTGCCCGGGTCCGACGGAAGGACAGGCTTCCGTTCCACGGATGGATTCTTATCGTTTGGTGATCTTGAACGCCTTGCCGTCCACCATCAGCAGGTAGAGGCCGTCACGGCAACCGCTCAGGTCGATTTCCAGCACGCCGGCATCCACCTTGGTGTAGCGGCGCACTTCACGGCCCGAGATGTCGTAGATGCCGATTTCTTTGCAGAATTGGGCGTGTTCCACGTAGAACTTGCCCGTGCTGGGGTTGGGATATACCTTAATCATGACTTCTTCAACATTGAATTCGTTGGAAACAGGTTCGAACACTACTTGCACCGAAGCGTCCCCGCCGGACACTTCCACATCGCCTTCCCGGGTTTGATCTTGCCACGATGCCGACCAAGGATAAACACCATCGGGGACATCCGCCACCGTATAAGTTCCGGTTTCCATTTCCATGCCGTTGAAAGTAATTACGGCATTGTCGATGGTCCGGCCTTCGGTATCCTTCACCTCGAAGGTGACCGTATGGAATTCCACGCCTTCGCGGGACAGGAAAATCGTGGAAGGATAAGAGAAGTTGGAAAGTACGCTACTTGGCAGATTATTCATATCTATTGGATTATCCAATTGTGCATAAGTAGAGCTGACAGGACGGTCCAAGGTGTAGTAACCGTAGAAAGCCAATTGGTCGCTTTCGCTACCCGCCGCCTGGCCGCTCTGCTGGTAGGTGCAGACCACCAGGTTCTTGCCGCCGTACTGGTAGGGGGTCTGGAATTCGATAGCCAAGTTGTCCCCGTCCACATCGCTGATGTCGATGGCTCCATCGAATACCAAGCGCATCCCGTCCATGGGTAGCATGCCTGCGCCGGAACCCAAAAAGAGGGATTCTTGGTCGGTTTCACCCACGTAAACCGAAACACGCTGTCTTTCCAAAGGCTTGCTGAAAGCGGTTTGGTAAACAATGCCCGTGAGAGCCTCCCCGGCTTCCAAGCCGGTTTCATCGGAGAAGTAGAGGGTCTGGTTCAATGCATAGGGTGTATAGAAATAGAAGGGAACATAGCAGATATCCCGGCCTTCCATGTCTTCTACCATTTCGCCTCGAGTACCTTCAGGCTGCACGGAAACATAAAGGTTGGTCGTGGTATTGTTAGCCATGTAGGTATCGTTTTCGGTTTCCACCACCGCATACAAAATTTCATTTCCCTCTGAAATCGGGGTGTATGCAAGTTCGTGTTCCTTCCATGCTCCTGCTTCGAGTTCCGATCCGTTGACGGAAGCTATTTCCGTATCACCTTTCATGAGCTTGAGAGTATAGGAAGAGATGTTTTGTTTCCCGCTATTCTTCACTTGGACTGTAAAAAGGCTTTCCTCGTTCACACTGGCCACCCGGTTGCCGGCGATGGGCGAAAGAACGGACAGGTCGAATTCCGGCTGGGTGCCGATGCTCCAGTTGTCGATATCGAAATAGAAGGATTCCGGACTGCTGTTATCACGTTCCACATGCAGATGAAACATGCATAACTCATTGGCATACTGACTTACATCTAAACTAAAAGTTTGATAATCGGTGGAGGGCATATGTTCGCTATACCCTACCGAATGAAGTTGAGTCCATGTTTCACCTTGATCGGTAGAAACGCTCAGTTGCCACATAACACCCGTACCCGGGCAGGCATTGCCTGTATAAGTGAGGTTTTGGATTTCCATTTCCATAATTCTGTACTGGAACTCGAAGACAGGGTTATCACCCATAAAAACGGGATTGGTATAGATATTTCTCGACCCGTCCAAGTACCAGAAAGAATGGCTCAGACGCTTGCCGTTCTCTATGCCACCATCCACATATACGTAGAAGTCACCGTTCCAGCCAAAAGGACGGCTACCAGGGGCAATATTTTCAAAATCCTCGCAAAGGAAACCGCTTGCACCCGGGATTTCGGAAAAGTCGAGCAAGGTCACGTCAATGTTGACATCTTCATTGATTATCTACGCTGTGCCGGAAGCCGTGGCGGTGTTCTTGGTAACGGTGTAGGGGTAGCTGCCCGGCTTGAGGTCTTCAAAGGTATACTGCCCGGCCTCGTATTCCGTGCCATTAAGTTTTACCACGGCATCGCTTACGGTATTGCCGGCAATATCCGTGATGTTGAACGTCAGGTTGTAGGATGCATCCGAAACCTCGCTGAAGAAGAAAGTGGTGTTGGGACGGGAAAAATTGGTCACTGCGTCATTGGCAGGATTGGCAAGGTCGATGTCGAAAGCGCCCAGGGAAACCACGTCGCCAAGTTCGTAAGTTCCGAAAAACCAGCCGGATTCATCCATTGAAGGATACGCGGTCTCGTTGTCGTTAACCAGGAAGACTACCAGATTGCCTCCCGTGTAGTCGAATTCTTCGGTAAAATCGAATCTGATTTGGACATTCTCGCCTTGGGGAAAGGTTTTCTCGCCCCGGAACACGGTGGTGAAATGGTCCCAAGGAATCATGTGCCAGGCAAAATTCTCATCCACGTAGAATCCCGTGGAATCCGTTTCCCCTATCATCACAGTCACATTGGAGGAGAGTTCTTGCACGAAAGTGCCTTCGAAGGCAATGGCATTGATTTTCCCTTGGGTGAAGTTCAGTTCTTCCGCTAAGAAGAGGTTCTGCGAACCGAAACGATCCGAGGTGAAACTTACAGGATGATAAGTTTTGTTTGTCCCTTGCCCTACTTCGATAGCTACGCCGCTTTCCAAGACTTCCACATCCAAGGTGTCCGAAATGTTGTTGGCGAGGTTTGCATCCCCTTCCAATTCCACTTCGGCTAAAATCCGGAAAGTCCCGGCGGCTTGCGGAGTCCAGGCCAGTTCGAAGGTTTGTTGGGCGGCAGGCTGCAGTTCGGTACCGTCTACCGTGCAAAGCTCGTTGCCTTGGGCATCCTTCAGCTTTACGGAATAATCGCTTTGGGCCGTGCTGCCGTTATTCAGCACGTTCACCGAATAGAGGCTCTCCATGCCCAGGGCTGGATTGGAAGGTCCGGAAAGCGTACCGGAAATCATCAGGTCGTTTTCGAGGACTTCCGCCGGAGTTCCCATGCCGAAGTTGTCCACGTAGAAGCTGGAAGTACCCAGCTCCGAGTTACCGTAGACGCTGAGCTTGACCATGCAGCTTTGGTCCTTGTAGGTGTCAGGCAGCGTTACCCGTTTCAGGGCGTAGGTGGAAGAGGCCTGATAGTCTGCATAAGCCACCGTGTCCACCACGGTCCAGGTGGTTCCGTTGTCGGTGGATACCTTCAAGGCTGTGGCCAGACCGTTGGCGGGCGCATCGCCAATCACGCCCGTGGTCTTGAAATAGTATTCCACAACGGGATTGTCGCCCATGTCGAAAGCCTGGGTGGCGACCCAGCGTTCATTGCTGTTGGCGCACTGGGCGTAAATGGCTTGGCTGCCGTCCACGCCTCCGCTGAGATTGACAGAGAAAGAGTTCGATCCTTGCGTCCAGCCGTCCGGAAGGGTGGGACCCAGGATACCCAAAGTTTCGAAATCCTCAAAATACCAGTTCTCCGAACCGGCGTTCTGCGCATGAAGCCCGAAACTGGCTGGCAACATGCAGAAAGAAAGAGCTAGCAATTTTTTTAACATAGCTTTTTAGTGTTTGAGGTTGGACAATGTTTGTTTGTTTTTTGCTCCCGTTTCGGATGCTGCCTTGCCGTGTGGACCGGAGAGAAGCGGTGTCCGGGCCGGGTACCGGGCGATTATCGCGAGTCATCACCCGACACAAAAGTAGTCTCAAAATGGATACGAAAAACGGGCGTTGTCCGCAGGAAAAAGAAGGTCTTAATTACGTGTTCTGGTTTTTGTCAATATCATTAATTTTTTAACAAAAAGAATTTTATACGTTCTTCAGACTACGTTTTCGGGTTGTTTCTGTCCTGTGTCTTGTCCATGGTTTTTCCATGGGAAAACGGGCTGTTCTTAGCGATTTCCCCAGGATTGTCCATCCATTGTCCTCGCGATGCTGGCTTCCAAGGCTTCGTCCTTGTCCAAACCCAATTTCTTGCGCAAACGGTAGCGCATGTGCAATCCATCGTTGATGTTGCGGATCCTGTTTTCCGGTTCGTGCATTCATGCTCTATGGAGGCAATGGTAAAACAAAAGCCCCGTAGCGATTGTGCTGCGAGGCTCAGAAATACAGGATTGTATCGTCATTCAGAGAACCGCAACAGCCTTGCATATGTCCTCCAGAACGGCAGAAAGTTTATTGTCATGCCGGGCAGCAGCTGCCCTCCTTGGAACGGGCAAAAGAGATAGCCCCCGATAAGCAAACAGGGAAATCCGCCTATCGGGGGACAACAGCTTGACATCTACGCCCCTACGCCACATCCCGGCCGTGGCAGTTCTTGTACTTCTTGCCGCTGCCGCAAGGACAAGGATCGTTCCGGCCTATTTTCTTCTCCACATGAACCGGCTGGGGCTTCTGCGGGGCTTCCGAGGAATTAGTCTGCATCGGGACGCGGGGCCGCTGCGGAGGCAGGGTCGTGCTCACCGCACCGCCGCCCATCGGGCCGGGACGGGACATCTGCATCCGGCTCATGTCGGTACGCTGCTGGCGGGCTTCCTGCATCTGCTGCATCTGAGCCGGGTCGGGCGTAGGCAGATGACCCAACGAAAGGAATTCGCTCACTTCCTGGTTCATATCCACCAACATGCGCTTGAACAGGTTGAAAGCCTCGAACTTGTAAATCAAAAGCGGGTCCTTCTGCTCGTAGGAAGCGTTCTGGACGGACTGCTTCAATTCGTCCATCTCGCGCAAGTGTTCCTTCCAAGCATTGTCGATAATGGCCAAGCAAAGGCCCTTCTGCACCGCTACCGTGATTTCACGTCCGTTGGAATCCAAGCATTTCTGGATATTGGCTACCACCTGCAAGGTCTTGCGCCCGTCGGTGATAGGTATGGCAATGTTCTCGAAGCGGGAACCCTGGGTATCGTGGACATGGCGGATCACCGGCAACGCCTGCTGGGCTATCGCCTCGGCCTTCTGCCGATAGGAAGCATAAACGGCATCGAACACCTTCTGCACCGCATCATCCTTGCCGCTCAAAGCCTCGGATTCGGAAATGGGGCATTCCATCCCGAAAGTACGCAGAATCTTGCCTTGGAAACGGGCAAAATCCTTGTCCTCGCGCAGCTCCGAAAAATCGTTCTCGATGGTATCGTACATCATGTTGGCGATATCCACCCCGAGGCGTTCCCCGAACAAGGCGTGACGGCGCTTGGTATAAATCACCTCGCGCTGAGCGTTCATCACGTCATCGTATTCCAACAGACGCTTGCGGACACCGAAGTGGTTCTCTTCCACCTTCTTCTGCGCTCTTTCGATGGACTTGGTAATCATCCTCGCCTGGATGTTCTCGCCTTCCTTGTACCCCATGCGGTCCATCATCGCGGCAATACGCTGGGAAGCGAACAGACGCATCAGGTTGTCTTCCAAGGATACATAGAACTGGGAGCTTCCCGGGTCGCCCTGACGGCCGGCACGGCCTCGCAACTGACGGTCCACACGGCGGCTTTCGTGGCGTTCGGTACCGATGATGGCCAGACCGCCGGCCTCCTTCACGCCCGGGCCGAGCTTGATATCCGTACCACGACCGGCCATGTTGGTGGCAATCGTGACCGTTCCCGCCTGACCGGCTTCGGCCACGATATCGGCTTCCTTCTTATGCAACTTGGCGTTCAACACATTGTGCTTGATCTTGCGTCCGGTGAGCATACGGCTCAGAAGCTCGGAGACTTCCACCGAAGTGGTACCCACCAGGACAGGACGGCCCTCCTGGATGAGACGTTCTATCTCGTTGATAATCGCGTTGTACTTCTCGCGCTTGGTCTTATATACCAAATCGTCCATGTCCTTGCGGATTACCGGACGGTTGGTGGGGATGCAGACCACTTCCAATTTGTAGATGTTCCAGAACTCGCCGGCTTCGGTCTCGGCCGTACCGGTCATACCGGCCAGCTTGGAGTACATGCGGAAATAGTTCTGCAAGGTAATCGTGGCGTAGGTCTGCGTGGCGGCTTCCACCTTGACTCTTTCCTTGGCTTCGATAGCCTGGTGCAGACCATCCGAATAACGGCGGCCTTCCATGATACGGCCTGTCTGCTCGTCCACAATCTTCACCTCGTTGTCCATCACCACGTATTCCACATCGCGCTCGAACAAGGCGTAAGCCTTCAGCAGCTGATTAATCGTATGGACACGGTCGGACTGAATCGCGTAATCGCGCATGATCTCGGTCTTTTTGGCCGTCTTTTCCTCCGGCGTCATCGAAGACTTCTCCACTTCGGCAATCTGCGAACCCACATCGGGCAGCACGTAGTATTCGGGGTTGTGGGCATCGGCCGACAAATAATCCACCCCTTTATCGGTAAGGTCGATGCTGTTGAGCTTCTCGTCAATCACGAAATACAGCTCGCCGTCAATCAAGGGCATGTTCTTGCCCTGTTCCTGCAAATAGTAGTTCTCGGTCTTCTGCATCAAGGCCTTCATGCCCGGTTCGCTCAAGAACTTGATCAAGGCGTTGTTCTTGGGAAGCCCGCGATGGGCGCGGAACAACAGCTCGCCGCCTTTCTTTTCCTGTTCGGGCGTAGGCGTGCCGCTCAGCAAGGTCTTGGCTTCGGCCAGAATCTTGGTCACCAAAGCCCGCTGCTGGTTGTACAGCTTCTCGATCTGCGGCCTGAGCGCATCGAATTCCTGGTCTTCGTCCTTGAAAGTGGGCCCGGAAATGATCAAAGGAGTACGGGCATCGTCGATCAAGACCGAATCGACCTCATCGACAATGGCGTAGTTGTGGCCGCGCTGCACCAGTTCCTGTGGCGTGCGGCACATGTTGTCACGCAAGTAGTCGAAGCCGAACTCGTTGTTGGTCCCGTAGGTGATGTCGGCCAGGTAAGCCTTGCGACGGGCTTCGCTGCTGGGCTGGTGCTTGTCGATGCAGTCCACTTTAAGTCCGTGGAACTCGAAGAGCATCCCCATCCATTCCGAGTCACGCTTGGCCAAGTAGTCGTTGACCGTCACCACATGGACGCCTTGCCCGGGCAGCGCGTTAAGGTAAACCGGCAAGGTTTCGACCAAGGTCTTACCTTCCCCGGTGCTCATTTCGGCAATCTTGCCCTGATGCAGCACGATACCGCCGATAAGCTGCACATCGTAATGCACCATGTCCCAAGTAATCAGGTTGCCCCCGGCCATCCACTGGTTCTTGTAATAGGCCTTGTCGCCCCGGATGGTCACATTGTCGCGGGTCGCAGCCAGGTCCCCGTCCCAAGGCATGGCGGTCACCTCCACCTCGGCATTGTCCTTGAAACGCTGGGCCGTGGACTTCACCACCGCGAACGCTTCGGGAAGAATCTCGTTCAAGACATCCTGGGTCTTGTTGTAAATTTCTTTCTCTAGCTTGTCTATCGAGCTGTAGATGTGTTCCTTCTCTTCCACGGTCAAGCTGTCGTCGATATTGGCGGCAATCTTGGCCTTGAGCGCATCCACTTCGTCTTTCTGTTCCTTGATCCGGTCTTGGATCTTCTGTTTGAACTCCTGCGTCTTGGCACGGAGCTCGTCGTTGCTCAATTGGGAAATCTTCTCGTAGGCGGCCAGGCATTGATCCAGAATGGGCCGGATTTCCTTGAGGTCGCGCTCGGACTTGCTGCCGAGCAATTTCTTGAATAAACCTATCATTGATGTAATTATTAGCAGTAATTTTTGCGTGTCCCCTCGCCCGGTTTCCCGACAGCCAGGCTTCGTCATTTTTGCCGATCCAACTGCTTTTCCGGGACGAAATCTATTCTCACAAGAGCGATTTTCCCGATTCGAAGGGGATTTTTTATTTTTTGATGAACCAACGGGGCTGATTGTCTCCTGCAAGGATTTTCCGGCGCAGAACATCCTGGTTTTCCGTCTCTTTGCCGAGCATCAAGCGGACGGATGTTCCCGATTCGTGCCGGAAAAACACCCGGATTTAGAAAGGGTAGCCGGGCAAGGTGCACTCCCGCACCCCGTTCTGAAGACGGCAAACGATATTGTAGCTGCCTGAAGGACGGCAGTAAAGAATCTCAGGAACAAGGCTGGCAAAAGTACGCGGCGAGGCTACGGCCGCCAAGAGGGCATCGCCAGTGTTTTCCTCGCTTTCTTCCTGGAAAGAATCCGAAAAACAGGAAAATGCGCTATGGAAAAGCGAGGAAATATCATTACGGACACCATAAGAATGCGGTCTGAGCGACGAATACCGGCGTTGAAGCACGAACCAGGCTTGCTGCAGACCGTCCCAATCGGTACCCACCGGCAAAATGGCCTTGAAGTCCGGATTCCACGAAAGGCCGAGCTGCTCCTGGAAAAAAGCCTGGAACGAAAGCAGGACGGATTCCGAAGGCCGATCCTGGCAATGCCACTGCTTATGGTTATCTATCTGCTGGCTAACGGTCTTCCATTCCTGGACAAGGGTCTTGGCATCGGCCGCTTGCAACAGCGAACCTAGAAAGAACAACGGCAAGAAAAGAACCGGCATCAGCACCGGACTCTCCTTGCGGCGGAGGCCCGCTTCCCGGCAAGGACCGGAAACATTTCCGCCCCAAGCCCGCAAGCCATCCACCCGCCGAGACGCCGGTTCCTGAAAACAAGCTCCCGGACGCCCGCTCCAGGTGTCTTCCCTTGTCTCCATCTGCTTGCTTTCTTTGGTGGCCATGGCCTGTTGATTCTATCGGTCTTGCGGTGCGCTACCTTCCTTGGGTTCGCCCTTGTTTCCCCAAAAACGACCCAAATCTCTCCGCACCCCATAAAGTGCGAAATTACAAAAAAATTCCACATGTCCTTTGAGCCAAAACAACGAAATCGCAACGGAATCCGATTCCATACGTTTCTTGGGGTATCTCAAAGTTACCTCAGGGATTCAACCCTCGTAATTTTTAGGCCGGTAAAATTTACAGCCGTTGAAAAACAAAGAGTCGAATTCAGTCAATCCGAACGAAATCCCAATACGATTGAGGAGTAATCACTTGATAACTTGCCTCCGGGTAGGCAGAAGAAAAAGCCTTAGGCAATTTGGCCTTCGCTTGGGGATTCCATATGAACTCGAACGCCCGCAGATTCCCGTCCTGCTCTTCTATCAAGTCGAGTTCCTGCTGCTCATGCGTCCGCCAGAAAAACAGATTGGCAAAATTCCCGGAATAGGCATTCCTCTTGACCCTTTCGCTGACCATCAGGTTCTCCCATAAAGCCCCGACATCGTTCCGTAATTCCAAAGGAGCGAAATTCGACAAGACCGCATTCCTGATCCCGTTATCGTAGAAATAAATCTTTTTGCCTTTTTTCATCTCGCTGCGGAGATTACGGCTGAATGAATCCAGACGGAAAACGACAAAACATTTCTCCAGCAAGCCGATATAAGATTCCACCGTGCCTCTATCCACGCCAAGAAGATTACTCAACTCGTTATAAGACACTTCGCTACCCAATTGCAAAGCCAAGGCTCTGACCAGTTTCTGGAGCAAATCGGGCTTCTTGATTCCTTTGTAGGCAAACAAGTCCTTATACAAATAACTGTTTGTCAAATTCATCAATATCCGCTTGGCATCGTCCGGCTCTGTAACGACCTCCGGATAGAAACCATAAATCATGCGGACGGGCAACAAACGGTTTTCTTCGCGCTCCGATGTATGATTGGCCAATTCCGACAAGGATAACGGATATAAATGATGCTCTATCAGCCAGCCTGTGGCCGGTTCATTGATTTCATTGGCCAGTTCGAGCGAAGAGGATCCCGTCACCACAATCTTCGTGGACAATTTCAAATCCCCTATCATTTTCAAGACCAAGCCTATATTCTTAATCCGCTGCGCTTCATCGATAAAGACCAAGGTATAAGGAGACAGCAGGTTCTTCAACTCGGTAGACGTCTTGCCTTCCAAGGCCAACACATCGTCCATATCATCGCAGTTCAAGAAAAGAATCTTGTCGTTCTTGGACGAAAGCTCGGAAAGCAAGGTACTCTTCCCCACCTGCCGCGCACCTAACAAAACAATGACTTTCTTCCGTTTGTAATCATTCCTGATGACCTTGGCTACCGTTCTCTTTATCATGACATAGAATTTTATAAAGCGGCTCCTATTGGCTTGCAAAGATAAGAAAAGAACAGGTTCAACCACGAAATTCTACCGAAAATTGCGATTATAACCACGAAATTTTACCGAAAATTGCGATTTGGCACAAGGGAAACGGATACGCCAAGACATTGATCCGAGTCTTGGGAAGGGTTGGGGAATCCCGGAAAAGGATCGGTTTAATTCTTCTCGGTCTGGTTCTTCGGCCGGACAAGACGGTTCTTGGCATAGAGGCCGTCGATGATACCGTCGGCCAAACCGATGACCGGCACATAAATGGTATCGGCTTTCACAAAAGAGGATATGGCCAGGAATACCTCGGAAGCCGGCACAATAACGTCCGCCCGGTCAGCCTTGAGTTCGAAAGCATCCATACGTTCCTGCAAAGACATATCCTTAAGCTCGTTATACAGGCGTTTCAGCTCCGAAACCGACATCGCCAAAGCCTCCCGGTCCTTGACCCTCGCCAAGCGGTAGAGCTTGTTGATATTGCCGCCCGAACCGATGATGGAAATATCGGGATACTTCTTGGCCAGTTTCTCCATATCGCGCTGAAGGTCTTCCCATTGTATCTCCCGTACAGCATGGTTCAGCATACGCACGGTACCGATATTGTAGGAATGGGAAAACAAAAGCTTGCCGCCGGAAAGGAAGTTGACCTCGGTGCTGCCGCCGCCCACGTCCACATACATGTAGTTGCCGTGGCGGTCGCCCATGTATTCGATATGGTTATTGTAGATAATCCGGGCTTCTTCCTGCCCGTCGATAATCTCGATCCGGATGCCGGTGCTCTTCTCTATCTTGGCAATGATTTCCTTTCCGTTGGAAGCATCGCGCATGGCCGAAGTGGCGCAAGCGCGGTAATCGTCCACTTCATAGACCTTCATCAAGAGCCGGTACGCCTTCATCAGGCGGAGCATCCTGCGTTCCTTCTCCCGGCTGATCTTGCTGGTGGCGAACACATCGAAACCCAGCCGCAAAGGCACGCGCAACATGCAGAGCTTGGAAAACTTGTTGACGGATTTCTCGTCAATCTGCTTTATCAGGAGCCGGACAGCGTTCGACCCTATGTCTATGGCCGCGTAGGTCAGTACTTTCTTCCGAGTCTTTTTCATTTTCACCTAACTATGACGGAAGAACCTTTTTCTCTTTCATGAACGAAATCAAATCCTCCATCAAATATTCCTTGTCAAAAGTATGAAGCACATCGTAGGAAGGAATTATATATTCCTCCAATATCCCCGAACGCTTCAATCTATTATATACATCCCGCTGTGTCAAGGAAAGCCTACGAGCAAGGTTTCCAATGCAATACGTAACAAAATTTACATTTTTCGAATCCATGAAAATCCTCCTTCCTTGCCAAATTCGATACGTTCCAAGCGCAAAGCTATGCTTTTCGACGGGATGATGGCGTTTTCCGCACCGAAGGTTTGACCGACGATTTGACCCCGGTCCCGGTGGAAAGCTTGGCCAAAGAAGAGGATTTCGCCGAAGCGGCAGGCTTGGCCGGAACTTTGGATTTTGCCGAAGAAGCCGATGCGGCCTTAGGACCAGAGGATTTCCTCGGGCCTTCCAAAACTCCCGACAAAGGTTCCGCCCCCTTGACCTGGGCTTCGTAATGACGGTAAAGGACTTCCTGCGAACGGAAAAGACCCGACGGAGCCGTCCTTTCCGGCAGGGACTCCTTGCCATAATCGTAGTCCAATCCCCTCCACGGACTGTTCTCCCCGCTCCCGTCCACCAAACGGCCTTGGGAAGTATCCTTCAAGCCATATTCCACAATCAGTTTCAGTTCCTTGATGATCTCCGGATCATGCACCGGCGTGATTACTTCCACCCGGTTGTCGAGATTGCGGGGCATCCAGTCGGCCGAACCCATGAATACCAATTCATTGCCCCCATTGGCGAAGATAAAGATACGGGCGTGCTCCAGATAGCGGTCGATAATGCCGCAAATCTTCATATTATCGGCCAGACCTGCCTTCTCCGGCATCAGCGAACAATTGCCTCTCACCAGCAAATCCACCTCCACCCCGCAAGCAGCCGCCTCGTACAGACGGCTCATCATCTTCTCATCGGTGATATGGTTCACTTTCACTTTGATATAAGCCGGCTTACCCGCTTTCTTGTTCTGTATCTCGTTTTGAATCAACTGTTCGAACTTGTTGCGCATCCGGTTGGGCGATACCAGGAGTTCCTTGAAACGCGCCTGGGTATAGGGTCGCTCGATGAAATCGAAAACCGTGGAAACATCCTTGGTGATGCGCTCGGCCGCCGTCATCAGGATGCAGTCGGTATAAGTCCGGGCATTGCCTTCGTGGAAATTCCCCGTGCTGATGCAAGCGATATCCGGGCCGTTCTTCATGCCGATATGCAGGATCTTGGAATGAACCTTCAAGCCTTCGACCCCGAAAACCACCTTGATGCCGGCTTCCTGCATCTTCTTGGACCATTCTATGTTGGAAACCTCATCGAAACGGGCCAGCAGCTCGATGACCACCGTCACCTTCTTGCCGTTGCGGGCCGCCCCGATCAACGCCTTCACCACTTTCGACTCGCGAGCCAGACGGTAGAGCGAAATCTTGATGCTCTTGACCCGACGGCTGATAGCGGCTTCCTGCAAGACACGGATAAAGGAATCGAAACTATGGTAAGGCACATGCAGGAACCGGTCCTTTTCCAGAATCTTGTCCAAAATACAGTCCGAACCGTCCAATTCAGGCTTGATCAAGGACGGCCAAGCCGGATACTTGAGGTTTTTCCGACCGCAATCGGGAAAAGACATCAAGTCCTTATGGTTCTGGTACCGGCCGCTGCCCAGAACGGTATCCAGCTTGTCCAAGTCCATCAGACGGAACACCCGCTTCTGGAGATCCTTGGGCATCGCGGCATCATAGACCACCCGCAAAGGCTCCCCTCGCTTCCGGCTCTTCAAGCCCTTGGAAATCTTCTGCAATACCCCGTTCCGAGGGTCGTTGTCTATCTCCATCTCGGCATCGCGGGTAAACTTGAAGGCATAGGCTTCGAACTCCTCGTAACCCAAACCGGCAAAAACCAAAGGCAGGCAGCAGCGCAGCACATCGTCCACATACATCAAATAGCTCTTGCCGTCCTTGTCGGGCAGGCGCACGAAACGGCCGCAAATCTTGACCGGCACTTCGAGGAAAGCATAGTCCTCCTGAGGTTTCTGGTTCCCGCCCCACATTTTGACGGCCAAGTAGATGCTTTCATCGGTCTCGTTGCCTAATTCCTTGGTGGCGCTGAACCAGACCGGGACCACGAAGCCGTTGAGCTTCTGACGATAAAAGTCCTGGACAAAAGCCATCTGGTCCGCGCTGACCTCCTTTTCGGAAATCAGATAGATATTCTCGTTACGCAACAGTTCGGTAACATGCTCCACCGCAGCGGAATAGTCTTCGGAATAAAGGCTGTTGAGCTTGTTTATCTTCTTGATCAGCTTCAGCGCGGCCTGGCTTTCCTTGTTGTCGAAACGATCCTGGTATTCGGCAATCCGGCTCTGGGTAGCGACCCGGACCCGGAAGAACTCGTCCAAGTTGTTGGAATAGATGCCGAGGAACGAAAGCCGTTCCAGCAAGGGCACATTGTCTTTGCAAGCTTCCTGCAAGATACGCCGATTAAAATACATCCAGCTCAAGTCCCGTTCCAGAACAGGGAAATCCTTCTTTTTTGCCATGATACTATACTTGTTTATAGGGCTTTATAGGGCGATACCTATATAAAATCCGACCTCTTGACATCGGCAAGATTCACCGTGAGGACAGGCCTTTCCGCCAACTTTCGCAAATAAGACCTTCATACACGGCCAATTTTGCAAAGTAAGCAAAACTTTGTTACGATTTTATTTCAAAACAAAGGCTTGCTTCACAGAAACCATCGCACGCCCTACGACATTACCTCCCCAAAGCCGGTTCAACCAAAAATATCCCGCAATTCCTTATTGCTCAGCTTCCCGATCCAGCTTTCCCCGACAGCCACCGTCATGTCCGCCAAATGCTTCTTCTGCTGTATCATCCGGTTAATCTTCTCCTCGAAACTATTCTTCGTGATAAACCGGTGTACCACAACATTCTTCTGCTGCCCAATCCGGTATGCCCGGTCGGTTGCCTGGGCTTCCACCGCCGGATTCCACCACAAATCATAATGAATCACATGCGTGGCCGCCGTAAGATTCAAGCCTGTCCCGGCTGCTTTAAGCGACAAAATGAATACTTGCTCCGAATGGAGCGTCTGGAAGCGTTCCATCATCTCCTGCCGTTGCTTCAGGCTGCATCCTCCGTGATAGAACAACGGACGCACCTTCATGCGTTCCTGAATGAAAGAAACCAGCATGTCTCCCATCTCGCGGAACTGGGTAAAGACAAGCACTTTCTCCCCGCTTTCCACAATGCTTTCCACGCGATCCAGCAACATCTGAGCCTTCCCCGAAAGCTCTGCCCGGGTATCCCCGTTCTTGAGGAACTGCGCCGGATGATTGCATACCTGCTTCAATGCCAAAATCATTTGCAAGATAAGGCCTTGACGGCGGAAAAGAGACTCCTGGTCTGTTGTATCGATGCCTTCAATCTGGCGCATGGCTGCTTGGAGCGTCTGCTGGTAAAGAGCCGCCTGCTCCGCGGTAAGCGCAGCGTACTCGTCAAGCTCTATCTTGTCAGGCAGGTCGGCAATGATATTCTTGTCGGTTTTCATGCGGCGCATCATGAACGGAGCGGTCACCTTGCGGAAGAGGGCGGCGCGGTCCTGGTCGTTGTACAGCTGTATGGGACTGGCAAACCTTTCCTTGAAATCCTTCACCGTATCCAGATAACCTTTGTTGGCATAATCCATGATGCTCCAGAACTCCGAAAGCCGGTTCTCCACAGGTGTCCCGCTCAAGGCTATATGGGCAGAGGCCGGGATGCTGCGGACAGCCTTGCTCTGCGCCGTACCCGGGTTCTTGATATTCTGGGCTTCATCTATCACCATCAATGTCCACGGAAGCTTTTTCAGTTTTGCGCTATCGGTCCTCAACACTCCGTAAGTAGTCAGCAGGATATCCGCATCGAAGTCTTTAAGGCTGCGCCCGCTGCCATGATAGGCTATGGCGGCAAGGGAGGGCGCAAAACGGTCTATCTCAGCCATCCAGTTGGCAATCAATCCCGTGGGAGCAACCACAAGCACTTTCCCTTGCTGCAAGAACCCTTCCTCCTTCAATTTGAGCACAAGCGCGATGGTCTGCAAGGTCTTCCCAAGCCCCATGTCGTCGGCCAGGATAGATCCGAAACCGACACGGAAATTGCGGTACATCCAGGCGAAACCGCGTTCCTGGTAAGGGCGAAGCTTGGCATTCAGTCCTTCGGGCAAAGCGATATGTCCCAGATTCGTCAATTCCTGCATCAGCTGACGCACCTCATCGGTGAGAAGGACGGGAGTCGACTCGTATTCTTCCGCCAGCGAAACCTGGAGCAAGCGTGCAGGACTCAGCTGTGCGCCCTTGGCAATAGCCTCGTTTACCTTCTGCAAAGTTTCCGCATCGAAATAGACATATTGCTGCTTGAACTTGATGAGGGTATCGGCCTTCTCCTGCAATTTCATGAACTCTTCCACCGAAATGACTTCATTCCCGATAGATACGGCCCAATCAAAGGCAAAAAGGTCTGCCAGGTTCAGGAAGCCCTTGTCCGAGCCTGCATTCCTGCGAACAGACAAAGTCGGCTTGGGATGGAGTATCTGTTTGAGAGACTTAGGCAGAAGCACTTTGAGGCCAAGCATGCGCACCGCAGGGACTATCTGTTGCAGGAATGGCAGAAAAGACTGGTTCGTATAACTAATCGGTTCTTTGGCCGCTTGATTGATGTACGTTCTTATCTCTGGTATCAAATTGGAAATGATTGTGAAGCTACGAAGAATCCGCAAGCGTTCCTGTGCATACTCCGCAGAATCGAGAATCTGGCGGAACGGGATTATCTTTGCTTCCGGACCACGCTTGTCTTCCACATCGATATGCAAGTCGAAGCCTCCGCCCCGATGTTCTGTCACACGCAAAACCGGCTGGTAATCCGAAACAGTCAATGCATAGACGGAAATCCAAGCCCTGATGCCGCCGGGGATTTCCTTTTGCCCCGGTTTTTCGAAAGACAAATGCTCGCCTTTGAAGAAAAACGCCAGAAACGGATTATTAGAGCGGTCGGAAGACCAGTACTCCATCAACACACCGAGGAAAAAAGACAGCATCCATTTCCCCTGCTTTTCCACCGGCTTCCCGGAGGAAAACACGGCGCCGGTCCGCAACCTGACCGCGTCCGGGGGGACAATGCATTCCAGGATGGCTTCCAGGCTTTGCACCTGCGCATCCAAAGAAGCCGGAATCCACCGTATCGCATAGGCCTGGTCCGGCAACCTGACTATCTGGGGTTCCACCGCTGCCTTCGACAATAAATGCAAAGCGAAGAGCAATGCCTGACTGAGCGCTATGACAGAAGGGCGATAATCGGGAAGGAAATCCGGATTGATACGCAGCAAAACATGGATCAACGAAAGCGGGTCATGAGGGAAATGGCTCTCGATACGCCAACCCAAGGTCTGCGTAAAAACCAAGCTTATCTCTTCATCCACGCTTATAGGATCCGCCGATAAGCCTGGCGGCAAAGGGAACAGTTCGGCCAGGGCTGTTTTCCCTTTCATGGAGAAGAATTTCTGCGCCTCGCGTTGGATATGGCGCAATTGACTGGCATAAAGGTTTTTGAAATTACCCGTGGACGCAAAAGGAGGTTGATCGGGCAAAAGCCGCAGCATGGCTTCGGAGATGTCGGTCAGTTTGGAGAAATCCATACGGCGGAAAGCCGGACGGCTTGGACTGTCAGGATGGACACCGGCCGGCATGGCGATATCCTTTAACAAGGGGATTTTCACTTCCTGCTCCATCTGGCCGGCCTCTTCTATGCCTCGCTTCCTCAACTCATCCATCAAGTCCACACCATGCATCCGAAAGACTAGGAAAGGATTATTGTCGATTTCCCGACTGAGCATATAGATGACAGCCGCAATATGCTTGCAGGGAACCGCCCAATCGGGGCAGCCGCACTCCATCCAAAGGTCATCCCATTGGGAAGGGAATATTTGCAGGCCGCAGGATTGAGCAATAGCCAGTATTTCCGGATCCAGTTCCCGGTTGAACAGATGCGCGATGATGCCCGGATAGGACAGGAGATGATCTATCAACAAGTCCACTTGTTCCTGGGAAAACTTAGGGACGGTCACCATAACGGCATAGGGACGGGGACGGCTTCCTTGCACTTTGGCATGAATGGCATTCCCTTCTATTTTCAGCTTCAGGACACTCCCCTTGCGGGCATAGGTAGCCCCTCTCGGGAGACGGTTATCGAAATCGACATGGCTCAAAGCCTTAAGCCATTCGCTTCCCCACCAGGTTTCTCCGAATTTCTGCGTCATAAAATACACGTTTTATTTCCTATCCGTTTTCCTTCCCGATAACAGGACAACGGCCTCAAAAAACCGCCTGATTGCACTCCTGTTCGCCGCTTGATTTTATGCGGTTTTCCACTCCTCGATTCGCCGCGTCTGGCTGGCGAAGCCGATGCCGATTTTGAAGAGCTTGCGAGGATCGGCGGCGAAGGGCTTGGCATAGCCTTTTTCCTCGATCTGCTGCAAGGCTTCGTCCGCGCTGGCATCCATCTTCAGTTCCATGATATAGACGTACTTGTCGGTCTGCACCACGATGTCCATGCGGCCATCACTTGTATGGCGTTCCACCTGCACGTACTGTCCCATCAGCTTGCACATCACGTACATCGTGTTTTGGAAATACAGTTCAGCGTCACCTACAATTTCATAGTCGGCATCGGCAAAGAAGGCCTCGAAACGTTTCATCAGGCTTTCGGTATCGCCTTTTTTGAAGTCCTCCGCGAATTTCCTGACCGCGAACGGGCTGTTGTACCGCGCGGAAGGCACGAAAATATTGGCCAAGCCTTGCATGAAGCCGCGTTCCACCTC
>JADIMZ010000009.1 GCA_017694335.1 Candidatus Pullibacteroides excrementavium
AAGAGAAAGAAAAGGACTTTTTGTACATTTGCAAGTTTGATGCCCGCCGAATGGAATTCCCTCGGCCGTCAAAGGAAGGCTCACGAAGCCTGCCGCAAAGGACAAAACAGCAAAATATGCGTAACTATAAACTCTGGAACAACATTATCGGATGGGCCGTCTGGCTCATCGCCTCCATCGTTTTCATCGGGACAGCCGAACGGGCTGCCAGCTGGTGGGATTGCGGCGAATACATCTCCTCCGCCTCCCAATTGATGGTCGGACATCCTCCTGGAGCCCCCACTTTCCAATTATTAGGCGCCATCGCCAGCATCTTCGCATTCGGAGACCCGGCCAAAGTGGGTTTCATGGTCAACTGCATGTCGGCCCTTTGCAGCAGCTTCACCATTCTGTTCCTGTTCTGGTCCATCACGATGCTGGCCCGCAAGCTCGTATTCCGCTTCAACCATACCACGCACGATGCCAAAACCAAAAGACGGATCCTGCTTCCGGATGCCCCGGACGCCTCTTCATGGATTCCTTCACTGGCGCAAAGCATCCTGATTTTCGGTTCGGGAATCGTAGGCGCATTGGCCTACACTTTCTCCGACTCGTTCTGGTTCAGCGCGGTGGAAGGCGAAGTCTATGCCATGTCGTCCTTCTTCACCGCCGTGACTTTCTGGGCGATACTCCGCTGGGAAACGGTGGCCGACCAACCGCATAACCTCCGCTGGATTATCCTGATTGCCTTCATGATTGGTCTGGCTATCGGCGTTCACTTGCTGAACCTTCTGGTCATCCCGGCCATCGTGTTCGTGATTTACTACAAGAAATTCCAGCCATCCCGCAAACGGTTCTGGATTTCCATACTCCTGTCGGTATTGATTCTGGGGCTCACTCTATGGGTCATCATCCCTTGGACCGTCAAACTGGCCGGATACATCGAACTCTTCTGCGTCAACAGCTTAGGGATGCCTTTCAACATAGGGACAATCCTTTTCTTCCTCATCCTGATTGCCGCCTTGGTCTTCGGGCTCCGATACGCCCAAAAGCACCAGCGCGTAATCCTGCATACCAGCCTGCTCTGCCTCTGTTTCCTGCTTATCGGGTACTCGACTTTCATCACCTTGGTCATCCGGGCCAATGCAAACGTGCCTTTGAACCAAGGGGAAGTAAAGAATGCCATCAGCCTGCTCTCCTACCTGAACCGTGACCAGTACGGTTCCACGCCATTGGTTTACGGGCAGTTCTATAACGCCCAATTAATCGAAGTGGAAGAGGCCAACCCGCAATACGTGCGCGACGACAGCACCGGACGCTACGAACAGGCCGGGTATTCATCGCAGAAACTCACCTACGATCCGGACCATTGCGGGCTTTTCCCCCGTATGTGGAGCTCGATGCAAAGCGGCGGCCGCCCTTGTGTCACCTACAATAAGATATGGAGCGGGCACGACGGGAACGAACGTCCTTCTTTGGGCGAGAACCTCCGCTACCTATGGAAGTACCAGCTTGGGTGGATGTACGGCCGTTACTTCATGTGGAACTTCGTAGGCCGGCAGAACGACATCATGGGGCGCGGATACAACACCGACGGCTCGATAGACGTATTGCACGGCAACTGGATCAGCGGTATCAAGTTCATCGACGAGATGCGCCTCGGCCCGCAGGACAACCTGCCCCGGTACCTCAAGGAAAATCCGGCCCGGAACACGTTCTATTTCCTGCCGCTCATCCTGGGACTAATCGGGCTTTTCGTCCAAAGCCGTTATGACAACCGCAACAGCTTCATTGTCTTCCTTCTGTTCTTCATGACAGGCTTGGCCATCGTCCTTTACCTGAACCAGCCCTCCACCGAACCCCGTGAAAGGGATTACGCGGTAGTCGGTTCGTTCTATGCTTTCGCAATCTGGATTGGACTCGGGGTTGCCGGTCTCAGCCATGCTTTGAACAAATGGCTGAAAAAGAAACCGGAAACCGTCAAAGCCGTAACCTACACCTGCCTCTCGGTTGTCTGCCTGCTTGCCGTGCCAACCCTCATGGCCCAACAAGGCTGGGACGACCACGACCGTTCCCACCGGACTTCGGCCCGGGATTTCGGACGGAACAACCTGGAATCGTGCGAACCCAATGCCATCCTGGTATCTGACGGGGACAACGACACATACCCTCTTTGGTACAATCTGTATGTGGAAAAGGTCCGTCCTGACGTTCGCCTTGTCAACAGCATGCTGGCCCATAGCTCTTGGCATATCCAGCCCCTGTTCCGCAAGATTTACGAATCCGAACCTTTCAACCTGTCCATTTCTTCCAAAAACTACGGAGGAGGGAAAAACGAGCATGTCTATATCCAAGATCAGATTTCTTCCAGCCTGGAAGCCAAAGACGTATTGGATTTCATCAATTCGGACAACCCGCAAAGCAAACTGCGCGCCATGGACGGGCATACGATTTCCTTCAGTCCCGGACGGCACCTGAAGCTGACCATCGACAAGGAAAGAATGCGCGCATCGGGTTTATATACCGAAGAGGAAATAGCCCGGACTCCCGATGTGCTCCGCTGGGATTTGTCGGGCGATGGACTGAGCAAGTCGGACCTGATTCTTCTGGATTTGGTTGCCAACAACCTGTACGACCGTCCCATCTACTTTGTAAGCCCCTACAGCCACAATAGTTTCCTGCCAGCCATGGAACAATCGCAAGTGGAAGGAATGGTGTACCGTTTCGTGCCATTCAAGAACGACAACCGTTTCGCTTTGGGCGGCGGCAGCAATGGCATCGATACCAAACGTACATTCGACCTGCTTGTCAACAAGTTCTGCTGGGGAGAAATCAATTCGGGCAAGGAAAAATTGGATCCGGAAACCCGTGCATGGTCAGAACAGGCACGCCACCAGTATGCCACACTGGCCATGGGCCTGATTGCCGAGAATAAGACCGATTCTGCCATCATAGCCTTGGACAAAGGGCTGTACTTCTTCCCTGACCAAGTACTGGAATACACGCAGCACACCTTGCTCTACGCCGATGCCTACTTCCGTTGCGGTGCGAAAGAAAAAGGCGAAGCCATCCTCAACAGTGTGGCCGACAATTATATACAACGCCTGATGTATTACAACTCCTTCCGACGGCCGAAATTCCAAAGAGGATTGAGAGGTGAAATCCAGGAAACGATCAACACGCTCGGGTCGACGTATTATATCGCCCAGCAATACGGTATCAAAGAAGTGGCAGACAAACTCTCCCTCGTTTTTGATCAACATGGCATACAACGCTAAGGAACATGAGACATTACCAACGGTATAACAATCTCCTCGGATGGGCAGTCTGGGCCATAGCCACGATTGTCTATATCGCCTGCGCGGAAAGAACGGTCAGCTGGTGGGATTGCGGCGAATACATCTCCACTGCCAGCAAACTGATGGTGGGGCATCCTCCCGGAGCCCCTACTTTTCAGATTCTGGGGGCCATCGCCAACATCTTCACTTTCGGCCATGCAGAATATACCGCCTTTGCCATCAATATCATGTCTGCCCTATGCAGCAGTTTCACGATATTGTTCCTTTTCTGGACCATCACAATGATAGCCAAAAAGATGATGGAGAAACAGCATCCGGACGGCCTGGGGACATTTCAGCAAGCGGTCATCTATGCCTGCGGTCTTATCGGGGCCCTTGCCTACACTTTCTCCGATTCGTTCTGGTTCTCGTCCGCCGAAGGGGAAGTCTATGCCATGTCCTCGTTTTTCACAGCCATCACTTTCTGGGCGATACTCCGATGGGAAGCCGTGGCAGATCAACCGGGGAACCTCCGTTGGATTATCTTCATCGCATTCATGATCGGCCTGGCTATCGGAGTCCACCTGCTGAACCTCCTGGTACTGCCGGCCATCGTGTTCACGGTTTACTATAAAAAGTTCAAACCCTCGCGCAAAGGATTCTGGTTCGCTTTGGTACTCTCGATAGTCTTGCTCGGGCTGATACTTTGGATCATCATTCCATGGACGGTCAAGCTGGCCGGCTACTTTGACGTCTTCTTCGTCAACCGCCTCGGACTGCCGTTCAATTCGGGAACCATCGCTTATTTTGTCCTGCTGGTCGCGGCACTCGTTTGGGGGCTGTACCAATCCCGGAAGAAGGGCCGGGTCGTCATGCATACAGCCTTGCTCAGCCTCTGCTTCATGCTCATCGGCTATTCCACTTTCCTCACCCTGGTCATCCGATCCAACGCCAATGTGCCTATCAACGAGAACGAGCCTAAAGATGCGTACAGCCTCCTGGCTTATCTGAACCGGGAACAATACGGCTCCCGCCCGCTCCTGTACGGTGCTTATTTCAACGCCATACCCATAGACATCAAAGAAGGATCCGCCATTTATGCCAAAGACCCTGCTTCAGGCCGTTACCAGATAATCGGCCACAATACGGAATACATTTACGAACCCGAAGACTGCGGCCTTTTCCCTCGAATGTACTCGAAAGAAAACAGCCGGTCCCGCCCGCACCAAGACTATTACCGTTTCTGGAGCGGCACCGATGCCAACGAAAATACCGACAAACCTTCCGGCATCGAAAACATGCGGTTCCTGGTACGCTACCAATGCGGATGGATGTATTTCCGCTACTTCATGTGGAACTTTGCCGGACGGCAGAACAATATCCAGGGCCTCGGCTACAACCCCGATGGAAGCCGCGACCCGCTCCATGGAAACTGGATCAGCGGCATAAAGTTTTTAGACAAATTGCGTCTTGGTCCACAAGACAACCTGCCAGACTACTTGGCAGGCAACCAAGGACGGAACACCTTCTTCATGCTACCGCTGCTGTTGGGCATCTGCGGCCTGGTTTACCAATGCCGCAAATTCAAGCACAGCGGGTTCGTGGTATTCCTGTTGTTCTTCATGACCGGACTGGCTATCGTCCTGTATCTGAACCAACCCTCTACCGAACCACGTGAACGTGATTATTCGTTTGCCGGTTCGTTTTATGCTTTTGCTATCTGGATCGGCCTGGGTATCATGGCTTTGACCGACCGGATCGGCCGCAAGGCCAATCCCAGGATTGCTTTCCCTGTCATAACCGTGCTGAGCCTGGTTTTCGTGCCCGGCTTAATGGCGCAGCAAGGCTGGGACGACCACAATCGTTCTCACCGGACCGCAGCCTATGATTTCGGAAAGAACAGCCTTCTTTCCTGCGAAGCCAACGGGGTTTTGATTGCCAACGGGGACAATGACACATTCCCTCTATGGTATTGCCAGGAAGTGGAAGGCATCCGTCCGGATATCCGGATCATCAACAGCGCCTTGGCCAACAGTTTCTGGCATATCCAACCATTGTTCCGAAAAGTGTACCAAGCCGACCCTCTCCGGTTCACGCTCCCTTACGAGGCATACGGGCAAGGCAAGGACTATGCCTATCTGAGCAATCTCGACCTGGGCGATTACATAGAGCTTTCCCAAGTCCTGGCCTTTGCAGCCAGCGACGACCCGTCCACCAAACAACGGATGATGGACGGCAGCCTGATTCCCGTCCTTCCGGTCAACAAAGTAAAATTCAGCATAAATGCCCAGGATTTGTTGCGCAAAGGTCTCCTAACGGAGGCGCAGGTTGCCAACGTACCCGATGCTATCCGGTACGAACTCAAGCCGTCGCAAAGCGATATGGTATTCCGGTCCGACCTTGCTTTCCTCGACATCTTCGCCTCAAACGGATTCGAACGGCCCATCCATCTAGCAAGCCAGGCCGCGCAAGCCAATATCCTTCCCGTGGAGGAATACGCCCAGGCTGAAGGCATCGTATACCGTATCGTTCCCTACCGCAACCCCAATCGCCAAGCTGTGGGCGGAAACGGCATCAATACAGGCAAATCCTACGATCTCTTTGTAAACCGGTTCCGCTGGGGCAACCTTCAAGACCCCAAGACAGCCATCGATCCGGAAAGTGCGGGATATGCCGGAACCATCCGGTATCAATACGCGCAGCTAGCAAAAGCCTTGACATTCGAACACAAGCAGGATTCGGCTATCCGCGTATTGGACAAATGCCTGGAATTCTTTCCCGATCAAAAGGTACCCTATGATGGTATCATGATATACGTGATGGAAGAGTATTTCCGCGCCGGAGCCACGGAAAAAGGGCTCAAACTCGCTTCCCGCCTGGATGAGATTTATTCGTCCCGGCTGGACTACATGAACCGCTTTCCCTCCCGGTTCGCCCGAACGATCCAATACGAACGGAACGAATGTCTCGCTGTCTTTTACGAAGCGGCACGCAGGATGCGGCCCTATGGAGACTTACCGGGGGTGAACGACATGATTGCCTCATTGCAAAAAACATTGACATCCTATGGAATACAATAGCAACGAAAACAAATCGACCACCGGAAAAGACAATCCGGAAACGGAATCTGTCCAACGGCAGGAAACAGACCGCCCAGCCGATGAACCCTCCAACGAAAAGGGCTTCGAAGCCGAGGCGGAACCCGTGGAAACTCCCGATGAACCGGCGCATTATACCGCTCGGCAAGTATACAACATCCAACGTCCGACCCTGTTGAGCGTATTGTGCATCCTGACATTCATCGGTAGCGGCTTCTCTGCCTTTTCCAATCTTGTCTTGTGGTTGAGCCAATCCACTTTGAAAGAGTTGGTATTGACGACCGATTTGTACGACAATTTTTTCGAATTGTTTCCCGAAATGGAAATCCAGATGATGACCATGCTGGAAATACCCTCCTATTTCTATTTCATGTCCGCCCTCTTCTACATAGGCTCCATCCTTGGCGCCGCATGGATGTGGCGCATGCAACGCAAGGGTTTCCATGTATACACGATTTCCCAATGCCTCTTGATACTGGTATCCATGCTAATGATGCCAAACCAAGGAATCCAATGGGGCTCGATTCTCTGGACGGGCCTATTCATAGCCTTGTATGCCACCAACATGAAATACATGAATCCCCAAAACAAATAAGAGGCAAACGGGCAATGGTGCATTACGGGCGCCTCCTGGACGATATTAATAAAAAACTCAAAATCTTCAAGCAATGACAGAAAAGTTACAACAAACGCTTCGCGACTCCGCTGGAGCCCGATGGGCGGCATTGATCCTCATCGCCCTGATGATGTTCTTCGCCTACATGTTCGTCGATGTGATGTCTCCGCTGCAGACCCTCATCGAATCCGAACGCGGCTGGACCCCGAACGTGTTCGGGACATACGCCGCCTCCGAATACATCCTGAATGTATGCGGTTTCTTGATTCTTGCCGGTATCATCCTCGACAAATGCGGTGTCCGGTTCACCGGTACTTTGTCTGCTTCGTTGATGGTAGTCGGTGCAGCTATCAAATACATCGCTATCAGTGACTTTTTTCAAGATTCAGCGCTTTGTGCCTGGTTGGGTTCTTGGTGGACCGCGATGCCGGGAAGCGCCAAACTGGCCTGCCTGGGCTTCATGATTTTCGGCTGCGGTTGCGAAATGGCCGGGATTACCGTATCTCGTGCCATTGCCAAATGGTTCGCCGGCAAGGAAATGGCTCTTGCCATGGGCCTGGAAATGGCTATTGCCCGTTTGGGGGTATTCGCCGTCCTCTCGCTTTCTCCGTTCCTGGCTGCCAAATTCGACCAATCCGTAGTAGCTCCTATTGCTTTCTGTACCGTACTGCTGCTCATCGGCCTCATCAACTTCATCGTTTTCTCGGTGATGGACCGCAAACTGGACAAGCAGCTGGGCGTAGGCAAGGATGCCGGTTCGGAAGAAGACCAATTCAAGTTCAGCGATATCAAATACATCTTCGGCAGCAAGATGTTCTGGCTTATCGCGCTGCTCTGCGTGCTGTACTACTCGGCCATCTTCCCCTTCCAGCGTTATGCAACCAACTTCTTGGAATCCACATTGACGATTCCTGCCGATGAAGCGGCCAATATTTTCCGCTGGTTCCCGATTCTGGCCATGATCCTGACCCCGGTCTTAGGCTCGTTCATCGATTATAAGGGGAAAGGCGCTTCCATGCTGATGTACGGTGCCTTAATCATGATTATCTGCCATCTTTCATACGCTTTCATCCTGCCGGCATACCCGGCCAAATGGCTGGCTTTCGTCATCACTGTCGTGCTCGGGGTTTCATTCTCCTTGGTTCCCGCTGCTCTCTGGCCCAGCGTACCCAAAGTCATCGACGGCAAGATTCTCGGAAGTGCGTATGCCTTGATTTTCTGGGTTCAGAACATCGGTCTCTGCTTTGTTCCCAAAATCATCGGAAACGTGCTTAATTCCACCAATCCCGGCGTGGCCGAAGCCCGCAACCAAGCCATGATGCAAGGCACTGCGATGCCGGCCTACGATTACACCGTGCCGATGATCATCTTCGCTTCCTTCGGCGTGGTGGCTTTCCTCTTGGGCATCTGGCTCAAAGCCGAAGACAAGCGCAAGGGATACGGCCTGGAACTCCCTAACGTGAAGAAATAACTCCGTTCCTGAAAGCTATCTTCGAATCCGCCTGATTCACCGGGAGGGTGTGCACCATCAACCACCGCACACCCTCTCTTTCAGAAATAGCAACAATCTTCCTAACCATGGGACATAGCCTGTTCAGCATGAAAAACGATTCCCTGAAAATCGCGGGGCTGCTGCTTGCCTTGTCATTCGCCGTCCTGCCATCCCAGGCATGCCCCACGCCTCGGCAATTGGAAATCCGCCCTGCCGACAGTCTTTTCTTCATCGGGGAAACCTTTTTCGACAATTACCAATACGACTCGGCTCTCCCTTTCTTTGAAGAGCTGATTTTCCGCCTCGACAACCGCAAACTTCAGGATTCAGACATCAGCTTCGGCATCCAGGCTTGCAACTGTGCCGGAATCATCCACATGATACATTCCCATGACGAGCAGGCCATGCAGTACTTTGCCGATGCCAGCTTCTGGTGCGACCGCATCCAAGACAGCATTCACAAACAAATCATACTGAACAACACGGGTGTCCTCTACGCCAAGCTACAAGCATACGGGCAAGCATACCGATCATTCAAACAAGCTTTTAGCATCGCCAGTCCGGACCAAGGCCCGCATAAGGAAGAAATCCTGATGAACATGCTCACGATGGCATCATGGACTACCGATACCGGCATGGAAGATTCCTGCCTTGAATTATTGATGCAGCCTGAATTCAACAATACTCCAATCCAAAGATTCGGGATACAGGCCAGCTTGTCAGAACAGGAATACCGGAAAGGCAATATCGAGAAAAGCATAGCCCATATACGTCAGGCTCTCCGCTGCTGGCCTCTGCCGGCAGACTCCATAGAATTCTTCTCCCACCAATATCTCTCGTTAGCAGACCGCTTCGAGAAATGCGGGGAACCCGATTCCGCCCTCTGTTACTATCAAAAAGTGGCGCAAATAGCACATAGCAGGAAAAACCATGCATTCCTGCAGAACTGCTTGCGCCAAAGCATCGGGATATTCCGGAAACAAGGCAGGATTTCCTCCGCACTCGCCGCCTTGGACCAATACTGGAACACCACCGACAGCATCATGGTCCAAGACCGGACCCTGCGGCTGAAGAATCTGGAGTCCGCCACGCAAAAGCACCTCAAAGATCTGGAGATATCAGACCTCAGGATAACGACAGAATACCAAAACCGCCTCATCAAGTCCAAAAACGTCACCTTGGCCTCCTTGATTGCCGGAGGAGGGTTAGCGTTAATACTCCTCATCATCGTCTACTACCAGAAAAAGCAGCAAGGCAAGCACCTGCTCCTACTATATGAGAAGAACTCCCAGCTATGGAAAGATGCCCAGCAATACCAAATCCAGAAAAACGCTCTTGAAAAGCAATTATCCGATTTGAAAATCGAATCAAGCTCCATCCAGGCACCGCTGCACGACAAAGGGCAGACAAAGAATGGCGCGCCTGGTGCGACCGACACTTCACGGCAGGAACTTCTGGAAAAGATAATCAAAGTGTTCGAAGGAAATGCCTTCCTGAAAAACAATTTCAGCCTGGCAAGCTTGGCACGGCAGGTCAAATCCAACACATCTTACGTTTCAACAGCCATTAACGAACACTACGGGAAGAATTTCAATGCCCTTGTCAATGAATACAGGATCCGCCAAGCCTGCCAGTATCTGGAAGACCCCGAATACAACCGGTATACTATCGAATATGTCGCCCAATCGGTCGGTTACGCCAATAAAACCACATTCTACGCAGCCTTCAAGAAACATACGGGTTTGACACCCTCCCAATACCAGCGGCTCGGCCTCCAGCAAAGAAAGAAAACGCTCTGAGCCTCCAGCAAAAAAAATAAAACACATAATCAATCAATTAAACAAACAATTTATCAGTATGATTTCTTAAATCCTTACATTTTCCCGGCCTCGGCCTAAGATGTTCATGCTTATTTTTGCCCTGTCCCGAAAGGAATCCACTATATCGAACAAAAATACAAATCGAACAAAAATACAAACGAGCATGAAACGTCTATTTTTCTTTCTGGCAGGAATCTGCCTGCTGCCCGCCCTCAGCATCGGGCAATCCGGCAAAATGCCGCCCAGCATCTCAAAAACGGCCGATGCTCCCGGCATCGACCAGCTCTGCAGAAAACAACCTGGCTTCAAAGCAGCGGGAAAAGCCGCGCACCTGCGGATCCAGAAGGTTTCCCGGCCGGCAAAATCCATCGACAGCACAGCTACTGTCACATTAGAGGTCTTATACGACTGCGGCGAAGGCAATGGTTACCAACTACTGCTGGATGCCGATGCCACCGCTTACGGGACGCAGATTCCCGAGTACGGAGACCTCACCAACAGCACAGATGCAGAAGATGGCGTGTACGATGTGTTCGAGTACAAGATCCCGGGCGATGCCAACGGAATCATTGCGGAAGAGAAATGGCTCTCTTTCAACGAATCCGCATCCATTGAAATCGCTCCAGGCACTTATGATTTCGTCATCACGCACCCCGATGAAAATTACGGAATCCAAGTAGCTTACGGAGACACGCGAGAGGACGACTTCGTCTTTGAGGCCGGTATCGAATACATCTTCACTATCTTCCCGGATTCCTGGGGCGAGATATGCATCCTGACCCGGCAGGCCAGCACCGACCTCGCCCTCATAGACCTGCTCAGCCCGCAGTCCTGCGATACCTTGTCCGGTAACGAAAGCATATCTGTCCGAATCTGCAATGCCGGCAGAGACACCGTCTCGTCCTTCACGGTCGGTTACATGCTCGACGGGCAGACTGTCGAAGAAAAATCCGCACTGAAACTAGCCCCGAAAGACAGCATGACCTACACCTTCCTGCAAAAGGCAGACTTTTCCGAAACAGGGAAACATCTGGTCACTGCCTTTGTCAAAGCCGAAGACGACCCGTTCCAGGCCAATGATTCCATTTTTACGCCAGTGTACAAGTTCGGCCCAAGCGCCGGGCATTTCGCTTGCGATTTCTCCAACCAGGAAGACATGCAGCTATGGACAGTCATCGATGCCAATCAAGATGGCAGGACCTGGCAGTATGAAACAGGCATCGATGCCCAAGGGGAACGGACTGGATATGTCAGCGCCTTGTACAACGCGACATCGAATGCTGACGACTACCTTGTCTGCCGTTATCCCGTCGCACTGCCCGAAGGGAACAACCACATCGTATTTTACTACAAATCAGGATCAGATCACCTGCCCGAAAACGTCGAGATCCTCATCAGCAGTTCTGCCGGCATGGAAAACGCCGACACCATCGGCCTGGTAAAGGATTTCATCACTGACGAATGGGAATTCGCCCGTTTTGAATTCAGGACAGCAAACGCCGGCAATTACTACATAGCTTTCCACGCCTCTTCGGATACCAACATGAACCGCGTCCAGATAGACGACGTAGAAATCAGCGCCGGCGATTTCACTGGAACCACCGACTTGATTGCCGGAGAAGTGCTCCTGCCGAAATCCGCCTGCGGGCTCAGCCAGGAAACCCCTATCGGCATCCGCCTCCATAACGGAGGCAACGTTCCCATCCCCGGCTACAAACTGGCTTACACCATCAACGGAGGTAAGCCCGTGGAAGAAAGATTCCTCGACAGCCTGCCCGTCGGCAAAAGCAGGGACGTATATTTCACGCAGCCCGCCGACTTATCCGACACCGGCGCATACGAGGTCTCCGTGACAGCATTCGCCGATGCCGCCAATGGAGCCTTGCCCGATGCGTATCCGGAGAATGACATGTCGAAAGGGCATGTCACGCACTTTTCCCCTCAAGAGCCTCCCTACTTTGCCGATCTGACAGAAGCCGGCCAAAGAGCGGAATGGGTGCATGAAGAAGGGTGCTGGACATACGACTCCGTGCTGCATGGCATGAGAGACCTTGCCATCTCCCCTCTCTATTCTCGTTGCATACACCTCAAGGGAAACACAATGTACCGCCTTTCCCTGAAGATCCGAGCCGGAATGAACATTCTGGGAATCCAGGCCTACGAGAATTTCGCCATCCTGATCGGAGTGCCGGGCAGCCCCTTTGAAGAATACCAGCTAATACAGGAATTCACCAATTGCTACACGCAGGAGAAGTTCCAGACCTTCGATGTCGACTTCGCCATTCCAGAAGAAGGCGCATTCAACCTGGCAATCTTGCCTGAATCCCTCACATGCCTGCTCTATGTCCAATCTGTTTCCATCATTGAAGTCCCGGAATGCGACATCCGAATCAACGAAGCCACTTCGTCCCTGGCGCGCCTGACCCCATCCGGACATACCGAAAAGCCTGCATTCCTTGTACAGGCAGAGAACCGAGGCGCTTCGAAACAGCAGTGCCACATCAATATCTGGAACGGAAGCACCCTTATGGCACAATCAAAGCCATTCCTCCTGGACGCAGGAGAAATCCGTTCAGTATTCTTCCAGAACACCGTGCCGCCTGCCGCCACGGATACAGGCAGTTTCAGAATCGAAGCCTGCCCGCAAGGCCAAGACGCCTATCCCAGCGACAATGCAAGGACATACAGTTTTTCCATATCCGACACAATGTACGCGCATGATAGCTGCCGTTCCTATGCCGACGGCATCGGAACCCAGGCATTCGGATTCGCGAACCTGTTCAGCCTGAGCCAGACAGACACCTTGACAGGCATCGAGATAGGGATGATGGACATGACCGGGATAGCAGAACAGGATTTTGAAATGGAAGTCCGGATATATGCAGCAGACACCTCGACAGGAATGCCCGGCAGGCTTCTCCTCGAGGAAACCATAACCCGGCCGCTGCGCGGAGGGCTCGTCGCCTACGATATTCCCGACCGCCTGCTGCCTGCCGGGCATTACTTGATCGCACTCTACCAAACAGGCACAGACAATATCGCCATCGCCTACGACGACACTCCTTCCGGTTCATTCATCGTAGTCCTGGACAATCAGACGGAAATCATTGGAGAATACGGGAATATCGCACTCCGGGCCATCTTGGGCCATCACGGGCATGTCCTTGGCAAAGACGTGGAAACCGTTTCCATAGACAGCCCTGCCGAAAACGGGATTCTCGCTGCCAACGAATCCGTAACAGCCACCATCCGGAACAATGGATACCTGAACCTTGAAAATGTACCTGTCTCGCTGAATACCGGCAAGAAAGACATCACCACCACCATAGACCTGTTACCCTACGAAAGCAAAATGGTCGAGTTCGAAGCCGACTTGTCCCGGCCCGGGACTTATTTGCTGACCGTCGCATCCAGACTGCCAGAGGACGAAGTACCGGAAAACGATTCAGCCCAGCGAGAAATCCAGTCCGAAGTCCCTTCAGATCCTTACATAATGGACTGGGAACACTGCCAAGACTTCTCTGTGGAAAGATTCAACCCGGCCTGGAGCACCTTAGACAGGGATGGCAGCCCCACGTATGCTCCCAATAATGCAACTTTCCCGCACATGAACGAACCCTTCGCCTTCATGGCATTCAATCCTTCCCAGGCGACACCTTCGCTCGAAGCCAGCAACCTGTACCCGCACAGCGGCAAAAAACTAGGTGTCAGCATCTGTCCCATCGGCGGCGGGCCCAACGATGACTGGCTGATCTCCCCCAAATTGACCATGCCCGCGGAAAACGCGAAAATAAGTTTCTGGGTAAAGATTCTCGCTGCCGACTACAATCCGGAATTATTCAATGTGCTTGTATCCGAAACCGATATGAACCCGAATAGCTTCCAAATGGTAGGGGGCACCCGAGAAGCCACGTCCGTAGAATGGGAACAAGTGGAGATAGATTTGTCAGACTACGCAGGCAAGGATATACATATCGCCATCCAATGCGTATCCGAAAACAAATTCATCTTCATGATAGATGATATTCTCATCAACAAACCCTCGTCGCACAACAGCGATCCCTTGTCCGCCCAAATCCGGCTGTATCCTAACCCGGCCAAGGGGCAAATCCATCTTTATTCGAGCGATGCCCGCATCCTGGGACTGAGAATCATCGACCTCAGCGGCAGAGTGGTCAGACAGGAACAGAACCTGCATAGCAACCACCTCGGCTACAACATTTCCGACCTGCAACCAGGGCTCTATCTGGCAGAAATCACCACCTCGAACGGCTCCTGCCTCATGAAGTTCATCCTCCAATAGGCCTGAACACGCAAAAGCGGCCAAGCTACACTGTAACTTGGCCGCTTTTATTTATAAGATAAAACGAGAAAACGGATTTACATCATGTCGTCAGCAGGATCCTGCGGCACCACCGGAGCCGAAGCACTCCCCTCGCCCTCTTCCATCGGCGGGTTGTTCCGCAGACGAGGAGCGCTCAGACGATGTTCGTGACGTTCCGGACGTTCGCCCCTTTCGCCACGGTCGTAACGCTCGCCGCGATCATAGCCTCGTTCCGGACGTTCCCGACGCTCGCCGTTACGACGCTCAGGACGTTCGCCCCGTTCCGGACGATCGCCACGCGGAGCACGTTCCACATAGCCTTCCGGTTTGGGTTCCAACACACGATGGCTCAGACGGAGCTTACCGGTACGCGGATCCACCTCTATCAGCTTCACTTGTATGTGGTCGCCTTCTTTCAAGACATCTTCCACCTTTTCAACGCGCTTCCAGCTGATTTCCGAAATATGCAGCAAGCCGTCCTTGCCGGGAAGGATTTCCACGAAAGCACCGAACGGCTGAATCGTCTTGACAACCCCGTCATAGACCTCGCCCACTTCCGGCACGGAGGTAAGGGCCTTGATGCGATCCAGCACCATATCCATGCTTTCCTTGTTGCTTCCGGCAATGTCCACGATGCCGAACTCGCCCACTTCCTCGATCGAGATTTCGCAACCGCTTTCACGCTGCATTTCCTGGATAACCTTGCCACCGGTTCCGATAACCGCACCGATGAATTCGCGCGGGATCCGAATCTGGACGATACGCGGAGCATGTGGCTTGTAATCGGCACGCGGAGCCGGCATCACTTCGAGCATCTTGCCCAGGATATGGGCACGGCCGCGATGAGCCTGTGCCAAAGCCTTGGCCAAGATTTCATACGAAAGACCGTCAATCTTTATATCCATCTGGCAAGCAGTGATGCCATCGGGCGTACCGCAAACCTTGAAGTCCATATCGCCCAAATGGTCCTCATCGCCCAAAATATCGGAAAGAACCGCGTAATTACCTGTCTTCGGGTCGGTAATCAAGCCCATCGCGATACCGCTCACCGGCTTGCTGATCTGTACCCCGGCATCCATCAAAGCCAAGCAGCCGGCACAAACCGTGGCCATCGAAGACGAGCCGTTCGATTCGAGGATATCCGAAACCACCCGGATCGTGTAAGGACACTTGTCCTGAGAAGGCAGCACCTGCTTCAAGGCTCGCATAGCCAAGTTGCCATGACCGATTTCACGACGGCCTGTGCCGCGGACCGGTTTCACCTCGCCGGTAGCAAAAGGCGGGAAATTGTAGTGCAACAGGAAGCGGTTGGAACCTTCCACAATCGCCCCGTCGATAGTCTGCTCGTCCAATTTGGAACCCAAAGTCGCCGTGCTCAGCGACTGGGTCTCGCCACGGGTGAAGATAGCCGAACCGTGAGGACCGGGCAGCACATCCACTTCGCACCAGATAGGACGGATGTCTTCCAAACCACGGCCATCCAGACGGATACGTTCCTTGAGAATCATATCGCGCACGGCTTCGCGGTGTACATCGTGGAAATAACGGCTAATCATGAATTCCTTGCCTGCCAAAGTTTCCGGCGTGAAGTTCTCTTCGATGAAAGCCTTCTTGATTTCATCGATCTTCTGCGCGCGGAGCTTCTTGTCGGCCACGCATTCGCGAGCGCAGTCGTAGCACTTCTGATAGCACTTCTCGTGAACCAAAGCCCGGATGGCTTCATCGTTCACTTCATGGCAGTATTCCCGCTTGGGTTTGCCCACTTCCTTGGCCAGTTCCATCTGCACCTGGCACTGCACCTTGATAGCTTCATGAGCGGCCTTGAGGGCTTCCACCATCACTTCCTCGCTCACTTCCTTCATCTCGCCTTCCACCATCGAAATATCGTTGATCGTGGCACCGACCATCAATTCCAAGTCAGCCTTTTCCATCTGCGAAACCGAAGGGTTGATCACGAACTGGCCGTCCACGCGGGCCACACGCACTTCGGAAATAGGGCCGTTGAAAGGAATGTCCGAAATGGTCAAAGCAGTCGAAGCGGCCAAAGCGGCAAACGCATCAGGCAGGTTTTCCTTGTCTCCCGAAATCAGGTAAACCAGCACCTGGGTATCGGCATGATAGTTATCGGGGAACAAAGGCCGCAAAGCGCGGTCGATCAGACGGGAAATAAGAATTTCGTATTCCGACAGACGGGCTTCACGCTTGAAGAAACCGCCCGGAAAACGGCCTACAGAATAGTATTTTTCCTGATAGTCAACCGTGAGGGGCATGAAATCCACATCCTCCCCTACCTCGGTCTTGCTGCAGACAGTGGCGAGCAGCACAGTGTCGCCGCATCGCACAACGGCCGAACCATCGGCCTGCTTGGCAATCTTGCCAGTTTCAATCACAACTTCCCGGCCATCGGGCAAGTTGAACGTTTTTTGAGTACCTAATACCATAACTTTAAATTACTAACCCCGTTCGAGCGGGCATCATCCGTATTGCCATATGTCCGCCGGGGCATTATTCTTTATTTTACTTACGTTCGCTACAAAGCAAAAAATTGATTCCCAATACAATTTATCCCTTCTTCAAAAAGCGGGCGATGCCAAAACCGACCCCATCGAAGACCCTCGCTTTGCAGGGAACAGCGGCACCGACAAAATATTGCATTAAGAATCAATTACTTATATTTTACACAATACAACAAAAGGCAATTACGAAACATAATTGCCTTTCATTGCCAGAGCTGTCTGTATCCACACAGCCTGCTTATTTACGCAGATTCAACTGTTGCAGGATAGCACGGTAGCGCTCGATGTCCCGTTCCTTCAAGTAGTCGAGCATCTTACGGCGCTTGCCTACCAAGGTAACCAACGCACGTTGGGTAAAACGGTCTTTCTTGTGTTGTCTTACATGTTCGGACAGATGGAGAATCCGTTCGGTGAACAAGGCAATCTGACCTTCCGCGCTTCCGGTATTGCTTTCCGAACCGCCATAGGTCTTGAAGATTTCTTTCTTTCTTTCTGTGGTCAAATACATATCTCTGTTACTCTTTTTCGCAAAATGGAGCGCAAAGGTACATCATTTATTTGAGATAATCAAATTGTTTACACAAGCCTGTTGAAAAAATCACTATCTTTGTACGGTTAATATAAAAATCTCCACACCATGAAAGCCAGCATCTCGATGGAAAGCCTGTGGTTGACCATACAATCCATGTCCTTGCGCAACAAGGAATGGCTGTCGTCCAAACTGGCCGAGGACATCCAGGCACAAAAAAAAGAACAAGAAGAGGAATTTATCAGCAAAGAGGAAATCTTAGCCGGCATCGATGCCGGACTGAAGGA
>JADIMZ010000106.1 GCA_017694335.1 Candidatus Pullibacteroides excrementavium
AGGTCTTTCCGACGCGGCGGCGACCCGTTACCACGGTGAACTGGGCATTTGAGAGCGATTGTCTATGGATATCTTGTAATGAATCTAGTTCATTTTTCCTGTCGAAGAAATGCATATTATTTGTTTTCTGATGGTTGTCTTGTTCTGAAACGGTTGTTTCGGAAATGAGTGTTTCGGAAACGGCCATTTCGGAACTGCAAACATACGAAATCCAAACTTGACTTCCAAAACGTTTATGCGTCCCTGATATCCCAGATGATGGGTATGGAATTGATGAAGATTGTCTATGGAAATTTTGAGATTTATGCATTACGCCTGAATATTTTGAGATTGGTGTAATGCATATTATCTTTGCTTATCCTAAGACGCTGGAAACCTCGGTGTCGTGTTTCGGAAACCTACTTTTTGTTGAAAATGAATATGTCCTTCGGTAAAAAATCAGCCTTGGCTTTGTTCTTCTCGGTTCTGGCAGTGGTTTTGCTGGCCGTTTCGCTCTTGTTTTTGCAGACGTCCTGTACCTCCAAGCCCCGGCTTCAGTTTCAAAAGATGATGGGCATTGCCCAAGGCTCGTATTATGCTATCAGCTATTATGCTGATGCCCGGAAAGAGGGTCTGAGTGCCAATGCTTTGCAGCCTGAGATTGATTCCCTGTTGGCGGCGTTCGACCTTTGCGCATCCTTGTGGAACGACAGTTCCGAGATATGCCGGGTGAACCGCAACGAGGACATAGAACTGAGCGAGGCTTTCTGCGATATGCTGGCCAAGTCCCAGCAGGTTTCCGAGCTTACCGGAGGCGTGTTCGATGTCACGGTAGGCCCTTTGGTGCAGGCTTACGGCTTCACGCCGGGCAGCGGGCCGAGTCGTCTGCCGGGGGATGAGGAACTGATAGAGATTCTGCAATATGTGGGCTGGCAGAAAGTCCGTATCGAGGATTCCCGCCTGATTAAGGACCATCCGCTGCTCCGCTTGGATTTCAACGCGATTGCCCAAGGCTATTGCAGCGACATGGTTTCGGAATATCTTGAAAGTAAGGGGATTGCTGCCTATTTGGTGGATATAGGCGGCGAAATCCGTACCCGTGGGCTCAAGCCGGACGGTTCGTCTTGGGTCGTGGGCATCGAGAAGCCGGCTCAAGACTCCTTGGCGCAGCAGAGCATCCTGCAAAAGCTGGCCTTGACCGACAACTCCATTGTCACATCGGGCAATTACCGCAAGTATTTCGAGGCCGGCGGCCAGCGCTATTCGCATACGATTAATCCGCAGACCGGACGGCCTGTGCAGCATAACCTTCTCAGTGCTACCATCCTTTGCAAGGATTGCTGGGAGGCCGATGCCTTGGCGACCGCCTGCATGGTCTGGGGTACCGATCCAAGCCGGGATTTTCTGCAAAAGCATCCTGAATACGAGGCTTATCTGATTTATACCGAACCGGTTCCCGGCACGGACTCCCTCGCCCTCCGCACTTGGTGTACCCCCGGTTTTTCCACCTTGATTCTGGAATAATGGTGTGTTCTTTGAATACAGGGTTCTGTACAATAATCCCAAGAATCTGTAATCTGTATTAGCAGGCAAAAGGCCAAGTGTTTTATCTTTGCAAGACCTGTAAAGCGGGATGGTGCGAGCCTGGCCGGAATCCTCTTGAGTCCGGAAGAGTCCCGGTACGAAGTCTTTTCGAAAACGAGGCATCGCCTGTCCCGATAAAAACAAACCTGTATGCTACGGAAAATCCGAATCACGCTTGCTATCGTGTTCTTCAGCCTGTTGACGCTGCTGTTCCTCGATATTTCCGGCGTGCTGCACCTGTATTTCGGCTGGATGGCCAAGATACAGCTCCTGCCTGCCGTGTTGGCTCTGAACCTCGGGGTCATCCTCTTCTTGCTTTTGCTCACCTTGCTTTTCGGCCGGGTCTATTGCTCGGTCATTTGCCCCTTGGGCGTATTCCAGGACATCGCCGCCTGGTTCGGCAAGAAGCAGAAAAAGAACCGCTACACCTATTCCAAAGCCATTTCCTGGCTGAGATACACGGTTTTGGTCCTGTTCGTGGCGGCTTTGATCGGCGGCATCGCCTCCTTTGTAGCCTTGCTCGACCCCTATTCCGCCTACGGCCGTATCGCTTCCAATCTTTTCGCCCCTGTTTACCGCTGGGGCAACAACCTGCTGGCCTTCTTTTCCGAACGAGCCGGAGGCTACGCTTTCTACCCGGTCGAGGTTTACGTCAAAAGCCTGCCTACCTTTCTGATTGCAGCGGCTACTTTCGTGATTATCATTGTCTTGGCATGGCGCAACGGCCGCACCTATTGCAACACGGTATGCCCGGTCGGAACCCTGCTCGGCTTCCTGTCCCGCTTCTCTTGGTTCAAGCCCGTCATCGATAGCTCCCAATGCGTCAGCTGCAAACTCTGCGAACGCAACTGCAAGGCCTCTTGCATCGACATCGCCCACCATCAGATAGACTACAGCCGTTGCGTGGCCTGCATGGATTGCATCGGCAAATGCCCCAAGGACGCGATTCATTACCGGCATCCTTCCAAGAGGGAACTTGCCGCAGGCGCGCAGAGCGTTTCGCCCCAGTCCTTTTCTGCTAAGGATAGGGGGATGAGAACCCAAAATGGGGAAGCTGTCCAGCCGCTCGATTCGGATTCCGGCCATGTTATGCAAGCGGCACAATCCCGTCTGAACGTAAAAACGGCCGCTCCGGTGGATACCTCCCGCCGCAAATTCCTGGCCGCCTCGGCTTTGTTGGCCACTTCGGCCGCCCTGAAAGCCCAAGAAAAGAAAGTGGATGGCGGTCTGGCGGTGATTGAAGACAAGAAAGTGCCCGACCGTGCCACCCGGATACTGCCGCCCGGCTCGGTCAACGCCCGGCATTTCGCCAAGCACTGCACCGGCTGCCAGCTTTGCGTGGCCAATTGCCCCAATGGTGTCTTGCGGCCCTCTACTGACCTGCTGCATCTGATGCAACCCGAAATGTCTTACGAGAGAGGTTATTGCCGGCCCGAGTGCGTGCATTGCTCCGAAGTCTGCCCGGCAGGGGCTATCGAGCCAATCACGGTAGCTGATAAATCCGCGACCCGGATAGGTCATGCGGTCTGGATCATGGACAACTGCGTGCCGATTACCGATGGCCAGGAATGCGGCAACTGCGCCAGGCATTGTCCTTCGGGCGCGATACAGATGGTGCCGTCCGAACCCTCCAATCCGGCTTCGCTCAAGATTCCTGTGGTAAATACCGAACGCTGCATCGGCTGCGGGGCCTGCGAATACCTTTGTCCGGCCCGGCCTTTCAGCGCGATTTACGTGGAAGGCCACAGTGCGCACAGGACGATGTAATGGCTTGCGCGATTTGTTCAAACATTCAATTTTTTGGGGAAATGAAAACATCGAAACAAGATAAGATAATGGATTCGGAAGCTGGAACTTGCCTATGTTCAGGAGAGAGTAGGGGAAATCAGGCGGGACGAGGCGAGCCGAACCTCCGGCAAGACGAACTGAAACCTCGGCAAGGCTCGGTGTCGAATGGCCGGGGCTGCCAAGGCATGAGCCGGCGGGATTTCCTGAAAGTGGCTGGCGTGGCCGGGGCGGTTACCTTGGGTGCCGGACTGGCCTCCTGCGGCAAGCGGGGCGGGCAGGGCGATGCCTCCGCCTCTGCGGAACCGGAAGGGGAGATGACATACCGGACCAATCCCAAAACGGGCGAAAAGGTTTCGTTACTGGGCTATGGTTGCATGCGCTGGCCTTCAATCGGGGGCAAGAGCGCCCGCGAAGGCAATGCGGCGATAGACCAGGAAATGGTCAACGAATTGGTGGATTATGCCATTGCGCACGGGGTCAATTATTTCGATACGTCTCCGGCCTATTGCCAAGGCACTTCCGAACGGGCTACCGGCATCGCCCTCAGTCGGCATCCCCGCAGCAAATATTACATAGCCACCAAGCTTTCCAATTTCGCCCCTTCCACCTGGAGCCGGGAAGCCTCTTTGGCCATGTATCATAACTCGCTCAAGGAATTGCAGGTGGACTATCTCGATTACATGCTGTTGCATGGCATTGGCATGGGCACGGACGCGATGGCCGAGTTCAACGCCCGCTATATAGATAATGGTATCTTGGATTTCCTGTTGCAGGAGCGCGAGGCGGGACGGATCCGGAACCTGGGATTCTCCTACCACGGGGACATCCGGGTGTTCGACTACCTGCTGGCCAAGCATGACAAGTACAAATGGGATTTTGTGCAAATACAGCTCAACTATTTGGACTGGAGGTATGCTAAGCAGATTAATCCGCGCAATACCGATGCCGAGTACCTGTACAACGAGCTGGCCAAGCGGAACATTCCGGCGGTTATCATGGAGCCTCTGTTGGGAGGGCGGCTTTCGAACGTGCCAGACAATATCGTGGCCCAGCTCAAGGAACGCGAGCCTAATCAGAGCGTAGCTTCCTGGGCTTTCCGTTTTGCCGGGAGTTTTCCCGGGGTGTTGACCGTGCTGAGCGGCATGACCCGGATGGAGCATTTGCAGGATAACCTCAAGACCTATTCGCCCTTGAAGCCTCTTACCGAAGAGGAATTCGACTTCCTGCAACGGACGGCTACCCGGATGATGGAGTTCGATACCATTCCCTGCAACGATTGCAAGTATTGCATGCCTTGCCCTTACGGCATCGATATTCCAACCATCCTGTTGCATTACAACAAATGCTTGAACGAGGGCAATATAGCGGCAAGTTACAAGGACGAAAACTATCGAGAAGCCAGACGGGTCTATTTGGTAGGCTACGACCGCAGCGTGCCCAAATTACGGCAGGCGGATCACTGCATCGGCTGCAACCAGTGCAG
>JADIMZ010000107.1 GCA_017694335.1 Candidatus Pullibacteroides excrementavium
GCATTAGCCCCGGCACCTGCGCCAGCTCCCGGGTTAGCCCCCGCCTGCTGCTGTGCCTGGTACATTTCCTGCGAAGCCGCCTGCCATGCTTCGTTCAACTTGGTGTTAGCCGCATCAATGCGAGCCAAGTCCTTGGAAGCCATCGCATCCTTGAGTTCCTTCAAAGCCGATTCGATATTGACCTTCTTGTCGGCCGGAATCTTGTCGCCGTATTCCTTCAACTGCTTTTCCGTCTGGAAAATCATCGCGTCGGCATTGTTCACCTTGTCGGCCTGTTCCTTGGCCTTCATATCCGCATCGCGGTTGGCTTCGGCTTCGGCCTTCATCCGCTTGATTTCATCATCGGTCAAACCCGACGAAGCCTCGATACGAATCTGCTGCATCTTGCCCGTGCCCTTATCCTTGGCCGAAACATTCAAGATACCGTTGGCATCGATATCGAACGTAACCTCGATTTGAGGCACGCCACGCGGAGCGGCAGGAATACCGTCCAAGTGGAAACGGCCGATGCTCTTGTTCTGGTTAGCCATAGGACGTTCGCCCTGCAGCACATGGATTTCAACCGAAGGCTGGTTGTCGCTGGCCGTGCTGAACACTTCGCTCTTGCGGGTAGGAATCGTCGTGTTGGCATCGATCAGCTTGGTGAACACCCCGCCCAAGGTTTCAATACCCAAAGACAGCGGCGTTACATCCAACAGCAGCACATCCTTCACTTCGCCCGTCAGCACACCGCCCTGGATCGCGGCACCCATCGCCACCACTTCATCCGGGTTCACACCCTTGGAAGGCACCTTGCCGAAGTAGTTCTGAACCACTTCCTGCACTTTCGGGATACGGGTCGAACCGCCCACCAAGATGACCTCGTCAATCTGCGAAGGCTGCAAGCCGGCATCCGCCAAGGCCTTGCGGCAAGGCTCGATCGTGCGCTGGATCAAATCATCGCAAATCTGCTCGAACTTGGCACGGCTCAACTGCTTTACCAAATGCTTGGGCGTACCATCAATCGCCGTGATATAAGGCAAGTTGATTTCGGCCGTCGACGAACTGGACAATTCAATCTTGGCCTTTTCAGCCGCTTCCTTCAGACGTTGCAACGCCATCGGATCCTTGCGCAAATCAGTGCCTTCCGCGCTCTGGAACTCATCGGCCAGCCAGTCGATGATACGCTGGTCGAAGTCATCCCCTCCCAAGTGGGTATCCCCGTTGGTCGATTTCACTTCAAAAACCCCGTCGCCCAATTCCAGGATGGAGATATCGAAAGTACCGCCACCCAAGTCGAATACCGCAATCTTCTTGTCTGTCTGCGATTTATCCAAACCGTAAGCCAAAGCGGCCGCCGTAGGTTCGTTGATGATACGTTTTACCGTCAAGCCCGCGATTTCGCCCGCTTCCTTGGTAGCCTGACGCTGCGAGTCGCTGAAGTAAGCCGGCACGGTGATGACCGCTTCGGTCACCGTCGTTCCCAAGTAATCCTCGGCCGTCTTCTTCATCTTCTGCAAGATGATAGCCGAAATTTCCTGAGGCGTGTAAGAACGGTCGCCCACACGCACACGAGGCGTATTGTTGTCGCCGCGTTCCACCTTGTAAGGCACGCGGTTGATTTCGTTGGTCACCTGATCGTAAGTTTCCCCCATGAAACGCTTGATGGAGTAAACCGTCCCGTGCGGGTTGGTCACTGCCTGACGCTTGGCCGGGTCGCCCACCTTGCGTTCCCCGTTGTCCACAAAAGCAACCACGGAAGGAGTTGTCCTATGACCTTCGCTGTTAGGGATAACAACGGCTTCACTGCCTTCCATCACAGCTACGCAGGAGTTAGTAGTTCCCAGGTCGATACCTATTATTTTTCCCATGATTCAAAATTTTTTCGAGGTTAAACAATCTTTGTCGAAGCTTTTTTCGATGCCCTGCGGGCGAACCAAAAGCCACAGATTGCCTGCCGCTTCCGGCTTCTCCCACTCAACATCCAGCCCCCTGTCGCCCGCCCAGCCCCAGCCCGTCTCCCACTTCCGTGGTTCGCGGACCTCCGACCTTTCGACCGACGACAGCCCCCTCTTCCGCAAAGTCCGTGCCACGCTCCCGCCTCTGACAGAATAACAGGAAATCCTGCCAAATCACAGGCATCACCATCATAAGCCTGCCATTTGCGCATCAAGAAGCCGAGTTTTCCCACAACGGCATCCTTTCCAACGGCAGGATACAACCCGGCATCGAAAAAAACATTACCTTTGAACTTATAAGTACAACAAAGAAAGCCGCAATTCCTCCTGCAAGGAAAGCAGAAAAGCGACCCTCTGAAGAAAAGCGGCCATCTAATTAAGAAAGACAAGACACCTAATTGCCTAAACCCATGAAAAACCAAGACCAAAGCCGGCTCGTAGCCGTATTCTCCGGACAACGGATGGAAGCCGAAATCATCAAAGGAATGCTCGAAGCCAACGGCATCCTCTCCATGCTCAAAGACGAAAGCCTCGGCGGCGTCATCTCCCCTTACCTCAGCACCGAAAACCGAGGCATCAAAGTCCTCGTGAACCCCGAAGACGAAGCCGCCGCCCGGCAACTGATCCAGAACCCGGACTCGCCTGCTGAAGCATGAATCAGAACAAGCCCTTCAGCCGTTCCATCTCCGCGTAATCCGTCCAGTCGAAATGCAACGGCGTCAGCGACACATACCCCTGGTCGGTATAGGCCAAATCGGTATCGGGCGCATCGTCCTTGCGGATGAAATCCCCCTCCAGCCAATAATACTTGCGCCCCGCCGGATCCACCCGTTCCACCGCATCCTCGTCCCAATAGGCCTTCGCCACCCGGCAGACCTTGATACCCTTGAGCGCCGCCTTGGGCAGCTTGGGAAAGTTCACGCTCCAGCAGATATCCTTGCGCCCCGTTTCGATGCACTTGCGGATCACCTCCTCCACATAATCCAGAACAGGTTCGAAATCAGCCTGCAACGAATGATCCATCAGCGAGAACGCCACCGAAGGCACCCCCGCCAACGCCCCCTCGATCAGCCCGGCCACCGTACCCGAATAGACAATGTTCGACGAAGCATTGCTTCCATGATTGATGCCCGAAAACAGATAATCGGGATGCTCCCCGCCAAAGACCACCTTGACCGCCAGCTTCACGCAATCGGCCGGTGTCCCGTTGCAACTATAATAATGAATCCCCTCTTCCGTCCCCAGCTCATGCAGACGCAGCGGCGTAACCAAAGTCACCGCATGGCCCTGGCCCGAACGTGGCGCATCCGGAGCCACCACGAAAACTTCCCCGAACTTGGATGCCACCTTGGCCAAATGCCTGATCCCAGGCGCAAAATACCCATCGTCATTCACAACTAATATTCTCATCTTCTATCTATTATTTTTTGCGAACCCATCCAGCGCCTCAGCCCCGCCCTTTTCCCTAATCACGGCAGGCACTCCATCCTTCATATCCTCTCATCCTCACCCTCTATCGCCCAATCCCCCCTCTCCGGCGCAACGGCTGCAAATGTACAAAGCTTTTTGTTTCCATATCGTTGCTTTTTGGGGTTCGCAAAATCCCACACAACCCTCAAAGTATTCATAAAAATACTATATTTGCAAACAGAACCAGTCCAGCATGAGCTACAAATCTGTCAAGGAGGTCATCGACCTACTTTTGCAAAACGGCTATGTCAAGAAATCCCAAAAGGGCAGCCATGTCAAATACGTAAAAGGAGACCGCACGGTCATAGTCCCAACCACACCTCCAAAGGCATAGAAAAAGGCACATACAATAGCATCCTAAAACAAGCCTGACTTAAATAAACAAAACACCATGAAAACCGTCAAAGTCATTGTTGAACACGCAGGTAACAATCTAAGCGCCTATATCGAAGATGCCCCGGTGTTCACTGTAGGCAATACCATCCGGGAAATCGAATCCAATATGGAAGATGCCGTCAGCCTCTATTTGGAAGACAACCCCACCCCCTGCCCTGCCCTGCAAGGAGAATTTTGCCTCAAATATGAAATAGATGCCGCCACCTTTATCAACTACTACAGCTACATATTCACCAAAGCAGCCCTTAGCCGGATAACCGGAATCAACGAACGACAATTATGGCACTATGCCGCCGGGGTACACAAACCCCGCCAGCAGCAATTAGAAAAAATCCAAAATGGCATCCGGGCACTCAGCCACGAACTCATGGCCATCGATATCCGTTAACAAGAAACGCCACTCGAACCCAAATCGGTCATTAGGCTTTGGGTTGAAAATGCCATTATCCTCTCCTCCGATGTAACAAAATCAAAACAGCCGGCAAACGGAAAAAGCGCGGCCGCATAGCGGAAATTTAGCTAAATTTGCCGGAAAATCGCTTGCGGGCAGAGGCAGGAGCCTGTCCCGGCGATTCCTTTTTCAGCCAAACACTTTGATTAACAACGCGGTTCGCGGCCCAGAGCCAAGATCCGCATAAAACACAATACCATGAGCAGAGTCATGATTATCGGTGCCGGTGGAGTGGCCACCGTGGTCGCCCACAAAGTGGCCTCACACCCCGAAATCTTTTCAGAGGTAATGATTGCCTCCCGGACCCAGTCCAAATGCGATGCCATCATCAAGTCCTTGGAACAGCGCGGCTTGAAAAAAGCCCAATGGGAATCGGCC
>JADIMZ010000108.1 GCA_017694335.1 Candidatus Pullibacteroides excrementavium
ATCTGATGTCCATAACAATCCAAATACCGTAAATTCTCAAACCTATCAATCATATCCAAGGTATAGATAACACCTGACATGGGATTACTGAAATGATTACGAACATTTATCGAATCCACTGCCAATATTTCATCTTCGTCCAGCACCCCGTTACCGTCCAAATCGAAATTCTCGGTCAAATACGACCTGAATACATCATCTGGGAAATTCTGGCCATCAATCCGCAAACTCTTATCCTCTTCGGGATGGCAGCCAGCAAGGCATAATGCCATTAAAGGCAATAACAAACACTTAGTTCTCATACAATATACATTAATAACCAATTAAAACATAAAAACAGGCACGACATATTAGTATATACCCCCTCATTCCGATTAAAGGTTATTCCTCTTATGTCGTGCCATTGCCTTATTGCAACATTACCAAGAAATTATATCTCCCACTTGCAATGTAGCAACCGTTTTTCCCACAGGGATTTCCGCAAAAGTGGAGGCCACCGATGAAGATTTTGGTGTCGCCACAGGAATCACATGAACCGCTCCATTCTGTTCTGAAATAGAGACTTCTGCATTTGCTCCACCATTAACAGGTTCAATTTCTGCTGTTCTCTGCCCGTTTTGGCAAGAATCCAGTCTGACAATTTTCCAATTGCTCATAAAAATAGCTTTTAGCCATCCCCAGCCCCAAAAGATGTGATTAGTAGATAAAAAGAAAAGTGTGAGGCTATTGCTCTATCTGAATAGAGGCTCTGGAATGCCCAACAGAGAATAGAAACAATACCCCACACTTGTATCGTATATCACGAACGGATATAGCATGAACAAGTGATGAGTGCCATTGTTCACCTCCTCTGTTTGAATTTTCCAGATTCCTATTCAGGGATGAAACAAACACTTTCACAATATGTCGTTGGTCGCCCAACGCCACAAAGATAAGCATTTTTGGCACTCAGGGGTATTGTCAAGACAAAATTAGCCTTTTAGCCGATAGCAGCCAAGGCTACATGAAAGAACGGGCGATTTCCTGAATCACGGCATCCATCCAGATGGCCTGACCGCTGGTCTGCCTGCCCCACCATGATGAACCGTAAGCCTCCAGAACGCATTCCCCTGACCGTAGCAGCCATTCGGCCAGCCAAGGCGAAACAAGCCACCATTCAAGGATTTCCGCATCCTCTGGCAGCTGTTCCCAAAGGCTTTCATCGTTCTTCATCAAGGCTTCCACGACCTCGTTCTGCCCGTGAAGGACTTGGTAATCGACAAGTGTTTTCGCATCCATAGCAAGTTCGGTTTTTAATATTACTTGCTATTCATCCACATACTTAGTGTCGAAACATCAATAGACGAACCAGAGCTTGCCGCATTCAATCCGACATCTTCACCACAAGAATCATAACCTGCCAATCCCCGCCGTTCGGCAACAGTATCGGCAGGAATTTCCCCTTTCCCAAGGACAGGGGGAGGCGTTTGTCATGGATAGCGGTACGCAAGCAGTATATATGGTGTTGTTATAGGAATAGGTAGGTAAGAAAGCTAAAGACAGCCGTTCTTGGACGGCTTAGATGCCTAAGACTATCGGCAATCATCGACCCAGTACTTTAAGGACGGATTGCTTTCCTTCATAGCTATATATAATAGGCAATCCCATGTTACAGTTACTCTCTATCAGATGCTTGGCATTGACAAGGCTTCCTATATGGCATGGACTTTATTCGGTAGGCCAGCAAGGCTTCTTCCACCTTTCGCTCGTGTTCGTCCCTTTCGGGCGTTCCCACCTTGCCGATAAGCTCGTCTTTCACCTCGTCCAAGGAGTAGAGTTTCATGTTCCCAATCTGTTCCATCGCTTGTAGCTATTGTATCCTTACCACAAGGCAATCTTTCCGCCTATCCCCAAATCAAGAGAGGCTGAAGCAAATCCCAATGCCTTGAAAATCTTGCTCATGGTAGGGAGGGTTATTATACACTTGCCGCTTTCAAGTTTGGATATTTGCGACTTCTTTACACCCACTTTAGCCCCTAACTCCTCCTGTGTAAGGTTTTGTCTGAGCCTTTCTGCCCTGATAGCCTCTCCAATGTAATATGCCTGCAAATCCTCTTTGAGCTGAGCTTCCATGGCATCCCTTTCGGGAGTGCCTTTTTCGCCCCAAACCTCATCCACGACCACGCTAAGCGGGGTTAAGTTCATCTTTCCCATAGCTATTTGTTTTTATCGTTGAAGTATTCTTTCCTCAATTTCTCCGCCTTTTCTATCTCCCTTTTAGGCGTTTTCTGCGTCTTTTTCTTTATCCCGTGAGTGGCAACCACTAAAGCCTCTATTTCCGTGTCCCAAAAGGCAAACAGGCGGTAACATATCCCGCTAAAAAGTGTCCGAAACTCCCATATCTCGGAGTTCTCCAATTTCTTGAAGATTTCCTTATCAATTTCTCCACCCTCCACTTTAAGAAGGTTATAGGTCATTTTCTTTTGCGCCTTTTCTGGCAGGGATGACACAAACTCCCTTGCTGCGTCCATAAATGCTATTTTAATTCTTCGGCCGCTCATTGGGTTCAGATTATTGCTCCGCAAAGATACCAAACGGTTTCCATGCAAGCAAACTTTCATGTAACTTACTCGTTTTCTGCTTGGCCTTTAGGATAATGTCAAGAATGTACTCCCGATTCGGGCATCTGAGCTTGGGTTCATTCTTCCTGAAATCCCAGTGTTTGGCATCGACTGAAACGCCCAAACTGCGCATACTTCTTTTTCCGTCCTTGCTCACGCGGAGCATCAGTGGACTTTCTCCGTTGGCAAGCCGCTTGTAGCGGTAGCATACAACGCTGATACTGACTGCTGTACCCATCTCTTTTCGGTTGACGTCTTGGTTGACGCGAAGGCCGTCACAAGCCACGGAAACCGTCTTTCATCGCAGTCAGGGTATAAAAAAAACTCCTTGACCGCACATTGGCAACCAAGGAGTTAGAGTCGGGATGACAGGATTTGAACCTGCGACAACACGCCCCCCAGACGTGTACTCTACCAAGCTGAGCTACATCCCGTTCCTGAAAGGGAGTGCAAAAGTAATATTTTCTTCAGAATTTCCAAACTTCCAAGCCCGGATTTTTCGTAGGTAGAGTCAACCAGCACAAAATCCCCAGCCGCCACTTCCCCAAAAGCCCAAAGCCGCCGACACCCACAGACGCACACCCCGGATTCCGATGCACCCACACTTTCCCGTCAGCATCCTTGACTTTGAACATGTGCGCCCCGGACACATATCCTTTGATTCCGACAAAACCGCATCTTCCGCCTTAGCGAACCATCTGACGCCGGATTTCCGAACAAAGGATTGCCGTCGCCATAGCCGCGTTCAGCGATTCCGCCCCGGGAGAGGCCGCATCCAAACCGCCCAAGGCCGCCTCTTTTCCCCAAGATTCCCCTTTCTGACCCGAACCTATCCCCCTCAAGAAACCGGAACGCGGAAAGGCCGGAATCGACAAACGCTGCCCTACCACCGCCTCCAAGCAAGGCGAAATCCCCTTGCCCTCGTTGCCGACTATATACCAAGCCGAAGACTGCGGCAACGTCTGCCTATAAATATTGTCACCTCGCATGAAAGTGCCGAACACCTGCAATCCACCACTATGCCCATCCGAAGCCCCGAGGCAAGTCTTTTCCCCGTCTCCGGCCACCTCTATCCCGGACTTGGCCCGAATCAATTCCGACCATTCCTCCCGCTCCGCATACCAGACCGGCACCACCCCCACTGACCCCATCGAAGCCTGCACGCACTTAGGCTGGAACACATCCGCGCAATCAGCAGTACACAGAACGGCATCCATCCCGAACCAGTCCGCCAGACGGAGTACCGTGCCCACATTGCCCGGATCCTGCAAACCATCCAGCAAAAGGCAGCACCCTCGGCACAAGGCATCCACAGCCGTTGCCGCCAGTCCCGACAAAGCCGCCTCCGGACGCTCCAACAGCATCCAGACCTCCTGCGGCTGCACCAAGCCCGAAATCCGTTCCAGATCCTTAGGCGTGACGACCAGACGCTCGACCCGACACCCATGCCGACGTTCCCAGCGCCGCAGCAAGTCCTCGTTGGCCGGGCGTTCCCACCAGGATTCCAGAGCCGCCACCGTCAAAATACGCAAGCCGCTCCGCATCAACACCTCCGCCACCTTGGGCGTCTCCGCCACAAACACCCCGTCCTGATGCCGGAACTTCTTCTGCTGATAGGATTTGAAGAGTTTTATTTGCTGATTACTAAGCATAAAACAATGGATTTTACCCCCCATCAAAGACGGCCAGACCAAACCGGCCACAACCGCAACCCAAATCGGCCATTAACTCGCCGAGTCCGTTTCAGATTGCGAAACTATAACGGACGCTTTGGACCTCTTGCCTGCTTCTTCCCAAAAGCCTAATGACCGATTGGGTTCAAAACAAGACCGTCCGAACACAAAATTAACGAAAAAGCGGTGTGTCATGAGCAATCTGCTTCGTTGCTATCGAGTCTCGAACTCAGTCACGTACCCAAGTACGCTCCTTCGTTCTCGCTCTCAGCGCCTTGCATCTTACTCACTCTGACACACCGCCTGAGATTTATTCCAAATCCCTATTTCGACACAGCCCCCTCGCCCTATCCTTCAAAGCACCGGGCAATTTTCCCGAATGCCATTCAGATTCAATTATTCAGCGTAAACATCCAAGGTGATTTCAGCCTTCACATCCCGGTGCAAGTCAACCTGCGCCTTGTGCTGGCCGATTTCCTTGATGGCTTCGCCCGGAATCGAAATCTTCTTGCGGTCGATTTCAATCGAATGCTGTTCCTTCAATGCATCGGCAATCTGGATGTTGTTGACCGAACCGAAAATCTTGCCCGAAGTACCGGCCTTGGCGGCAATCTTCACAACCAAGCCGTTGAGCTTAGCTGCCAGTTCTTCGGCATCCTTGCGCAACTTTTCTTCCTTGAATGCACGTTGACGGAGGTTTTCGGCACGCACCTTCTTCATGCTCGGGGTAGCCAAGATGGCATAACCCTGAGGAATGAGGTAGTTGTTGGCATAACCGTTCTTCACTACAACGATATCGTCCTTGTAGCCCAATTTGGCCACGTCCTTGATCAAAATTACTTCCATCTCTCTTCCTCCTTACTTTAACAAGTCACCAACATAAGGCATCAAAGCCAAGTGGCGGGCACGCTTGATAGCTTGAGCCACTTTCTTCTGGTATTTCGCGGATGTACCCGTGATACGGCGGGGAAGGATCTTGCCCTGTTCGTTCACAAACTTCAAGAGGAAGTCGGCATCCTTGTAATCGATATATTTGATACCGCTCTTCTTGAAACGGCACCATTTCTTCTTCTTGGTATCTACCGCAATCGGGGTCAGATATTTAATGTCGTTATCTACTGCCATCGCTTTTACTTGTTTTCAGGTTGTTCACTCGCTTCTTGCTGTTTCTTGGCATGCTTCTTTTCGTTGTAAGCGATAGCATGCTTGTCCAGTTTCGTAATCAAGAAACGCAACATTTTTTCGTCACGACGGAAAGCGGTTTCCAAAACCTGGATCGCCTTGCCTTCTGCCTTGAATTCTATCAAATAATAGAATCCGGAACCCTTCTTTTGGATCGGGTAAGCCAATTTCTTCAGACCCCAGTTGTCTTCGTAGACAATTTCGGCTCCTTGCTCAACGAGCAAGTTCCGGTACTTCTTTACCGCTTCCTTCATCTGTTCGTCAGACAAAACGGGAGTCATAATGAAAACGGTTTCGTACTGATTCATTGTTTAATTAATTAAAGGTTATCAACTACTTAGCCCTTTGCACCTCAGACAAAGAGTCTGCAAAGGTAAGCAAACTGAAACATATTTGCAACATCCATTGCGTTTTCTATTCAAACCCTGAGGAAGTTGCCAATAACAAGCCCGGCGATTTTTCCGGATAGGATTTTCCGAACCCAACGGGGGAAGCGCGCCGCAGCCGCCCCATCATCCTCGGCACCCAAATTCAACAGAATGCAAACAAATCGAAAAAACACGTCGCCCCAAGCAAACCTCGGACCCGGAAATTTCCGTACCTTAGCCCGGCCTTCCACAAGAGAACTCAAAGAAACAAAGTAGAAACCAGCACAATGCATAAAAACATACTCATTTTTCCCATAATCATCGCCTTGCACCTTTTTCTGTCCAACCCGCAAAGCCATGCCATGCAAGACAGGAAACAGCTCCGGAAACAATGGGAACAAAGCTACGATTCCTGCCGGAACGCTATGAACAGTCCCGGCCTGGAAATCACCGGATACCTCAGCCTCGCCCACCGCATTCTCGAAATAGGGAACCTGCTCGACAAGCCTGAAATCATGGCACACGGATACCTGGAACTCGCGAGAGGAACCCTCATGCTCAAAAAATACGACTTATGCCTCCAATACGTGTATAAAGCCATAGCCCTAAGCCAGGAACTTGGCAATTCCGAACAGGCGGCCGAAGCCCAGCGCATAGCCGGAGCCGCCTACCTGGCCCTGAACAATACCGAACTTGCCTACTCTTACCTGAATAAAGCCTACCGATATTACGTAAAGGCGAACGATACCGTCAAACGGCTCCAGACCCTTTCGGAAATGGCCATCATGTACAGCTACGAACAACAATACGAGAAATGCATAGACCTCTATAACGACGTGCTTTACCTCTCCGGCAAGCAGAAGTGGCAAAACATGCAGCTTGTCACCTTGCTGAACATGGCCAGAACCTATACCAATGCCGGGGAAACGGATCTGGCCCTAAACACATTGGACCGCATCAGACATGGAATCCCCGACTCCCTTTTCAACGAAGTGTACCGCATGGCTTACCTCCTGAACCGAGGAGAACTCCTGCTGTTGAAAGGCATGCTGCAAGAAGCTGAAAAAGACCTGCAGAACGGATTCCGACTTGCGCAAGCCTCCGGAGACATGGATGCCATCCTGTCCTACCTAAAATGCCTCGCCGACATAGGATTGGCGCAAAAAGACTACGACTTGCTCGCCTCCTGCTACCGTTCCATCATCCTGTACCAAGACAGTCTGGACCGGCTAATCGACCGCAAAAACATCTACGAGATGGAATTCCTCCAAGACCTGACCCAAAAAGACAAGCAAATAGAAGAAGCCCACTCCAAAATCCACATTTACAAAATAATTCTTCCTATCATACTCACAGGATGCATTATCTTCATAATCCTTTACCGCAGAAACAAAATCAGAGCCCGCCAGAACCGGCAAGGGATGGAAAAACTGAGCGAAGAACTACAGACAAAAGAAGAAAAAATCACCGACACGGCCGTCTATTTCCACGAAATGAGGAACATCGTCTCCTCTGTCATCACCCAACTCAAGGAAACCGAAAAGAACATACCCACTGAAAAAGAAAACCAGACCATCCGGAAAAGCTGCCAGCAGCTCAACGAAATCATTTCTGAAAATTCATCCTTTTTCAACAACCTGATCGATGTGGAATACGGGGGTTTCCTCAAAAAGATAGCCAAGCGTTACCCCAACCTTTCTTCCACCGAAAAACGGGTCTGCGCCATGCTTTCTTCCGATTTTTCCACAAAAGAGATAGCCAGCGTGCTCAACTGTTCCGACCGAAGCCTTAACAATACCCGCTCCCGCATACGCAAGAAACTCGGTATCCAGGAAGGCGCCAACCTTTCCGATTTCCTCAAAAACATAGACTGAACATCCCGATTGTCTTTCTTGCCCAACAACAAACAAGTTGTGGCAATCGAAACACACACCTAATACCCCCTTGAGGCAAAAGTACGTTTTCCAGAAACACTAAAATCATCTATACATTTAATATAATGATAATTATAAAAAACAAAAATTACTATTCCCATAAAGGTATGATATCATTATTATATGCCTATGATAAAATCATTACACCATTTTGTTGCAATCTGCGGTTTTTCTATGTCAATTCGCCTTCGGAACAGGCATCGATACCGGGGCCGACATGAAAATATAGAAGCTGTTTAAATTTATTTGTTTAGGCCATCGGGAGGGGATTTCGAGGAATGGCGCCGCGTTTTTCAAAGGAGGATAGCCAAGCTATCTGACGTGAAAAACGCAACCCAGACCCGAAATAGCCCCCGATGGGCAAACAAAATCCTGAAACCGCCCCTTGAAAATCCATTCTTTTCAGGATTGTAAAAAATTTTAAACAGCTTCATAAACGCACTAATAAATACAAACCAATAAAGCGATGGACATGAAAAAAGCAACAACCTTACTAATCCTCTTGGGAGCAGCAACCGCTCTGTTCGCCCAATCTGAAGCCCCTGAAGAGAACCGTCTTTTGGATTTCACGATGGAATATTCGGGGAGCAATATCGTAGGCATGACCTCCTATGTATACGACACAAACAACCTTGTAAAAGAAAAAGTCCACCAACTTACTTCGTCTGCCGATCCGGAAGCCTTCGTCAAGGACACAAAAGAGATTTTTGGGTATGACAGCCTGCAGCGGCAAATCCTTCATGAAACCTATATATGGAGCGATGCCGTATTTGATTACATAGGGAATCCATCGGTCGATGCCAAAACACAAACCACCTATGGAGCCGATGGCCGTATCTCCCAAATAGAATACTATGAATGGATCGAATCCAGCTCCACATGGGAAATCAACACAAAAGGCACCTACACCTACAGCCAGGACAGCGGTACGGAAACCCGCTATAAAAAAATCAATGGAATATGGCAAAACGATCCTTATGAACGGTACGACCTTGTATACAACCAGCAAGGCTTAGTCATTGAAAAAACCGTCTATTCTTATTTCTTTGACTTCATGTCCTATGAATATACGTGGACTCCACTGGATATGACACGCTACGCTTATGACGAACATGGCAGTGTCACGCTGGAGGAAGCGTATAACATAGAAGTCATATCCGACGAAGAGGATCCTTGGGGTGATGAAGATCCTTGGGGCGGATGGTGGGACAAATCCTCTGCATCCAAAGACGGAGACTCCATCTCCCTGTCCCTCTTGTACCGCTACAAGCACGAATACACCTACGATGAATACGGGAATGTCCTGACAAAAACAGACTCCACCTGGCAGGACTACCTGCAAGGCTATGAATTCAGCAACCATATCCGCTACGAACATCATTACATCAATGCCAGCGATTATTTGGAACTTCCCTACTTCATATCATTCGCTTCGGAAGCCGACTTGGAAGACATTGCCATAGCAGACGGCAATGAAGACGGCAGCACATGGGCAATAGAAGATGGCATGCTTCAATGCCGCACTACAATCGGAAGCCAGAAAGAAGATATCCTCTATCTTCCCGCCTTGCATCTGACCAATGCCTATGAAATCCGGCTCAGCCTCCATGCCGGCGTAGCCGACACCGCCTATCCTGCTTCTGTCCGGGTTGCCCTTTGCCACAACAACGACAGCAGCACCGTAGCAGCATACCTGTCAGACACACTGAAAATCAATGAGGCTGGTCTCAACAATCACATCATTGACTTTATCCCCGAAAGAGAAGGTATCTACCGCATCGCCCTATGCTTCAGCAACGAACGTGCCAATACGATCCTGAACGCCGACAATATCAAAGTAGAGAACTACCGTTCCAGTGCCACGCCAATGGCACCGTACAACCTCACGGCCATCCCAGCCCGCGACGGTAGCCTCCAGGTACAACTTGGCTGGTTCGCCCCAATCTATACCCTTGACGGACAATATATCCGAGCCATAGATAGCATGGAAGTATACCGTGCAGGAACGGAAAAGCCCATCTACACGACCGAAACCATGAATTCCTCTTTGGAGACTCGGTTTGTCGACCAAGATGCCTCCGAAGGGCTGAACACGTACCGGATTTACGCCTATGTAGACGGCCTCAGGAGCGATGCCGCCGAGATTTCGGTCATTGCCGGTTTCGCCGCCGCTTCCGCGCCAAGGAACTTCAAAGCCCAAGAGAACGAAGACCATTCTGTCCTGCTCAGCTGGAACACGCCTGAAAGCGCGGAAGGCAATATTACCTATTCCATCATCCGTAACAATGCCGAAGTCATTGCCAATGGAATCAAAGACACCACATTTACCGACATCATGGACATCCCCGAAGGACAAGCCTATGTCTTCTACTCCATTTATCCTTTCAATGAAAGCGGGCAAGGTAGCGGTGCCGTTTCCGAATTGCTGTTCGTAGGAACATCCAGCCCCGTTCCGTTCAAGGAATCGTTTGCCAACGGGCAAAGCAGCCACTTGTGGATGAACGAAATTGTCAGCGGCCTTGATGCAGCTTGGGGCATCGGCAGCAACGCCACGTCTCCCCAAGCCGAACCACAAGACGAAGATGGCGGGCTGGCATCCTTTCTGGTAAGAGAAACTGCGAATGTAGGCGATGCCGTCCGGTTCAGCAGCGAAAAAATAGACATCAGCACCTTGAAAAAACCTGTTCTCGCTTTCTATCTTTACCATATTGATACAGAACCGACCGAAGCGGCCATCATTGTAGAAGCTTCCCGCAACGACGGCCTTTTCCAAAATCTTTCCGACACCATCCGCATAGGAGGTGCCTCAACGGAAGGATGGCAAAAGCATTCCATAGAACTCACGCCTTTTGCCGGCGAAAAGAACCTCCGCATCAGTTTCTTAGGATTCTCCGATTTGGAAAACTGCATTCACTTGGACAATATCACCATCGACGAGGAAACAAGTGCAATAGCTCCGGCCAACTTGCATGCTTCCGTCATTGAGGACAGTGTGACATTGAGCTGGGATGCCGAAGAAGACCACACTTACCATGTAATTGTAAACAACATTACCACAGAGGAAGAGGTGTTCAACCAAAGCGGCATAGCCTACAGTGCGGCTGAGATGATATTATGCCTGGGCAACCTGGATGATGGGGAGTACGAATGGAGCGTGGAAGCCAACTTTGAAGGCTGCGCCTCTAACAAAGTGGATGGTCCTGCATTTAAAATCTCAACTACAAGCAACCAGTCCGGGAACATGGCCGCAGTCCGCGCATACCCGAATCCTAACCAAGGCTATTTCTGGATAGAACTTTCCAGCAAATCCCACGTGGAAATCTTTAGTCTCCATGGACAATGTCTTCAGACAATAGAAAATGCAGATGGCACTATCCCTGTCTCGATTCAAACACCGGGAATGTACATCGTACGAATCAATGCCGGAAACCAAGTTTCCACAACAAGAATCATTGTCCAATAGAATCGTCGTCTATACGTAGCGGACTGACTCGACAAAAAAAGTGCCGGTTTCTCTTTTGAGGACCGGCACTTTTCATAATAACTATTTTCAGAATATGCGGCGCGAACCAAATTCCATGAGGAGGCGCATACTCCGTAAAAAAGATAAGCGATTTAGAATAGGCAGATGCGAGGTTTCCTACCAATACAGTAAACGTTTTATAGAGAGCAGATACGCGGCGTCGAGCCGAAGCGCGGCGCGGAAGCGTACTTATACGTGACCAAGCCGCGCAAGGCTCGCAACAAAGTAGATGCCTCTATAAAACGTTTACTATTAGTAGGCCCACTTAAGCCAAATAGCCCCCCACGAAAACCCCGCCCCAAAAGCGCAGACCACAATATCGTCCCCCTTCTTCAGCTTCTTCTCCCATTCCCAGAGCAAAAGAGGTATCGTGGCCGCTGTCGTGTTCCCGTAGCGGTCGATATTGATCATCACCTGTTCGGCCGATACGCCCAAACGCCGTTGCACGGCATTGATGATACGCAGGTTCGCCTGATGCGGGGCAATCCATACCTTGGAGGGATCCAAGTTGTTCCGCTTGACAACAGCCTCGGCCACATCGGCCATCTTGACCACCGCCCATTTGAAAACAGCCTGGCCCTCCTGATAGACATAATGCCAACGCTTGTCCACCGTCTCATGCGTGGGAGGAAACAACGAACCGCCCGCCTTCATATGCAGATGCTTGGCACCGCAGCCGTCGGTTCCCATCACCTCGTCCAGAACCCCGTATTCCTCCGTAGTCGGTTCCAGCAGCACAGCCCCGGCTCCATCCCCGAAAATCGGGCAGGTAGCCCGGTCGGTATAGTCGATCATCGACGACATCTTTTCCGCCCCTACCAGCACCACTTTCTTGTAACGACCCGATTCCACATAACGGGCCGCCGTCGACAAGGCATAAACAAAACCCGAGCATCCCGAACTCAAATCGAAAGCAAAAGCATTGCGGATACCCAATTTGTCGGCAATCAAACAAGAAGTGGCCGGAAAACGCATATCCGGCGTCACCGTGGCGCAAATCAGCAAATCCACCTCCTCCGGCTTGGTCCCCGTCTTGCTGAACAAATCGCGTACGGCTTCCACTCCCATATCGGAAGTAGCTTTGCCACGCTCGCGCTGGATCCGACGTTCCTTGATTCCGATACGTTCCATGATCCATTCGTCGCTGGTATCCACCATGCGGCTCAGCTCCTCGTTGGTCAGCACATAGTCGGGAAGATAAGCCCCAACGCCCGTTATGATAGCATGTATTTTTTCCATCGCAAGCTTTTTAAAAGAGGTTAAAACACCTACAAAAGGTCAAAAAAACCTTCATAGAACCGGACCATCCTGAATCAGGACTCCGATTCGCTCACATAATCAGCAAACAACTTACGCAAGGCCTGTGTCAAGCCCAGCTCGCACATCCTCTTGGTCTGCAGCAGCATGTTCCGGATGGCCAACGGACTGGAAATCCCATGTCCCAGTATCACCGGAGCGTTCACGCCCAGAATCGGGCTTCCGCCGTAAATCTCGTAATTCATCCTGTCGAAAAGAGGATCGGAAAGGCCCCGCTTCTGCATCAGACGGTAAAAAGTCTCCACCTCTTTCAACAGTATATTCCCCACGAAACCATCCGTCACCATGACATCCGCCCGGTTCTTGAAGATTTCGCGAGGCTCCATATTGCCTGTAAAATTGATATGGGGACATTCTTTCAAAAGAGGAAATACCGTCTGGCACTGGAGATTGCCTTTTCCGTCCTCGGTCCCCACATTCATCAGGCAGACACGGGGATTGGCATGTCCCAGCAGGTACTGGGCATACAGGCTGCCGATGACGGCAAATTGCACCATCACCTCCGGCTTGGCATCGGGCGTGGTCCCCACATCCAAAAGGACGCTGTACGCATCGCCCTCTTCCTGCGGCACACAGGCACAGGTACAAGGCCGTATAACGCCCGGGATACATTTGAGGTGGGTCACCGCACCGGCCAACATCGCCCCGGAATTGCCCGCGCTGGCAAAGGCATCCAAATCCCCCTTGGCCAACATGCGGAAACCGGCCGCAATACCCGAATCCGGCTTTTCCATCAAAGCCTTTACGGGTTTCTCGTCCATGGCTATACACTGCGGCTGATGGGAAATATCGAAGCGGTTTTCCTCCACCCCCCTGTCCGCCAGCTCCTTACGAATAACATCTTCCGGACCGAGCAAGACAATACGGTTGCCGTCTCCGATTGAATCCAAGGCAGAGACAGCACCTTCAATGGTAGCAGCGGGAGCGAAGTCACCCCCCATAACATCCAATCCGAATCTCATACAGATTATTTTCGATAAGCCTATCGCGCCTCAACGCGAACGGCCCTGGCTAAGGGAAAAGCCCTTAGGTAAAAGCCTTAGGCAAACAGGCATTCCGCCCATACGGATACAACCTTTCCTCGAATCCTTTCGGAAACAAGAAAAAAACGCACGACCCGCATGCACGGAATCCCGCTTGAAACAAATTAGGCCTTGGCCGTATTGGTTTCCATCACTTGCTTGCCACGGTAATAACCGCATTCGGGGCAAACATGATGGTACAGCACCGGGGAACCGCAATTGCTGCAAGTGGCCAAAGTAGGCATTTCCAATTTGTCGTGGGTTCTTCTTTTTCTGGTTCTGGTCTTGGAGAACCTCCATTTAGGATTAGGCATTTTATCTTACTTTTTAGCGTTTTATAATCTCGTTCAATCTCAATCTTCCATCTTGTCCCGCAATCCGGCCAAGGCTGCCCAGCGGGGATCGGTTTCAGGCTCGGACTCCTCGATGTCCGAAGGCTGGTCGTAATAAGCCAACATCTTGGGATCGCAGGTCGGCTCGCCCTTTTCGTTTTCGGGGCAGAACAACTGCATCGGCCGGCTCAGCACCAATATCTCATGGAAATAGGGCGCCAAGTCCAAGCTGCTGTCCTTCTCCGGCACGGTCCAAAATTCATCCTCTTCCTCCACTTCCGTGGCTTCCGATGAAAGCTTGGCCACCACCTTCTCTTCGGTACGTACCGGGAATTCCACTTCCTGAAGGCATCGATCGCAAAGGCTTCTGGCCACTCCTTCGAAGCGGAACCGCATTTCCATCAACCGGTCGCTCTTGACCAGTTCCAAGTCCACATGAACCTGAGGCGCAAAGAACACATCCGTCTCCGGAAAGAGTCCCATAAAATCCTGACCTATAGCAAACTCAAAAACATGAACCCCATCCTCAAGGCTTGAAAAAGGCAGACGGTATTCGAGCTTCTTTTTGGTCATACTGGTCAAAATTAGCCTGCAAAAATAATACTTTTTTCGGAATTACACTAAAAGTCCCCGCAGGGCCGCCTAAAGCCAACGCCTAAAGCCGACAAGAATCCGATGCCAACGCTCCGTCAGACCATGGACGGCCGAAGGGCAAAACCCGGAAAAACTAAAACCGGCATACACGCAAGTCTTGCCCAAAGAAGCACCTCCTCAAATACGAAACCTCCATGCAAAAAAAAGAATCACCGCGCACAGAGCCAAAAAACAGTAACAAAATGATTTTCAAATCATTCCAACAAAAACCAGCGAAACGCATTTTGCCACACGGCGATTTTATACTACTTTTACAAGTTTTTGCGGCCTATCCGAAACGGGGACGCATTCCCCGGAATCCAATCACAGCCAGCCCGCAACGTGCCTCTGGACTGATTGGCCTCCTCATCGGTTCGCCAAAAAATAATGAAAAGAATCACTATGGACACTTCATCACAAGCTGTACGCCAAGCCTTTTTGGATTTCTTCACTTCCAAGCAACACCATATCGTGCCTTCGGCCCCGATGGTCATCAAGAACGACCCCACCCTGATGTTCACCAACGCCGGGATGAACCAGTTCAAGGACATTTTCCTCGGGAACACCGAGCGCAAGTACCCCCGCGTGGCCGACACCCAAAAATGCCTCCGGGTATCGGGCAAGCACAACGACTTGGAGGAAGTAGGGCATGACACCTACCATCATACCATGTTCGAGATGCTCGGCAACTGGTCGTTCGGCGACTATTTCAAGAAGGAAGCCATCGCCTGGGCCTGGGAATTCCTGACCGAGGTCATGCAGATAGACAAGAACCGCTTGTATGTGACCGTATTCGGCGGGGACGAGCACGACCATACCGACAAGGACATGGAAGCCTACGGCTACTGGATGGAGCATATCCCCGAGGAACGCATCCTGTTCGGCAACAAGCACGACAATTTCTGGGAAATGGGCGACACCGGCCCTTGCGGCCCTTGCTCCGAAATCCATATCGACCTGCGGTCCGACGAGGAACGCGCCAAAATCGACGGCAAGGAATTGGTCAACATGGACAATCCCTTGGTCATCGAGATATGGAACCTGGTGTTCATGCAGTTCAAGCGCATGGCCGACGGGCACCTGGAAGAACTGCCCTCCAAATGCATCGATACCGGGATGGGCTTCGAACGGCTCTGCATGGTAATCCAAGGAAAGAAATCGAATTACGATACCGATGTGTTCCAACCGCTGATTTCGGCTCTTGCCCAAGCCTCCGGCATCGCCTATGGCTCCAATGCCCAATGCGACGTGGCCATGCGGGTCATTGCCGACCACGTGCGGGCGGTCAGCTTCGCCATTGCCGACGGACAGCTGCCTTCCAATAACAAGGCCGGCTATGTGATCCGCCGCATCCTGCGCCGTGCCGTGCGTTACGGATACAGCTTCCTGAACTTCAACGAAGCCTTCATCTATAAATTGGTGGACATCCTCGAAAAGCAGATGGGCCGCCACTTCCCCGAACTGAGCAAGCAGAAGGAATTGATTGAGAAGGTAATCCGCGAAGAGGAAAACACTTTCCTGAAAACCCTCGAAACCGGCGAACGCCTCCTAGACCAGCTGGTTAGCAAGCTCAAAAATGAAAACAAGGATACCTTGGACGGGGCCAACGCATTCGTGCTTTACGACACCTATGGTTTCCCGCTCGACCTGACCGAACTGATGCTGCGGGAAAAAGGCCTCAAAGTGGATGTTCCCGGCTTTGAAAAAGAAATGCAGAAGCAGAAGGAACGTTCCCGCCACGATGCCGCTGTCAGCTCGGACGACTGGGTAGAGGTGTATGAAGGCCACGAGGTGACATTCACCGGCTACGACCAGCTGGAATGCGAAACCAAAATCCTGCGTTACCGCAAAGTCAACAAGAAAGGCAAGGATTTATATCAGATCGTGATGTCCCCCACCCCGTTCTATGCCGAATCCGGCGGACAGGTAGGCGACCGGGGATACATCGAAGACCTGGAAAGCGGGGAACGCTACCCGGTCATCGACACGGTAAAGGAAAACAATATGCCTATCCACTGGTTCAGCAAATTGCCAGCCGAACCCGGGCATGCCTTCAAAGCTGTCGTGGACAAGGAAAAGCGGACGCAGACCGCCTGCAACCACAGCGCGACCCACTTGATGCACTACGCTTTACGCCAAGTTTTAGGAACCCATGTGGAACAGAAAGGTTCTTTGGTCAACGAGACCGAACTGAGGTTCGACTTCTCGCATTTCCAGAAAATGAGCGCGGAAGAAATCCGGAAAGTGGAAATGACCGTGAACCGCCTTATCCGGGAAAACCTCCCCTTGGACGAACACCGCGACATGCCGATCGAAGAAGCCCGCAAGATGGGCGCGATGGCTTTGTTCTCCGAAAAATACGGTGACAAAGTCCGGGTAATCCGCTACGGCGAGTCGGTAGAACTCTGCGGGGGAACCCATGTGCAGGCCACCGGGCAAATCGGCTTCTTCAAGATTGTCAGCGAAGGGGCTATTGCCGCCGGCATCCGCCGCATCGTGGCTTTCTGCGGAGCCTGCGCCGAACAGTACATATACAGCATCACCGACCAGTTCGCCGAAGCCAAGGAACTCTTCAAGTCGGGAGCCGACCTGATGGGCAATATCCGCAAATTGGTGGAAAGCAACTCCAAGCTCCGCAAGGATGTGGAAAATTATGTCAACGAAAAGGTTGCCCAGCTGCACGACAAGCTATTGGAACAGAAGAAGGAAATAGACGGCATTCCGGTAATCCTCTCTTTCCGGGGCGGGCTTCCGGTGGAAATGGCAAAACAGGTGACCCTCTCGCTGCGCAAGGACATGGCCGACGGCCTTGTGCTCGTGGCCGGGGAACGGGACGGCAGCACCTTCATCAACCTCTTGGTCGGGGACGAACTGATCAAGAAAGGACACCATGCCGGCAACACCATCAAGGAACTGGCCAAGCAGATGGGCGGCGGCGGTGGCGGGCAGGCTTCGTTTGCCACCTATTCCGGCAACAAGCCCGAAGCTTTGTTGGATGCCGTGCGTGAAGCTCTCCGTATCAACGGACTGAACAACGTATTGTAAAAGGCATCCTGTCCGCGACAAAGTCGGCCCAATAAAAGACAAAGTTGCCCCAAAAGAGAAAGATTAGAAACGACCCATGGCAAAGAAGAAATCGGATGTCTATTACCTGGATCCGGCCTCGCTGAGCGTCAAGAAAGTGAGAGTGAGCCTGCGCCAACGCATCTTCCGTTGGCTGCGCATCCTCT
>JADIMZ010000109.1 GCA_017694335.1 Candidatus Pullibacteroides excrementavium
GCCCAAGACGATGCTGTGCTGGCTTGGAATTCTGGCGGAAGAAGCCCGCTCGGAGGGCAGGCAACGCCGCGCGGAGATATGGCGCACCACTTCCAACAGCTTTTCCCGCTTCCTCGGCGGCAAGGACATCGGCTTTTGTCAGATGAAGGGCCGCCTCATACAGAGATACGAGAACTACCTGCTGACCGGCGGCCTCTGCCCCAACACCACCTCCTTCTACCTCCGCAACCTGCGTTCGGCCTACAGCAAAGCGGTCAAGGCCAAACTTTGCCCCGCGCCGCGGCAGAACCCGTTTGCGGAGGTCTATACCGGGGTGGCCAAGACGCGCAAGCGGGCGGTCTGTGCCGATACTTTGCGGGCTATCCGGAAGTTGGACTTGGACGAGCGGCCCGACCTGGACTATGCCCGTAACCTGTTCCTGCTGAGCTTCTACACGCGGGGGATGGCGTTCGCGGACATGGCCGGGCTGCGGCGGAGCGACCTGAAGGAGGGCATCCTGTGCTATGTGCGGCGCAAGACGGGCAGGCCGCTGTTCGTCCACTGGGAGGGACGGATGCAGGAGGCGGTGGAAGCCTTGTGGCGGAACGCGGAGGCGATGGGACAGGAAAGAGGCGCGAAGCCTTTCCGCCGCGATGCCGGAGTACCTGATGGGCGGTTGCCGGCACTTGGCAAGGGAGCGGGGACAGCGCAATCCATCGCTTGCGCCGAGGGCTGGGACGACAAGGAGGCGTTGGCTTGCAGCAAGAAAAGAGATGCCGTTTGGAACAAGGAAAGGCGGCGGAAGCGGAACCGCAAGGAGTCTGAAAGTTGCGGGAGGGCGCGATTCGACCAAGGGGAGGGGTATCTCCTGCCTATCATCCGCGATGGGGAATCCCATGCCCGTTCGTCCTACCGGAACGTGCAGTACAAGGTGAACCAGTGTCTGAAAGAGATAGGAAGGATGCTGGGCTTGAAGACACCGCTGACGATGTACGTGGCGCGGCACTCGTGGGCGAGCCTGGCCAAGAGCAGGGAAGTGCCGCTTTCGGTCATCAGCGACGGCTTGGGACATGCTTCGGAAAGGGTCACGCGAATCTACCTAGCTTCACTCGACATGAACGCGGTGGACGAAGCCAATCGGATGATTATAAACGGGATATAGGAAGCTGGCAAATCTCTTGGCAAGAGATACTGGGAATCGACTGCAAAAGTACGAAAGTTTTTGGGACTGCGTCATTTCCGGCAAGCGAAGTATCTCTTTCCGGACAACAATCCCGCATCCAAGGCTGCATCCCGTGTATGCGCAAGATATTCTTTTACTGAGGATTGCTGATATAAAAATATCTCTTGCCAAGAGATACTGGGAATCGCGGCAAACCGAGGTGGTTTCCGGTTGAAGTCATCCTCCGGACAGCATGGATACCGGCTGTTCGCTAGCGGGACTTTTGCCGTGAACAAACCTGAATCTTTTATGTATGATGGAAATGGAAGAAAACAAACAAGGCCATAGTTCTGTAGGCATGAATGGACTTTTCACGGCAGGTATGACTCCATTCCTGACCCGGACAATCCACCCGGTAGGGCATGGGGCGTTCTATACGGAAAAATTGACCGGTTTCAACGGCAATATCATTCGTGTCGTGTACGACTGCGGCTCGAAACAAGCCATCAAGCAGTGGCAGAACATCATCGATTCCGCCTTTACCGCGCAAGGGGATACGATGGCGAAGCCAAAGGCGAAAGGGAAACGGCCTCCCAAAGAGGAGATAGAAATCCTGTTCGTTTCGCATTTGGATGAGGACCATATCAGTGGGATTTCCCGATTGAAAAAGAAGTACGATGTCAAGTGCGTGGTTTTGCCCTTGCTGAAAGACAAAACCACTAAAAAGCTGGAATTCCTTCTCGCCTTGGGAAAAACCACTTCCAAGACTAAGGAGAGCGATATCCGGGCATTGCACAGCTTGATTTACAATCCGCAAGAATATTGGGGCAAGGATACAAAAATCCTCTATGTGGAGCCGTATGACCCCGAAACGGGCGATATTAATCCGGCTTCTCCCAAGAATTTGGCCGAACTCAAAACAGGCGAGACTATAAAAAGTTTCCAAGCCCTCAACATCGGAGTGAACTTTTCTGATAAAGGAGGGGACAAGTGTTGCTGGAAATACATCCCATTCAATTTTGATGAGAAAAACCGGACGAAGCTGTTCAAGAAGCTAGTAGATGAATGTCTTGTCTTGAAACAGTTCCCCGACATCGCTTCGGCTGTTTTTCGTGGCTGCAGATCCAAGGAAATTTCGGCACTCAAATGCATTTACCGGCAGATTGGAGAAACAAAAGAGCCGAGCAGGCTCAACTCCAATTCATTGATGGTTTATTCCGGCCCTGTGGAATCTTTTGCGCAAGATTCCTTGACTGTGTGCCGGGAAGAGGACGACAAGGTTGCAGGGGAAAAACTTGATAGCGTGAAATGGGGACAAGGCAAGAATGCGGCCTGCTTGTATCTTGGGGATGCGGATCTTGTGAATACGGATGTTCTTTCCACCATCCGGATACGGTTGCAGGCCGAGCTTCCACAACTGGATATGATTCAGGTTCCGCATCATGGTTCTGTCAATTCCTATAATCATGAACTACAGGAATTGAACCCGGATGTGGAATATTATTTCCTGTCGCATAGCAAGGAACTTGTGAGCTGTGGCAAGGGAAAGCATCCTTTTCCTGATTCACAGGTTACAGCTGATTTCAAAAGCCCGAAACGGCTGCTTTGCATATCGGAAGAGCTGAATACAAAATGCAAGATGGAATACAGGATAATGTAATAAAAAACAAACGTGATACAATGAAGACATTACGATTTTTTTACCTGTTGCTATGCGGCATCATGCTGCAAGGCTTGACTTGTACGGGCTATGCCCAAAGCCCGATTCCCGGTTACGATGATTTCCCCGTGTCGATTGATGCGGAACATTTTCCGGATGAGTATTTCCGACACTATGTTAGCCAATTCGATGACAATGAGGACGGTTTGCTTTCGAGGATGGAAGTTGATGACGATAATGAACAGAGATTTGAGTTGTATGATAGGGATATACGAGATTTGGAAGGCATCAAGTATTTTTTTTCCTTGGACTATTTGACTTGCAATAATAACCAGCTGACGAGCCTGGACGTGAGCGGCTACACGAAATTGTTTAGGTTGTACTGCGATAATAACCGGCTGACGAGCTTGGACGTGAGCGGCTGCACGGAATTGTTTAGGTTGTACTGCTCTAATAACCAGCTGACGATCCTGGACGTGAGCGGCCACACGGGCTTGGACGAATTGTACTGCTCTAATAACCAGCTGACGAGCCTGGACGTGAGAGGTTGTGGTTATTTAAGTGTGTTGGATTGTTCCAATAATCGGCTGGAAACTATTAATGTTCTTGCTAATAGTAGTTTACGGCGTTTGTTCTGTGATAGCAATCAGTTGAGAAACTTAGATTTGTCTGCTAATTTGGAGTTGCGTGAGTTGAATTGTTCTTATAATCATCTTACAAGTCTTGATGTGATTCGGAACACGAATTTAGATGAATTATATGCGGAAGGTAATTATTTGGATGTGAGTGTTGACGATGAAAAAAGATACAACCTAAAGCAATTATCGGAATTTAATATGGATATGACGTATGATTGGCAGGGAGGATATGTGGAGGATTCGCTGCTGTGTTTTGAAGAAACGATAGTGACTTATGGATATTATACAGGAGTTAAGAATGGAGACACAATACATTTTGCGTTGAGGTCTGCGATACCTGTTAATGAAGATAATTTCCCCGACGAAGCATTCCGTGCGTATGTGTCGGGGAGTATAGATGTCTCGCACGATGGTAATCTGAATGAAGGCGAGATAAATAGCATGACAACAATGGATGTGTCCGGTCTTGGCATCCGCAGTCTGCAAGGCATTGAGTATTTTACGGCTTTGGAATCGTTGGATTGTTCGGACAATGAATTGGCGAGCCTTGATTTGTCAGCCAACACGAAATTGCAGAATTTGAATGCGGTGAACAATTGTTTGGATGTGGTTCTGGATAGTAGGAATTCAATGTCCATTTCCATTTTGCCAAATTTCGATGCTAAAAGAGCTTCTGATTGGGATGGCGCCATCTTGATTTTGAATACATTGAGATTCAGCCAACAGGAAGTCACTTACCAATATTCTACAGCCTATGCAGGGGAAAGCGAGAATGAAAACTTGCAGTCCGTCCTGTTCACGTTGGTGGCCGACCGCAATCCCTCGGTGGGCAACGAGGTCATTGAAGACCAACCGCAGGGCCGGGTTTATGCCAAAGACAGAACCCTCTTCACGGAAGGTCTAAGCGGGGAAGTGTCCGTGTTTACCACCGTTGGTACGTTGGTTTACCAAGGTCAAAGCAATAGGATTCCTGTCCGTCAAGCAGGGATTTACATTGTTCGTAACAGTGGGAACACTTGGAAACTTTTAGTGATGTAGAACAATTTCAGGGTACTCGAAGAAGAGTACCCTTTTTTTATTGTCTATGAAAGGAAAATATTTGAAAATGATAGACGCTTTTACAGGAATGAGCCTTTGGGTAGTCGATTCTGAAGGAAATTTGTTAACGTATGGCCCATTGCGACTGGAGCGGAAACTGTATCCTGTCGGTCAAGGTTCGTTCTATGCGGAACGTTTCATGGATGGGGATATTTGCAAAGCCTGCGTAGTATATGATTGTGGGTCTAAAAAAAAGGAAAAAGTACAGGATGTTGTAGGGAATGAATTTGAAAAACAGCATTCTGGAGACATAGATGCCTTATTCATATCTCATCTTCATGAGGATCACATCAATGGAATAGAAAGTCTCCGGAAAAAACATAACGTGAAGAGGGTCTTTTTACCTTTTTTATATAAAAATCTGGAAATACGTCGGCTCCTTTTCCTATATGAAATAGCCAGTAGGAATGTCAGAAAGGATAAATTGGCGAATCTTTATCGTATCATGTGCTCTTATGAAGATGTATTCGGTGATAAGACCAGTATAATTTATGTTCGCGCATTTGATGATAACGAGGACGTATCTGTTAATGGATTTGATTTAACAGCTTTGGACAATGGAAAGGAAATCGGTAGCTTTCAGAGCATACGTATAGATTCGCTGTGGAAATACACTCCCTTCAATTTTAATGTTGAAGAAAAGTATAAAGCATTTAAAGCAGGAATAGAGCAATCCGGTTTGCGGAATTTGCTTGATTTAAAAATAAGTTATAAGGAAATACTTGATGTGCTTGCTGCGCCATCCCAATCGAAAGAAAAGGCTGGGACCGCGAAAAAGAACTTTGATTTATTGAAAGATATTTATGGAAAAGTTTCATTGGGGACAAACAGAAAAGAAGACCTGAATAAGGATTCCATGATGCTTTATTCCGGTCCTGTGGATACCGAAGCCGTCTTTAATGTGGAAGATTGTCTGGGTATAAATAATTGTACGGGGATAAGGGAAACGAAGAAGATTAAAGAGAAAGCAGGATGTCTGTATTTGGGCGACATGGATATGAATCAAGAATACGGTTTGGCAGGATGCCGTAGAAGGGTATTCGATATCATATGTGCAAAATTGGAGTCAGACCTTCCGCAACTTGATATGGTGCAAGTCCCCCACCATGGGTCCGCCGATTCATATAGTTCTAAGCTGCTGGAATTGAATGCCAAGACGGAACATTATTTTGTTTCATACGGAAAAATCAATCGGTATGGGCATCCCTCCAGCGATGTAGTGAAAGATATTGCATCCCAAGGTAAGCTCCTTTCGTGCGTGACAGAGGATAAGAATTCCTTGTGTACGATAAGTTATCACTTTCCGGAAAAAGTGTGGGGCAAACCGGAGGGGAAAGGAACATCAGATGCTCCTCAGGCGAACTAAAAGTTATTCCATTTTCCACTCCTTGATTCGCCGTGTCTCGCTGGAGAAACCGACCCCGATTTTGAAAATCCGGCGAGTATCGGCGGCAAAGGGCTTGGCATAGCCTTTGTCCTCGATTTGCTGCAAGGCCTCGTCCGCGCTGGCATCCATTTTCAGTTCCATGATATACACATACTTGTCGGTCTGAACCACAATATCCATGCGCCCGTTGCTGGTATGCCGTTCCACTTGGGT
>JADIMZ010000110.1 GCA_017694335.1 Candidatus Pullibacteroides excrementavium
GCAGAGCACACAGAAAGAACTGCTGAAGGAAGTGGAACAGGCATGGCAGGATGCGCGTTCGGCTCAGTCGCGCTATGTGGCGGCCAACCGCAATTACGAGGCCTCCAAGCTGAGCTATGATCTGGCGTTGAAAGAGTACGAAGTGGGAGGCAACACCTTTGTGGATGTATTGACGGAGAAGACCAACTATCTGGCGGCGGTGGAGGAGATGCTAAAGGCCAAGTATCAGACTGTGTTGGCTTTGAGGTTGTTGGATTTCTATAAAGGGGAACCTTTGGCGGGGATGTAGGTTGGGTGATTCCATAAAAGAGAAAATCATGGAAAAAAAGAAGAAAACCTTATGGTGGGTGGCGTTGTCCGTCCTTGTCATAGCCGTTGTGACGGTAATGGTGGTCCGGTTTTTGGCTCCGGTACCGGAAGCCGGCATCCTTACGGAAGCTTTGTCGAGGGGGGATATGGAAAACAGCGTGACGGCGACCGGGACGGTGGAACCTTTGGAACAGGTGGAAGTAGGGACCCAGGTGTCGGGTATCATTGCCAAGATTTACGTGGATTACAATTCGCAAGTCAAAGAAGGGCAGGTTATTGCGGAGCTGGACAAGGATGTGCTGGAAACCGAGCTGGCTTCGGCCAAGCTTTCGGTGGAGTCGAACAAGAACGAATACGAGTACCAGCAGAAGAATTACAACCGTACCAAGAACCTGTACGAGCAGTCTTTGGTCAGCGAGAGCGAGTACGAGACTGCCGAGTACAATTACAATAAGGCGAAGATATCCTACCAGCAGGCGGTGGCGCAGGAAGCCAAGGCCAAGACCAACCTGGGTTATGCCACGATTTATTCGCCGATTGACGGCGTAGTGATTTCACGCGCTGTGGAGGAGGGGCAGACCGTGGCTTCGAGTTACAGTACGCCGACCCTGTTCACGATAGCCAACGATTTGAGGAAGGTGCAGGTGGTAGCCGATGTGGACGAGGCGGACATAGGCTCGGTGCACGAGGGTGCCGAAGTGACCTTTTCGGTGGATGCCTATCCGGGCGAAGTTTTCGAAGGGGAAGTGAACCAGGTGAGGATGGAAGCCATCACGACCAACAATGTGGTGACATACGAGGTGGTGATTCATGCCGACAATCCGGACCTGAAGCTTAAACCGGGGCTGACGGCCAATATCAGCATCTATTCGATGCGGCGCAGCGGGGTTCTTCGTCTGCCGGTCAAGGCGGTGCGTTTCAAGCCGGAGGGCGATGCCGTTCCGGGAATGAAACCGGAAGGTGCCGGGATGGAAGGGAACATGCCGCCGAAGCCTTCGATGCCGGGGGGCGATTTTCCGGGTTCGATGCCGGAGGGGCCGATGCCGGAAGGTATCGAATTCCCTAAGCCTGAAGGAGTGGGCGCAGGGGGCAATGTCTCTTTGTCCGGCGAGAAACAGGAGGTGTTGGTGTTCGTATGGGAGAAGGACAGCTCCGGACAAGGAAGACCTGTGCCGCGCAAGGTGAAGATCGGGGTTACCGACCGGATTTATTATGAGGTGTTAGAAGGACTTTTGGAAGGGGATGAAGTTTGCGTGGGGATAGCTTCGGGGACAGAGGAAATCGTGATGCCGTCCGGAGAAAGAAGCCCGTTCATGCCGGGGCCTCCGGGTCGGGACAACCAGAAGAACAAGGGCAAGAAATAAAGAAGGAAAGGGGCAAGATGAAACTTGGACCATTGGACAAGGCCATGCGGGACGAGGCTTCGGCCGGGACGCTTCCGGTATCGGTCAAGAAGATTATCGAAGTGGAGAACCTGCGTCGGGATTTCCAGGTAGGTGAAGAGACGGTCCATGCCTTGCGGGGCATCAGTTTCGATATACGGGAAGGTGAGTTTGTGACCATCATGGGGTCCAGCGGGTCGGGAAAGAGCACCTTGCTGAATATTTTAGGGTGTCTGGATACGCCTACTTCGGGCGAATACCGTTTGGATGGGATTCCGGTCCGCAGTATGGACAAGGACCGTCGGGCTGAGATACGTAACCGCAAAATAGGTTTTGTGTTCCAATCTTATAATTTGTTGCCCAAGACCACGGCATTGGAAAATGTGGAGTTGCCGTTGCTGTATAATCCGGCCGTGAAAGCGGAAGAACGCAGGAGGCGTTCGTTGGATGCCTTGCAGAAAGTGGGGCTGGCCGACCGGGTGCAGCATCGTTCCAACCAGATGTCGGGCGGGCAGCAGCAGCGTGTGGCCATCGCCAGGGCCTTGGTCAACGATCCGGTGCTGATTCTGGCCGACGAGGCGACAGGGAACTTGGACACGCGGACTTCGTACGAGATTCTGAGTTTGTTCCAGGAACTGCATCATGCCGGAAGGACTATCGTGTTTGTGACGCACAATCCGGAATTGGCGCGTTTCAGTAGCCGGAACATCGTGCTCAGGGACGGGCATGTCATTCAGGATGCGCCCAACCGGGATTTGCGTTCGGCCAAGGATGCATTGCTTGCGTTGCCCAAGGAGGACGATTAACTGCGGTGTGTCAGAGCGAGCAATCTGCTGCGTTGCTATCGAGTCTCGAACTTAGTCACGTACCTAAGTACGCTCCTGCGTTCTCGCTCTCAGCGCCTTGCATCTTACTCGCTCTGACACACCGCGTGAGATTTATTCCAAGTCTCTATTTTGATACTTCCTTTGCTTGGGTACGTGAGGAAGGGGGCTGGCGAAGCCCAACGCGGCAGATGCCGCCTTAAAACCATTTTACAATGAATTGGGGTAATTTAATGCAGATGGCTTTTCGCTCGTTGAAAAACAACAAGTTCCGTTGCTTTTTGACGATGCTGGGCATTATTATCGGAGTGTCTTCGGTTATCACGATGCTGGCTATCGGGCAGGGTTCCAAGCGGAGCATCCAGGCGCAGATTTCCGAGATGGGCTCGAATGTCATCATGGTCTTTCCCGGAAACCGTAGGGCTGGAGGGGTACGGTTGAGCGCGGACGAGATGCAGACCCTCAAGTTGCAGGATTACCGTTCGATTCAGGAGAAAGCCACGCTTTTGAGCCATGTCTCGCCTATGGTCAGCAGCAGCGGCCAGTTCATTTACGGAGCCAAGAATACGCCCTCCACGCTTTACGGGGTGTCTCCGGATTATCTGGAGATCCGCATGCTGGAAGTGGAAAGAGGGGAAATGTTTACCGAGGAGGATATAAATGCCATTGCCAAGGTCTGCGTGGTAGGGCAGACGGTGGTAGATAACTTGTTCGAGGAGGGGGAGGACCCTTTGGGAAAAACGGTACGCTTCAATGCTACCCCTTTCAAAATCATCGGGGTGCTGAAAGCCAAAGGGTACAACAGTATGGGGCAGGATCAGGACGATTTGGTACTGGCTCCTTATACTTCGGTGCAGAAACGGATTCTGGCGATTACGTATTTGCGGGGCTTGTATGCCAGCGCGGTGGATGAGAAGCAAAGCGAGGAGGCTATAGATCAGATAGAAGGTATCCTGAGGGAAAATCACCGCTTGCAAGACGGGGTGGAAAACGATTTCGAGGTGCGTTCGCAGGAAGAGTTGAGCAATATGCTCAGTTCGACGACCAATCTACTGACGGTCTTGCTGGCCAGTATCGCAGGGATTTCTCTTCTGGTGGGTGGAATCGGGATTATGAATATCATGTACGTGTCGGTGACCGAGCGGACCAAGGAGATTGGGTTGCGTTTGTCTATCGGGGCTAAAAGCCGGCATATTCTGTGGCAGTTTCTGATTGAATCGGTGCTGATCAGTGTCAGCGGGGGGATTGTAGGGGTGATTTTGGGGGCCTTGGCCTCGTTGGCCGTGAAATATATCGCCGGATGGCCTATCTTTGTGCAGCCATGGTCGGTTTTGCTGGCCTTTGCGGTTTGCACGCTTACCGGTGTGTTTTTTGGCTGGTACCCGGCCAAGAAAGCCGCGAATCTTGATCCGATAGAAGCTTTGCGTTATGAATGAATGGTCTGTTTTGCCGGGCAGGCGGTACCGGAATGTGGAAATTGCTATTCACATAGGAGTCTGGCTGTTGTTTTTCAGCTGGCCTTTGGCGTTCGCCCATACGGATATCCCGGATTTCAGCCGTTTTTACATGCGGTATCTGATTAGCCCGCTTCTGTGCCTGTGTCTCTTCTATCTCAATTATTTTTTCTTGATACGCCGTTATCTTTTCGCAGGCAAGCTGGTACGGTATTTCTTGGTCAACCTGCTGTGTATCGGGGCGGCGGTGCTACTGATGCACTTTTGGCATAAGGATCTGATGGATTTGATTTTTGGCAAGCCGGATTATATTCCTCGCCGCAAGCCGGTTCCGGTGGGATGGTTTTTCATTCTTTCCAATTTTGTACGTTTCGTGCTGGTGGTGGGTTTTTCGCTGGCGGTCCGTTTCGTGGGGCGCTGGTATAGGATGGAAATGGATCGACAAGCTTTTGAAAAGGAACGGAATGTGATGGAACTGAATAATTTGCGAAAACAGCTCCATCCTCATTTCCTGTTCAATACGCTCAATAACATCTATGCGTTGATTTCCATTGATCCGGAAAAGGCCAAGACGGCGGTCCATGATTTGAGCGGCCTTTTGAGGTATGTGTTGAAGAAGAGCGATATGGATACGGTTCCTTTGTCGGAAGAATTGCATTTCATGAACAATTACATTGCATTGATGAGCCTTCGGCTTTCGTCCAATACCGAACTGAGGATTGATTTCCCGGACGAGGATTCGGTTCGCAATTGCATGGTACCGCCCTTGCTGTATATCAACATGGTGGAAAATGCGTTCAAGTATGGGGTAAGTACGGGCCGGACTTCTATCTGCATCAGCCTGAGAGTGGAGAAGGAAAATCGGATGATCCGCTTCCGTTGCCAGAACCCGCTCCCCCGTGACGATGGCAGGGAAATGTTGAAGGATGGGGAGCATACAGGAGTCGGCTTGCAGAATCTTCGTAAGCGTTTGCATTATATTTACGGGGATGATTGCCGGTTTGAAGCCGGTCCGCGAGGAACGATGTATGTGGCGGAACTGGATGTCCCTTTTCAATAGCGGGAGCTTCGCGCCCTGCCAGGCGAAGAGGAGGGCATGCGGGATTCCGCTTTTGTTGACGGTGATGATTAAAACAGAAAGAATATGGAGGATATGAAAAAGTTAAGATGTGTTGTTGTGGATGATGAACCTTTGGCTATGGAGATGATGGCATCTTATGTGCGGAAGACCCCGTATCTGGGTTTGGAAAAGGCTTTTTCGAACAGTTTGGAAGCCTTGGAGTTCCTACGTTCCAACGAGGTGGATGTGGCTTTCTTGGATATCCAGATGCCGGATCTGAATGGTTTGGAGTTGGGTAATCTGCTGGCGGGACGTCCTACCCGGATTGTTTTCGTGACGGCATACGAGCAATACGCTTTGCAAGGTTTCAAGGTGGAAGCATTGGATTATTTGCTGAAGCCGGTCAGTTATGCCGATTTCCTGAGGGCTGCCGAGCGGGCTTTGCGTTGGTTTGAGCATGCAGGGCAGGTGCGGGAAGCTTCGGCTATGGAAACGAAGGACGAGGAGGACGGGAAATCTGTATCCGGAGCGGGAGATGTGCGTCAGGATCGTGGGGAAATGGATAGCATTTTTGTCAGAGCGGATTATCGCTGGGTCCGGATTCGGTTGGAAGACATATTGTTTGTGGAAAGTGTACGGGATTATGTCAAGATTCATCTGGATCCGGAAGGTAAATCCAGACAGGATACTCCGGGGGCTCCGTTCTGCGTGATGACACTGCAGAGCATGAAGTCGATGGAAAACTGGTTTCCGGCGGACAAGTTCATGCGGGTACACCGTTCCTTTTTGATTAATATGGACCAGGTTGCGGCCATAGAGAAGAACCGGGTTGTCTTTTCCGATGGGGAGGGCGTGCCGGTATCGGATTCGTACAAGGCTGTTTTGGACGAGGCAATCCAAAAGAAGACCTTATCTTGATTCTATTCGGGCTTTTTTGCGTACCTTCGCAAGGTAGGAACTGTCCGGACAGTCTCAAAATTTGTGCCTATGAATCGCCTGTGTCTCTTTTCTGCTGTTCTTTTTCTGTTTTCGGGAATCTTCCGGGTTTCGCTTTGGGCCGGTCCGGTGGGGTTGGAGCCGGCTCGGGAAAAAGCCCGGGCGTTTTATCTTGCGCAAAAGGCATCAGCCAGCCCCAAAGAGATGGTGGATTTCCACTTGGTTTATCCTGATTCCTCGGGAGTGGCGAAATCCACAGCCGGCGTGGGCTGTTATGTCTTCAATGTGGGGCGGGACGAGGGTTTTGTGATAGTCTCGGCGGATGATGACCTGCCATCGGTGCTGGCGTATTCTTTGAGCGGCCGTTTCGAGCTTGACGGCATGCCGGCTAATCTGGCTTCCTGGCTGGGATGGTATGAGAAACAGGTTTTGGATTACCAGCAAGCCGTCCTGGCAGGGCAGAGGATGGCTTCGGACAAATCCGTTTCAGGTCGTTCTGTTGCCAATTGGACGAAAGCGGAAGAGGTGGTTGCGCCTTTACTGGAAAACCATCCGGACGGTTCTATTCTGTACGACCAAAGGATGCCTTACAACCGGTTTTGCCCGAATCCGGATTCGTTGGACCAACCGATGGTGACCGGTTGCGTGGCTACGGCTATGGCGATGATTGCCCGGTATCATGAATGGCCGCTGCGTTCCAGCGGTTCGGTCTGCTATGAGACACGGACGTTGCGGATTCCTGTCCGTTATGAACTGGGGGAAAAGGATTACGATTGGGCTAACATGCTGACATCCTATGCCGATACCGGCAATTATGCGGCTGACCAGACGGAAGCGGTGGCCGCGTTGATGCGGGATATGGGATATTCGGTCCAGATGGATTACACCTATGAGGAAAGCGGGGCGTATTCGGAAACCGTCGCTCGGGCCTTGGCCTATAATATGGGTTATTCCAAGAAGATGCGGTATTTGCCGAGAGATCTTTTCGCCGATGCCGATTGGGCGGATGTTATCCGGGCGGAACTGGAGGAAGGCCGTCCCCTGTATTATTCCGGGAGCGGGCCTGGGAGCGGGCATGCTTTTGTTTGCGACGGATACAACGACCAGGCTTATTTTCATTTTAATTGGGGTTGGTCCGGACGAGGGAACGGGTGGTATGTTTTGGACAATCTGGCTCCGACTGATTTGGGTACGGGCTCTGGTTACGGGACCTACAATGACAACCAGGGGATTGTGAGTTGCATAAGGCCTGCAGAAGAAGGCGAGGAGGCTGATTTGTTCATTGTGAACAACGCGGAAAGATGGAGAAGCCAGGAAGGGGTTTTCGATGCCGTGGATTCAGCGAGAGTGAGTGTGGGATGGGCCATGAACTACGGGATTGATACCGTGGATATACGTCTCGGCTTCTCTTTTTGGCAGGATTCTGTTTTCTGCGGGGCCTATGCCTTTGATTCGGCGCATCTTCCCCCGGGATATGGCCTGTATGGCATGATTGTGAAGTTCAATCCCTTGGGGTTGCTGGCTCCGGGCAACTACCAGATGCGCTTTTCTGCGCAGGAAGTAGGCGGAAGCGATTGGGTGGATGTAGTGGGAAGCACTCGTTACAAGGTGGATTATAGGTTGGTCGTGGGGAATGAGTGCTATTGGATTGGCTCTTCCGGTATTCCCGAAACCATGCCGGTCCGTAATTTTTCCTACGTGGCGGAGAATGGCAATGTCTTGCTCTCTTGGTCCGATCCTTGTGTGATGCAGCCGGATTTCTACCGGGTTTATCTGGACGATGCGCTGGCAGCGGAAGTGGATTCCACCTCTGTTCTTTTCACGGGTCTGGAAAATGGGCGCTATAAAGTGGAAGTGATGGCGGTCTATGAGGGGAATGTTGAATCGGAAAGGGTGTTGCGTTATGTCGTAGTGGAAGGGGTTGGCAATGCGGATGCGGGGCTTTCGGTTTTCAGGGTTTATCCCAATCCGGCTTCCGGGCGTTTTCAAGTAGAGGTGCCTGCTGCCGGCTATCTTCGTTTGCTGGATTTTTCCGGCCGGTTCGTGATGGGAAAGGAGTTGCCTTCCTCGGGTGTGTTCTCGGTAGAGGTGCCGGAGCTGGCCGCTGGATTGTATTTGCTTGAATTTTCAGATAGTGGGAAGCGTATTCTGTTGTACGATAAAATTTTGTTGCGATAGGTAAAGGTCTGTCATCATGATTCGGAATCAGTCTGTGTTTTTGTCATTGAGGACGGATTATCCTCTTTTTGTGTACCGTGGTTTTGAATACCGGCAGACAGGAAAAGCGTTTTCCATGTCTTTCCATTTTTCCGTCTGCGATGCCGGAGGGGTAGAAAAGCATGCTTTTCGGCCGTGTCTTTCGTTCCCGATGCGGGATTTCTACCATATCGAGCGGATTCTCAAAGAGGAATTGCGCAAACTGGTGTTCCATTGCGGTATGATGGAACTGGTCAGCTATTGGAAATGCGTTTGCAGTCCTTGGGTCAGGATTGAGTGCGGGGAATTGGACGAGGCGCAGATGGCTTGGTTCAAGAAGTTGTATTTTAATGGATTGGGTGAGTTTTTCTATTTGAATGGAATTGAGACGGATTTGGACTCTTTCATGCAGATGGAATGTTGCCCGGTGGAGGATGGGCGCTTGCTGTATGCGGCAGAGACGGCATCGGTCTTGAAGAAAGCGGGTTCGGGCAAGAAGGCTTCCGTGTCGAAGAGGCCGGGTCTCTGTTTTTCGGCCGGGGTCTTGGTGCCGGTAGGCGGAGGAAAGGACTCGGTGGTGACGCTGGAGATATTGAAGAAGCATCATCCGGGAGCCGTGATACCTATGGTTGTCAATTCCAGAGGGGCGACCCGGACTTGCTGCCTGCAGGCGGGCTTCGAGGACGAGGATTGCGTCTTGGTGAACCGGACGATAGACCCGCATCTTTTGGAACTCAATGCCCAAGGTTACCTGAACGGGCATACGCCTTTCTCGGCCATGCTGGCTTTCGTGACGCTTTTGGCATCGGCTTTCACCGGCTACCGGCATATCGCGCTCAGCAATGAGAACAGCGCCAACGAGAGCACGGTACGCGGGGAGAATGTGAACCATCAGTATTCCAAGAGTCTGGAGTTCGAGAACGATTTCCGGGAATACGTGCGAACGTATATTGGACCCGAATATGATTATTTCAGTTTCCTGCGACCGTTGAATGAGATCGGCATTGCGCGTTTGTTCGCTTCCATCCCATTGTACCATAGTATTTTCAGGAGCTGCAATGCGGGCAGCAAGACCGATTCCTGGTGCGGGAAATGCCCTAAATGCCTTTTTGCGTTCATTATCCTTTGTCCTTTTTTAGGTATAGGGAAAACGAGCCGGATTTTCGGGAAGAACCTGCTGGATGACAGGGATTTGCAGGGATTCTTGGACGAGCTTTGCGGCAAGGCGGCGGTCAAGCCTTTCGAGTGCGTGGGGACGGTGGACGAGGTGAACTGGAGCTTGCGGCAGCTTAGGGCGTACGCTTCGGAAAATGCGTTGCTGCGGTATTATTTCGGCATTCCGGAGGGCGAGGATTCCGGAGGAAATGACAAGCTGCGTCCGGCTGTTCCGGTAGGGGACGCGGATGCTTTGCTGGAGGAATTTTCTTCGGAGAACAATGTGCCGGGAAACTTGTCGGCGGAGTTGCGGAAGGCGGTGGCTGAGGTTCGGTTGCGGCAGGATGCGGCTTCGGTAACCGGGCATCTGATTCGGAATCCGTTGCCGGATACGGTCTGCGAGGCTTTCCGGCCGTTTTTCGAGAAAGCGGGACCGGTGGCTGTCTTGGGCTTTGGCCGGGAAGGGCAAAGTACCTATCGTTTTATTCGGAAGTTGTTGCCAGCGAAAGAGATATGGGTGATAGACCGCAACGAGGCGGTACGGAGTGAAGCGTGTCTGGCCGATGACAAGGCGGTGCGTTTTCTGACCGGCGATGCCTATTTGGAAGATTTTGCGGCCAGGATGCGTGCGGGGGCTTTCGGTATCGTGATGAAGACGCCGGGGATTTCGTTGAAGGATTATCCGGATTTGCTGGCTTCGCCCTCGCTGAGTTCGCAAGCGGATTTGTTCCTGCGGGTTTATGCGCCGCAGGTTATCGGCATTACCGGTACCAAGGGCAAAAGCACGACCACGATGCTGACCTATCATCTGCTGCAGGTGAACCGCCCTTGCCTCTTAGCGGGCAATATGGGCTTGCCGTTCTTCGAGATTCTGGACGAGATAGGCCCTGAAACATGGATTGTCTGCGAGTTTTCGGCCCATCAGCTGGAGCAGGTGAAACGGGCACCGCGTATCGGGGTGCTGCTCAACTTGTACGAGGAGCATCTGGATCATTACCGGACTTATTTAGATTACCAGCTGGCCAAGATGAACATTGCCGGGCGGGGTGTCGCGGACGGGGCGAAGACGACCGATGCGGTTTGGCCGGAAGATGCGGGGCAGAGGGTTCTGATATATGACGAGGATGACGGGCTTGTTTGTGAACGGCTCGAGGAACGTTTCCCGGAACAGTTTCCGGGGGATTCGTTTCTGCCATTTTCCTTGCGGGGCCGGGCTGCGTTGTATCTGAACCGGAAGAACCGGGTGGTGGCTTGTTCTAAGGAAAGGAAGCCGAAGGGGGTGGTGTTTGATTTGTCCCAACCGAATCCTTTGATAGGCAAGCACAATGTGCGGAATCTGATGGCGGCTTTGCTGGCGGCGCATGCCACGGGCGTGCCTTACGAGAATCTTGTGGGGCGTATCGCTTCGTTCAAGCCCTTGCCGCACCGTCTGGAGTATGTGGGCTGTGTGGACGGGGTCTATTATTTCGATGATTCCATTTCGACGATTCCGGAGGCTGCCGTGATTGCTGTAGAAAGCCTGCTGGAATTGCCATACGTGAAAGGGGTGGATACCTTGATTCTGGGCGGATTCGACAGGGGGATTGACTATAGGGAGCTGCAGATGTACTTATGCTTGAAACGTGTGCGGAATGTGGCTTTTACCGGTATGGCAGGGCGGAGGATCCTAAGCAACTTGCTACGTTGGCTACTTTGGGGAGTGCTTGATGATGAGAAGCGGGCGATGAAGGCCAGGGAGGGGCTCGAAGGGACTGTGCAGAAGCCGGACGGGGAGGTGGTGCTGGAAAACTGTCTTTATTCGGACGATTACCGGAAGATTGTTTCTTGGGCCAAGCGGGTGACCCGGCCGGGCTATGCCTGTTTGTTGTCCCCGGCGGCGGCCAGCTACGACCATTTCAAGAATTTCGAGGAGCGGGGCGAGGTGTTCAAGCGTTTGGTGCTGAATAAGGAAGCGGGCGAGTGAAGGGAAAGTGAGCGAGAGGTTCGCCGGTTTTGGCTATAGTCGGAGGTTGGGATAGAAAAGCGGTGGCGGGTCTTGGCGAGTCTGTGCCAAAAGTATAATTTTGCAGGCTCGGATTGGGCGAGGGACTGGAGTGCGCTTCCTCCTTTGGGTTCGCATCCTTCCTAAAAAAGAAATAATTTAATTTTTTGATATACAATGAAAAAAATCATCGAGTGCGTGCCTAACTTCAGCGAAGGCCGCGACATGTCGGTTATCAAGCAGATTACCGATGAAGTGGAAAAGATTGAAGGTGTGAAGCTTCTGGATGTGGATCCGGGGCAGGCGACCAACCGTACCGTGGTCACTTTCGTGGGCGAACCGGATGCGGTGGTGGAAGCTGCGTTCCAGGCTATCAAGAAAGCGGGCCAGATCATTGATATGCGCCAGCATCATGGGGAACATCCTCGTTTCGGGGCTACGGACGTTTGTCCTTTGGTTCCGGTGGCGGGCATCACGATGGAAGAAACCGTGGAATACGCCCGGGCTTTGGCCAAGAGAGTGGGCGAGGAGCTGGGCATCCATGTGTACTGCTACGAAAATGCGGCTTTCGACCCGCGTCGGCGCAACCTGGCTTACTGCCGTGCCGGGGAATACGAAGGCTTGAAGGACAAGATTGCCACGCCCGACGGCAAGCCGGATTTCGGACCGGCCGAGTTCAATGCGTTTTCGGGGGCTACGGCTATCGGGGCGCGTGACTTTTTGGTAGCGATTAACTACAATCTGAATACCACATCGACTCGCCGGGCCAATGCCATTGCGTTCGATGTCCGCGAAAAGGGCCGTCCGATGCGCGAAGGCGGCAAGGTGACCGGCAAGCCGATGAAGGACGAGAAGGGCAATACGATCATGATTCCGGGCACGTTGAAGGCGACCAAGGCGATTGGCTGGTACATTGAAGAATACGGGATTGCCCAGGTTTCGATGAACATTACCAATATCTCGGTAACGCCGGTGCATGTGGCTTACGAGGAAGTGTTTGCCAAGGCGGCGGCTCGCGGGGTGCGTGTCACGGGGGCTGAAATCGTGGGCTTGGTTCCCAAGAAGTGCCTGATCGATGCCGGTAAGTATTATTTAGCCAAGCAACAGCGTTCGTTGGGCGTGGACGAGAAGGAAATCATCAAGATTGCGGTCAAGTCGATGGGCTTGGATGATTTGCGTCCGTTCAATCCGGAAGAAAAGGTGATTGAATACGTGATGGAGGCCGACAACAAGCAGAAGAAGCTGGTGGACATGACCTGCACGGGTTTTGCCAATGAGACGGCCAGCGAGTCCCCGGCGCCCGGCGGCGGTTCCATTTCGGCTTACATGGGTTCGTTGGCGGCGGCACTGGGTACGATGGTAGCCAACCTTTCGAGCCACAAGGCCGGTTGGGACGATCGTTGGAAGGAGTTCTCCGACTGGGCTGAAAAGGGTCAGGCGGTCAAGGACGAGCTGTTGCATTTGGTGGACGAGGATACCAATGCGTTCAACAAGATCATGGATGCGTTCGGGATGCCCAAGAAGACCGATGAGGACAAGGCGGCTCGCACGGCGGCTATCCAGGCGGCTACCAAGTATGCTACCGAAGTGCCTTTCCGCACGATGAAGAAGGCTTTCGAGGCTTTTGAAGTGGTTCGGGCGATGGCCGAGGAAGGCAATCCCAATTCGGTTTCGGATGCCGGCGTGGGGGCGCTCTGCGCTCGTTCGGCGGTCTTGGGGGCTTACCTGAATGTCCGTATCAATGCGGCGGGCTTGAAGGATCGCGCTTTTGCGGATTCCATTTTGGCCGAAGCCAAGGCGATTGCCGACAAGGCGGTAGCCGAAGAAAAGGAAATCCTGGATATCGTGAATGCCAAGATTGGATAGGAGCGTGTTTATGATACGCTTGATATAGACGGCTTTAAGGCTTTGATGTCTTGAAGGTTGTCAGATGCGAAAAGTCCCGGCTGCGTTTTGCGGTCGGGACTTTTTTTGCAGGGAGTGCAGGTACGGGATTTACGTAAATTCCTTCAGTGGCGTTGAGGAAATTTTATGTTTTAGGAAGTGTTTGCAGGTGCCTCGTTTTTTAATAGTCTATCTCCATCGGAAGGTAGGATTTGGCGCTGAAAGTGCATTCCCGGCCATCGGACAGTCGGACTTCGATTTCCCGGCGGTCTTGTTCCATGGACCAGATGCCGGTCACGTGGGGAAAGTTCTGGCTGATGAAGGCTTGGATGGGTTCGGGAATCAGCGATGCCGGAAGCGGTTTTTGCCGCTGGCTGATTTTCTTCCATCGGCCGTTCCGCTGGAACTCGATGACGGTGTCGTCTTTGAACTGCACCTTGTATTCCATTTCCACGCCGTCCACTTCTTTCTTGCCGCTGAGCCAGACAGCGGTCGGGTAATAGGTTTGGAGGAAGCTTTGGGCGCGGCGGGGCAGGCGGTCCATCGACACGGCCTTGTCGTATTCTATGCCGTCGGCCCAGACAGGGGCTGCGCATAGGGTGGCTATGAGGGCGATGAGAATTGTGCGTTTCATTTCTTTGGTTTTTAGGTTTTGGTTGGAAGGGGTGAAGCTGGTTTTGCCCGGGAGCGGTTCGGCAGTTTGAGGAATCTGAAGCCGGCTGCCGCTTAATCGTCCCAGTCTATCAGCAGGAAGTTCTTCTTGCTGAAGGTGAGCTCCAGTCGGTTGGTGAGTTCCACTTCGATTTTGCGGCGGTCTTGGGATATTTCCCTGACGCAGAGACCGGGATGGTTCTCGTTGATATACTCTTGGATAGGTGCGGGCACGATATCCATCGGCACGCATCCGGCCTTGTGCTTGATTTCTTTCCATTCCCCGTGGCGGTCAAAGGTGATTTGGATGCCGTCGGTCAAGATTACTTCGTATTCTTTCTCCAACCATTCTACATCCTTGCGGGCCAAGGCGGTCTTGCTGTTGCCGTAATGGGTTTGCAGGAAGACTTGGGCTGGCTCTGGCAATTGGTCGCGCAGGATGGGTTTTTCGTAATCGGCCCAGAATGGGCTGAGTGCCAGTGCGATGACAATGATACCGGTGGGGATGCCCAGCCCAAGCAGCCATTTCTTCCACTTGGGCATGGGGTTCTTCTGTGAATTAGTCGTCATATCCGATTAATGTAAGGGTGTTGATGTCGAATTTGAGTTCGATGCCGCTGTTGAGCTCCACTTCGATGTCGCGGCTGTCGCGGTCGATGCTCTTGATGAAAGCGGTGGGCTGGTGTTGTTTTACAAAGGTAAGAATTTGTTGGGGAATTACTTGGTCGGGCAGGGCTTCGTAGGCGCGTTCGATTTTCTTCCATTCCCCGTTGCTGTTGAATTCCACTTCGGTGCGGTCGGTGTAGTAAACTTCGTATTCGCTGCCGAAGAATCCCATTTCTTCGATGGCGTAGGCGAAAGTGAGGTTGGCGAAGTTGGCCTGCAGGAACTGCTGGGCCGTGGCGGGCAGCTTGTCGATCGTGATAGGACGTTCGTCGTTGTCGGCTTTGGCAATGGATAATGCGCTTACGGCAAACAGGGCTGCGAAAAACAGTTTTTTCATGGTTTTAAAAATTTTTAAGGTTAGTAATTTTGAGCTTGGCTTTTGAGTTCTGGGCCTTGCTCGTTGTTTTCACGGTGCAAAGATTGTATGAGATTTTATAGCGAATTCAAAATGTAATTTTACTTTTTCTTTCGCAAAGAAAAAGTAACAAAAAGAAACTTTCGGCCCAGGACAAAAAGAGGCCATAGCGCGCTCTGCGCCTAAAGGGCAAGAACTCGCAAGGCCGAGGAAGTGCCTTGCTCAAACAGCTTGCCCTTTGACGGCTTATCGCTGCTATGGCTAATCTCTTTTTTCCTGAGGCCGAGGGCCACGCGCAGGCCAAAGCTAGAGGCCGGCCCGAAGGCTAAGAACGGCCCGCAGGCCGGGCTGAAGTTCAAGCGAAAGCTTGTCTAACAGGCGTAAATCAACGCCACGGCCGAGGCGGAGGCCCCTTCCTCGCGGCCTTCAAAGCCCATATGCTCGGTGGTGGTGGCTTTGATGGAGACTTGCTCGATGCCAAGGCCGAGGACAGAGGCGATACGTTGGCGCATCTGCGGGATATAGGAGGCGATTTTGGGACGTTGCAGGCGAATCGTGGCATCGATATTGCCGATGGCGTAATGATGCGATGCCAGCAAATCGGCCGTGCGTTTCAGCAAGATGGTGCTGTCGATGTTCTTGTAGGCAGGATCCTTGTCAGGGAAATGCTGCCCTATGTCGCCCAAGGCGGCGGCTCCGAGCAAGGCATCGGCAATGGCATGCAGCAGGACATCGGCATCGGAATGTCCTAACAAGCCTTGTGTGTGGGGAATTTCAATGCCGCCAAGGATGAGTTTCCGGTCGGCGGCAAAGGCGTGGGCATCGTAGCCGTAGCCGATTCTGAAAGGGGGATTCATGGCATTCATGGAAATTTTTTTTGATGGGTGCAGGATTTAATGGCTGCCGGCAGAGGCTGTCATGCTGCCTATAAATGAAAACCGGCCGCATGGAAGATGGGATGCGGCCGGTTTTTGGAAAATCTTTTAAAAGGGATTAGCGGGATTTTCGGTTGAAATTGAAATTGACTCCGATACGGAGGGTGTTCTTCAACGGGTTGGAGCCCGATACCTGGGAGGTCGGAATCAGGTAAGAGAAGTCCAAACCGATCATCTTGTAACGCAATCCGACACCCAGGGTGAAGTACTGGCGATTCCCTTTGTACAGGCTTTCGTGAAAGTAACCGGCACGGATAGCCAATAGGTCGCGCCACCACCATTCAGCACCGAGGCTCCACATGATTTCCTGCATTTCCTCTTTGAAACCGCCGGGGGCATCCGAGAACGAGCGGAAAATCCCCTGCATCACATTGCAGTCTACCGGGTTCCCGATAATGATGACACTTCCATCGGTATTCGTGTCACCTGTATAGAAAGGCGGCGTGGGAACCAGCAGCTTGCTCGCTTCCCCGTAGAAACCGATGCTGTTGTAGTCGTCTATATGCCAGTTGAAGCCGATACCCAGGCGAAGGGTGGCCGGAAGGAAGTTCTTGTCTTCTTCCGTAGGATTGCTTACGTAACTGAGCTTGTTCCCGACATTGGTGATGCTCAATCCGGCCATCAAAGTTCCTGTCTGGGCATTCTTGAGGTCGAAGTCCTGGTTGTAGTACAAACCGATGTCGGCGGCTCCCGCCAAGCCGGCACGAGTGTCCTCTCCTTGCACGTACTGGCCCAAGGTCAGGTTCGAATAGATGAATCGTCCGGTAACGGCAATGGAGAGCACGTCGATCAGCTTGCGCGAATAGCTGAGGTCGATGGAGAATTCATTGGGTTTGTATGTGTTTCCCACCTGGTCGTATTCGGTAGTGAAAGTGACGTCGCCCATCGAGAAATAGAGCAAGGAGAACGCGATCGCGCTGCGGTCGTCCTTGAACTTATAGGCACCGCTTAGATAGGCTAACGACATGTCGTTTACCAAATTGACCAGCCAAGGACTGTAAGTGAGGCTGAAACCGAAGTCATCCTTCATGAAAGGGTATTTGGCTGCATTGTAATGTTGGGAGTTGAGGTCGGCCGGCGTGGCCACGCCGATGTCCCCCATGCCGGCAGAACGGGCATCGGGTGCCATTGCAACGAATGGCACGGCTGTGGAGATGGTGTTGTACATTTTACCTAGCTCTTGTCCTGTTACAGGGTTTTTTTGCGCTTTCAGGCAGAGTGGCAGGGCAAACACCGCTACCAACAGGATCCAGATTCTTCTTTGCATTCGTGTATATGGTTTTAAAGTTTGTTTTTGCCAGAGGGCAGCCGAGCTGCGTTAAGGGCCTTCTTGGATTCCGGGACCCAAGCGGGCAAAATTAAGAAAATCCCTAAAAAGGCCAAGTCCGGTTTTGACTGGACTTGCGGCTGGGGCGGGATGTCGGGGAAAGTCGGGTGTTTTGTAATGTGTTTGTTTATAGTTTGTTAGTGTTTCTTTCGGTATGTTCGGTGAAATAGACGATTTTTGATTTTTATTTTAAGTTGCTGATTTTTATTTTGTTGCATATTGTCTGCTTGAGGCCTTGTCTTTTTCGGGAGAAGGAAGGGCGGGGAAAACCGGGCTTGACAGTAGTTTTGCGCCGTTTTTTAACGGGCTTCGGTCTGTTAGGATAAGAATGGATATGCTTGCATGCGGAAGATGAAAATGAAAATCAATAAAGTTAAAATGAAAAATTTGATGGATTTCAAAGTGGCGGCCTTGGGGCTGCTGTTGGGATGTCTGCCTATGGCAGGATGGTCTCAGAGTGCGGCGGGCGATGCCGGCTTGGGCGCAAAAGCGATTACGAATTTCAAAGCCACGGTGGAAGTGGACAAGGGCATGGTGCTTACGAGGCCCGGCAGCGGTTTCGACACATTGGCGGTGGATATCGCTTTCAGCGGCACTTTCGACACGACGGATGCCAATGAATTTGTCGTGCTGTTGTCCGACCCGCAAGGTTCGTTTATGCAGAACACCACCGAGGTCATTCGTTTGGCCGAGGCCGAGGATACGGTTTACAACTGGGTAGTGCCGACCACGGTGGCCGACGGGGATTTGTACCGCGTGGGTGTCCGTTCCACGCTTTTGGATTCGGTAGTAGGGCAGAGCCTGCAATTCCGTATCAAATATGAATACAAGGCCGAACCTCAGATTCCGAACTCCGGCTTCGAGGTATGGATGAACGAAGGGGAAGAAGTGGCCGAGCCGGTGGGCTGGCATTCGTTTCAAACGGCAACGGGAGAAGCTTATAGATTGGCGGAGATGTTTGGGGCCTTGGCTCCGATTCGCCAGTCGGATGATGTTCGTCCGGGGTCGGATGGCCGGAAAAGCGTTCAGGTCATATCCAAATTTGCAGTTTTGGCTGCGGCCAATGGAAACTTGACCACGGGCATGATTAATATGGGGTCGCCTACGGCTTCTGATATCACGAAAAATTATAATTTCTCAAACATGGAGGATCCCGCGTATGCCTTGCCGTTTACAACCGTTCCGGATTCTTTGACTTTCTGGGTGAAATTTGCTCCGACAGATGCCCTGATTGACAATTCTTCTGTGGCAGATGCGAAAGCAGCTGTGACCGTCGCGATTCATGATGATTTCCGTTATCAGGATCCCAACAGTGCAGATAGCATCGAATCCCATATGGTAGCCAAGGCGCAACAACTGTTCTCGGACAGCAAGGGAGAATGGGTTCGATACAGCGTGCCGTTCACCGCCGGGCAGTCTGTCGACCCACGTTATCTGCTGGTTTCGGTTGCCACTAACATTAATCCGGGAGTCGGGCCTGGTGCAAATGCAACATCGTCCGACACCGTTTGGCTCGATGATATCCTGATGATTTACAATCCGGAGGTCAGCCTTTCCTTAGGGGCTAATCAATTGTGGGATGGTGTCGATTCTGTAAGTTTCAATGCCGTGTTGGAAGGCACCTTCAATCCCTCTAATGTCAATGGAGCAGAGGAAAATCTTTTGATTGTGGAAGCTGACACTTTGCAGGATTTCTCATCAGGCTCTGTTCTTGTTCTGTATTCCCAAGCACAGGAAGCAGGGACAGTTGAAGGCAATTTGGATGTGAGGGAATTGAAAGCGGGAAAGACTTATTACTTGAGGGCTCGTACCACGAATTATGCGGACACGTCTGCGGTAAGCGTATTGCATATGCTGGAATATCGTTCGGAATACGCCGTAAGCTATAGTATAGAAGGTTCGGACGCTGCTACCGTACAGGTTTTCAGAAATGAAGAGACCGAGTCCTTGAAGGCTTCCGATACGGTTTCTGTTTACGACTCCCTGACTTTCATCGTTTCCTATCCGGAGGATGAAAAACTGCTGGGCTGGTATGAAAACGGGGCGTTGCTTGCTTCTACCGACACGGTGGTAGTGGACAGCGTGATGCGCGACTACGCTTTGACCGCCCGTCTGGCTCCGCGTTACTACAGCTTGGAAATTTCGGGCGTTTCCGAGCAGGATGGCAGTGTGCTGGTATGCTATGCCGGGAGCGGGGATACGGTTGCGGATCTGGACCGTATCGAGGTCCCTGCCGATTTGACGCTGACCGCTATTCCGGCGCAATACCGTCTCCTGGAAGGTTTCTATACGGCAGATTCCGTTCTGATTGGCCGGACTTCGCCCTTGAGTTTCTCGATGACGGGCGACACGGCTATCCAAGTCCGTTTTGCTCGCCAGACCGGGAAATTGGCCATAGAACTGGAAGGTATCGATTATGTGGAAAAATACGTAGTGACTTACGCCGAAAGCGGGGATACCCTGAAAGATTTGAATGCCATTGAGCTTCCGGCCGAACTGAGTTTGTCGGCTTCGGTCTTGCCTGGCGGTGAATTTGTGGGGCTTTATACCCAAGGGGGAACGGAAGAAGGTGAACTGTTGAGCCAGACCTTGCCTTTCGCTTTCACATTGCAGGGCGACACGGCTTTCGTTCTTGTATTCGGCAAAGAGTCGGCTATCGAAGGGATGGACGCTTTCCAAGTGCGGGTATACCCGAATCCGGTAAAAGAAGAACTCCATGTAGAAGGGGCTGATCTCGACCGGATCGAGGTCTTCAGTCTGACCGGAGCCAAGATGCTGGAAGCGGAACTGGAGGGCAACACCGATTCGATTCGTTTGGCATCGTTGATGGAAGGTATGTATATCTATAAGGTGTATGACCGCTCCGGTGCTGTATCTACAGGCCGTATCCTGAAGATGTAATTGGTTGTCGGTCCACCCCCGGATGACGGATCCGGGGGCTGGATTTTGGTTGGTTTTTCCCCCGAAGACGGAGTCTTGCCAAGAAACCGTTGCCGGGGGATTTTTTTTGGAGGCAATCTTTTTCGGGGTTATGTACATTTTCCGGAAAAAAACTATCTTTGCCGTTGCTAATTTTGAATGATGATGTCTATGCATATTCTAAAAACAGCCGCTCTGGCTGGAATCTTTGCTGGCTTGGCAATAGGATTGGTTTCTTGTGACAGCAGCAACCCCAACCGTTTCCGCAAATACCAGTCGCCTTCTACAGGATGGATGGTGAATGACCCGGATTGGGGCGGTTTCCAGAGCAATGATGCGTACCAGCAGCCGGTTCCCCGTCGTTTCCAATATGTGCAAGGCGGTTTCTTCACGATGGGGATGAATCAGGAAGATTTGAAGTTCGAGCATAATAATCCGCCGCGGCCCATGACCGTAAGTTCTTTTTATATGGATGAAGTGGAGACATCCAATGCCGATTACGCGGAGTATATCTATTGGTTGAACCGGGTCTACGGTACGGATCATCCGGAAGTGGTGGAAAAGGCGATGCCGGATCCTTTGGTGTGGAATTCGATTGGCGGTTTCAGGGACCCCATTACGGACAATTATTTCACGAATCCGGGCTATAATAACTACCCGGTAGTAGGCGTCACCTGGGAACAGGCGCGGGATTACTGCTCCTGGCGCACGGATCGGTATAATGAATATATCCTGTTGAGCGCTAAAATCCTGACTCCGGATATGGGTCAGACGACGATGTTGCATTTTAATACGGATGCTTATCTGTCGGGCTATTATACGGGGAATGCCCATAAGGGCTTGCAGGATATGAGCGCGGAATCGGCCAATGAGACGCGCCCTGTCAGGAGGGAAGATGGCATATTGATTGAAAAGCTCCGTCTCCCGACCGAAGCCGAATGGGAATATGCTGCTTTGGCCTTGGTGGGGAATTCGGATCATGAACGCTTGTCGGAACGCCGGGTATATCCGTGGAATGGCAAGCCGTTGCAGGTTCGTGCTTCGGATAAGAAAGATCGTGGCCGGATGCTGGGCAACTTTACCAGAGGCCAGGGGGATTATATGGGATCGGCCGGAGCTTTGAACGATGGGGCTGAATATACGGCTCAGGTTTATTCTTATTTGCCCAATGATTTCGGGTTGTACAATATGGCCGGGAACGTGGCTGAATGGTGTTTGGATGTGTACCGTCCGATGACTTTCGACGATGCGGATGCTTTGAATGCTTTCCGGGGCAATGTGTACACGACGGTGGTACGGGACGAGGACGGTCAGATTGCGGAAGCCGATACGCTGGGACGTATTCCTTACAGGGCTTACACGGATGAAGAGTTGGCAGGCCGGGATAACTTCACCACATCGGACAACCGGAATTATGCGGATGGAGAGGCCATTTCGAGTTTGGAAAATTGGCAAGGGACGGGCGAAATGGGAGATCCGCTTTCCAATCCCACCTCTTTGCTGTATGAGTACGGGGAAAGTTCGTTGATTTCCGATAAGGCGAGGGTGGTGAAAGGCGGCTCTTGGAAAGATCGGGCTTATTATATGTCGCCGGCCACACGCCGTTATTGGGATCAGGATAAGAGCGCGGCTTGGATTGGTTTCCGTTGCGTGATGTCGAGGGTCGGGTCTTCGGAGGACGGGGCCACGAATATTCGACGGATAGATTAGTGCGTTCTTGCCGGGTGGATTGAATATCGCCTTGTTGTGGGCGGCGTATTGGAAAAGAGTGAAGTGCAGGCTTGCAGCATCCTCGTTCCGGTACACCGCCTTTCTGGTTTTTTGCCGGAAGGGATGCGTTGAAGAGAGACGGTTTATAAGATTCTAGTGTTGGAAAATCCGAAGCGAAAGATTGAATTGCTGTCCCCTGCCGCTAATGCGGAGGTGGCTTTTGCTGCGATTGATGCCGGGGCTGATGCGGTCTATATCGGTGGGCCTGCGTTCGGGGCGCGTGCCAAAGCGGGGAACAATATGGCCGATATCGGGAAAGTGGCCGCTTATGCCCATAGGTACGGGGCAAGATGCTTCTTGACGCTGAATACCTTGGTGTACGAGTCGGAGATGGCCGAAGCCTTGCAGGTGGCCCGTCAGGCTTATGAGGCGGGGGTGGACGCTCTGATTATACAGGATATGGGCTTGTTGGAAGCCGGATTGCCTCCTATGGAATTGCATGCCAGTACCCAGTGCCATATAGCCAGTCCGGAAAAGGCTCGTTTCTTGGAAAAGGCGGGTTTCCGAAGGCTGGTTCTGGCTCGGGAATTGTCGATAAGGGAAATTGACCGGATAGCTTCTTCGGTGCAGTGCGAGATAGAGTGTTTTGTACATGGTGCGCTTTGCGTGAGCTATAGCGGCCAATGTTATATGGGGTGTCATATGAATGGGCGGAGCGGAAACCGGGGCGAATGTTCCCAGGCATGCCGGCTTTCGTATGATTTGGCGGATGCCCAGGGCCGTATACTGCAAAAGGGTCGGTATCTGCTGTCGATGAAAGATTTGAATGCGGAAGAGCATGTTGCCGACTTGTTGCAGGCCGGGGTTTCTTGCCTCAAGATTGAAGGCCGTCTGAAAGATGCTGCTTATGTGAAGAATGTGACGGCTTATTATCGACGCAAGATAGACAAGGTGCTGCAAGGGATGCCCGGTTTGGAACCTCTTTCGCAGGGTCATGTGCATGCGGGTTTCGAACCGGATTTGCAGAAAGGCTTTCATCGTCCATATACTTCGTTTAATTTGAGCGGTAAGCGAGAGAAGTGGGTTGTCCCTTCCACCCCCAAGGCGGTAGGCGAGGAGGTGGGGCAGGTTTCCTCTGCCAAGGCTTCGCTGCCCGGTTACGGGGGGCTTTGCCTGCAAGCTCGCTTGAAGCCGGGGGTGCGTTTGCTTCCGGGCGACGGTCTGTGCTATCTGGACAGGGAGGGCGTTTTGCAAGGGAGTGTGTTGGAAAGGGTCGCTGGCAAGTCTTGCGGGGATGAGGTCTCTTTGTTTTTGTCCTGGTCTGGCAAGGAAGGGAATCTGCCGGAGGGAAAGGCCATGCTCTATCGGAACAGGAATCAGGCGTTTGAAAAAGAACTGCAGGACTCGTCCTGTGAACGGAAAATCGGGCTCAGGATTGTTTTTGACGCGGATGCATCTTGCTTTCGGATGGAGGATGAATATGGTTTTGAGGCCAGTCTGCCGGTAGATGTGTCTTCCCTGTCCGAAGCCAGGCAGGAAGATACGGCTAAAGCCGGTTTCCTCCGCCAGCTGTCCAAACTGGGAGGAACCGCCTATTCGTTGCTTTCGTTCAGCTATCATGGAAGCCCGGTTTATTTCATGCCCTCTTCCCTGTTGAACGATTACAGGCGGAAATTGGTATCCTGCATGGATCGATGCCGGGAAATGGCTTTTGATCCGAGGATATCGGGCAAGAATGTGCCGGGAACCACCGGGCAAGGCCAAGAAGAGGATACCGGGGACGGCTTGCGTCCCGAATCTTTGTTCCCTCTGTATCGCTGGAACGTGGCTAATTCCTGGGCCGCTCGCTTTTATCAACGGAGAGGGCTGCCGCTCGATGTTTCGGCTTTTGAACTGCAAAAAGAAAGCGGGCAGCTGCAGGGGAAACGCTTGCTGATGGTTTGCAAGCATTGCATCCGGTTCCAGTTAGGGCAATGCTTGAAGGGCGATAAGGGAAATGAATGGTATTTGTATCATGGCCGGGACAAGTTCGTCTTGCGGTTCGATTGCAGGAACTGCCGGATGGAGGTTTGGTCGGCATAGAGGAGAATGAAGGGGTGTAAAGAGAAAAGGAATTGTAAATGAGGATGATCAGAGTACAGAGAGCAGATGTGTTCGTAATGGCGCTGGGGCTTTTGGCCGTCATGGCGTCTTGTGCCCGCTACGGGGCCGGGCCGACAGGCGGTCCAAAGGATTTGGCGCCTCCGATCCTGTTGTCGGCTTTGCCTCCGGAAGGGGATACGGTGCATGATATGAACGGCCCCACGGAAATCGTGCTGAACTTTGATGAATATGTGGTCTTGAGTGAAACAGACAAGATTGTGACATCTCCGCCATTGTCCAAAGTGTCTTATACGGGGAATCTGAAACAAGTGAAGGTGGTCATAGAGGATACCTTGTTGCGGGACAGGACGTATTCGATTAATTTCAACAATGCCATCGGCGACTTGCACGAGTCGACCCCCTTGCAGGGGTATACGTATTTCTTCTCCACCGGAAGCAAGGTGGATAGCGGACGGATAGATGGCATTGTCAAGGATGCGTTCACTTTGGCACCGGTGGCTTCGGCTTCGGTCATGTTCTATGCCCGGAAACCGGAAGGCTATCCGGTTGTGTCAAGTCCGGATTATGTGGCGGTGACGGATACGGGAGGCTATTTCCAATGCCGGTATATGGCGGAGGGATGCTATTACCTGTTGGTGGCCGCCGAAGAAAGCCGGGATTACCGAGTGGATCCGACTCAGGAGAAGATGGCTTATTCGTCGGATTGTTGGCAGACGCAGGCCTATCGCCCTCCCGTGCTTTTCCGCAAGCAGCCGGGTATTAAAGAAAGCGATTCCTTGATGCGCAAGGCCAATGATTCGCTGTATCGGGTAGAAAGACAGCAGAATTATGGGGATATCGGACAGTCGGGCCGGTACTTGTATGCCTATCAGGATAAGTTGGATTCCGTGTTTTTGAAAGAATCCAAGTTTGATAAGGCGGGCGAGATAACCTTGAATTGGTATTATGCGTTGGACTATGACAGTTTGCATCTGGAATTTCTTCCGGCCTATTCCGATATGGAAATGGTCCGGCAATGGGAAATGATGCAGGCGGATACGAATCAAGTGGAGGAGGGAAGGCGGGGACGCCGGAACCGTCCGATGGAGGATATGGAATTGCCCGATTTGAGTTGGCCTTCATTCCTCCGTTATTCCTTTGTCCCTCAGTCGGATCCTTTGGTATCAAAAGTCTATTTCAACAACATGGCGGTGACGGGGCTGCGTTTGGTGATGGATTACAAGGGGTTTGTCGATACGGCCGAGTTGATGTTGCCCGTGAGCGGAGGGGGCAAGAAGACAATGGCGGATACGGTCGCTTTCAGGTTGTCGATGTCGCCAGGTTCTTTGTTTTTCCAGGATAGCCTGTTGTTGGATTTCAATTTTCCGGTAATAGGGGAGGATTGGGCAAAAGCTTCCTTGCTGGAAATAGCGACGGATGAGGAAGGCAAGAAGGATACGGTGGTGATTCCGATGGAAGAGACCCGGTTGGAGCGGATTTATCCGAACCGGTATAGTTTGAAATATCCGTGGAAGCCGGGGCTGGAATACTCTTTTTTCATTCCTTCGGCTTGTTTTTCGGATTATTTCGGACGCTTGGTGGATACGACCTTTTTCACGGCCCGGGTTCCGGCTTTGGAAACCTATGGCCAAGTAGGGTTGCGCGTGCAGGGCGTGGATACGGGCTTCCAGTATCTGATCCAGATGGTGACGCCGGGGACCGGAGGGCGGATTCTGCATTCGGCGGTCTTGCCTGAAGACGGGCGTATGGAATACCCGTATGTGAATCCCTCCAATATCAGCTTTGTCTTGGTACGCGATGATAACCGGAACGGGCGTTGGGATGCAGGCGATTATCAGAAAGGGCTGCAACCGGAACGCCGTTGGTTCTTTCCCAAGAATCTGCAAGTGGAAGCGGATTGGAGGATGGAGGAATCCTGGTCGGTAAAATGAAGGGTGCTATCGTTTCCCCTCTTAGTCGACCATCAGGTTGCAGCCTCGGATATCGCTGTTGTCGAAACGTCCCAGAACCGCGAAGCTTCCGTCCGGATACAGCTTGCCCAAGTCCTGGGTGGCAATGAACGGGCACGAAAGCATATTGCCTAAATCGATGACATTGATGCCGCCGCTACGCCCCTCTTCTTCCCAACACAGGGGGTCTTGGCTTTGGCGTATCAGGATTTTCATCCAGGGCGGGCATTGGAACCGGAGTCCGTCTCCTACCGAATAGGCTTGGGATAGGAGCTCGCACATTCCATATTCCGAATGGATGGCATCGAGATGGAATGCCTGGCAAAGTACTTGGTGCAATTCCTCTTTGAGCATTTCTTTCCTCCGGCCTTTCATGCCGCCTGTCTCCAGGATGACGGTATGCTTGAGCGGCATCGGGCGGCTTTCGGCCAGATCCAGTAGCGCATAGCTTACGCCCCAGAGCATGGTTTTCTTGCCTCGGGATTCCAATTCCTGCAGCCGGGCTGCCAGGCCATCCTGGTCATATAGGTAAAAACCGCTTTCGGGTTGCCCGCTTTGGGCGATGAGGCCTTTCATCATGTGGATCAGGGAAGAATGCGGCTGTTCCAGGTAGTTCGGGAGCAAGGCAAGGAAAACGTAATCGGAGGGTTCGCCCCAGAAATGCCGGAACGCTTGGCTGAAGCATTGTTCGTACAACGAGAGATCGCAGAGGTAATGCCGGCTTTGGATGGCTCCTTGGGATGTAGTGCCCGAGCTCATGAAATATTCTTGTACCGGGTATCCTTCCACGACTACTTCCTGTGTCTTGAAGAAATCGATGGGGATGAACGGTATTTGCTGGTAATGAGTGACGTTTCCGGCCTTGAATCCGGGCTTCAGGCATTGGACAAAGCGGGAATAGACCGGATTGTGATTCCATTGCAGTTGGAATATGTCCAATGCCAAGTCATTGAATTCTTTTTCGGATTGGATTTCGAATATTCGCTTTTTGAGCTTTTCGAGCTGTGGCTGTGCCAACATTTTTTATAACTTTACAAATTTTTAACCGGGGCCTGATGGAGACTCCCTTTATCTCGCCATGGGGAAAGAATGCAGAAAAACAGTTTTATATAATATGTCCCTCCCTTTCTTTGTCCGGCATCGTCCGGCATCAAAATTACGAATTTTGCCGTTAATCCTGGCGGTGTCGGGCTTGGTGTCTTGCGTGAAGCCGATGGAGTTCCCTCCTGAGCCTTATATGGAATTCCGCGAGAACATATTCAGCTACAAGATAGGTTTGGCAGGAGATACCACGCTGGTGCTGGAGGTGAAGTTCTATTTTCAGGACGGGGATGGCGATATTGGCCGGAAGACGGAAGACGAGGTGTTCCCCTATGTGGGGGATTCCTTGCATAACCTGCATTTCCATCTTCTGGAAGTGATGCCCGACAGCTCTTTCAAGCCTGTTTATTATAGGGACAGCACAGGACGGGAATATCCTGTCGAATACAGTTATCATTTGCATTACCTGGAACCGGTCAATTCCAATAGTGCGATGAGCGGGACTATAACCTGGACGGTGGATGATTTCTCCAGCACGGCGCTTTTTATGCAAGGCCGCAGGATATGCTACAGTATCTATCTTTACGACAGGGCCCTGCATAAGAGCAATACCATTTATACCGATCCGATACAATTGTAAGCACGATGCAGCGGTCCTCATTTGGAAAGGCTTCGGTCGTCATGGCCATATTTATCGTGGTGATGCTTGTCTATTGGATCCGGCTTTTCCAGCTTCAGATTCTGGATGAGCGTTATACGCTTGATGCGCAATCCAATGCGATACGGCATAAGGTCCAGTATCCCGGGCGAGGTTTGATTCTGGACCGGAACGGGCAGATTCTGGTTTACAATGAAGCGGTTTACGACTTGATGGTTGTGCCAGGGCAAGTGCGGGTGGATTCGATGGATTGGAACAAGCTGGCCGATTTGCTTGAAATCGATTCGCTCGGGGCCAGGGAACGTTATGCCAAGGCCCGTTCCTATTCCCGTTATGCCCCTTCTGTTTTCGAGAAACAGATTTCGAAGGAGGTTTACGGCCGTTTGCAGGAATACATGTATCAGTTCCCGGGTTTTTATGTGCAAAGCCGGAGTCTGCGGCGATACCCGAAGCCTATTGCGGCGCATGTGCTGGGCGATGTGGGAGAGGTGAGCCAGGAGGAACTCAAGGCCGCTCCTTTCTACAAACCGGGAGATTATATCGGCAAAAGCGGTCTGGAAAAATATTACGAGGAGGTGTTGCGTGGCAAGAAAGGGGTGAAGGTGGTGATGGTGGATGTGCTCAATCGGGAGAAAGGGAGCTATAAGGACGGAATGTATGATTCTTTGGCGCAGCAGGGAGAGACTTTGTACACGACTTTGGATGCGGATTTGCAGGCTTATGCTGAAGACTTGATGCAGGGCAAGCGGGGAAGCGTGGTGGCTATCGAGCCTGGGACAGGCGAGGTGCTGGCATTGGTGTCTGCCCCGACTTACGACCCGAACTTGTTGGTGGGCCGAGTCAGGAGCCGTAATTATGGCAACCTGATGAAAGATTCGCAGAAACCCTTGTTCAACCGGGCGTTGATGTCGTATTATCCTCCGGGATCTATTTTCAAATTGCCGCAGGCTTTGATAGGATTGCAGGAAGGGGTGATAAGCCCCTATACGGGTTTCCCTTGCGATAAGAGCTTGATAGGTTGTCACGAACATCCGGATGCGGAGTCTTTGAGCGAGGGCATCCGGATGTCGTGCAACCCCTATTTTTACCAGGTCTTCAAACGGATCATCCAGCAGGGGAAGGTTCCCAATATATTTGAAGACAGTCGGATAGGATTGGCTCGATGGGATGAGTATATGCGTTCTTTCGGTCTGGGGACCCGTTTGGCCATCGACCTTCTGGATGTGAAAGGCGGTTATATCCCCGATACGGCTTTCTACGACCGTTTTTATGGTCGCAAGCGTTGGGCGTTCAGCACGATATATTCATTGAGCATCGGACAGGGCGAAGTGAGCCTGGTTCCTTTGCAGATGGCCAACTTGGCTGCGGTTATGGCCAACCGGGGGTATTATGTGACTCCGCATCTGGTCCGGGCTGTCGGGGACGAGGGCTTGGGTTCCGGGGGGGATACGGTCCGGCATTATGCCTTGGTGGATCGCCGGTATTTCGACCCGGTAGTGAAGGGAATGTACGAGGCGGTTCATTTGCCGAGGGGGACGGCGCGGCGGGCGGAATTGCCGGGGGTGGTAGTCTGCGGGAAGACAGGCACTTCGGAAAATCCGCACGGAGAAGATCATGCGGTCTTTATCGGTTTCGCGCCGATGGATCGCCCGCGGATAGCTGTATCGGTGTTCCTTGAAAACAGCGGGTTTGGAGGAACGTGGGCAGCCCCGCTGGGTAGTTTGCTGATAGAGAGGTATCTGAATGGCAAGGTGGAACGGAAGGAGCTGGAAAGCCAGGTGAGGGGATTCACGATTTTTGAACGGGATGCGGAGGGCCGTATCATCGGGCCACCGGCGCATTAAAATGCAGGGAGAGAAAGGGAATGACTGGAAGTGTCTGGAAAAACATGGACAAGCCGTTGCTATTGGTTTATTTGCTGTTAGTGGCAGCAGGCTGGTTCAATATCTATTCGGTAGTTTACGACCCGGAGAGCATGGCCGGATTCTCGTTGGCCACGCGCTATGGGAAACAGTTGGTATTTATCGGGTTCGCGGTATTGCTGGCCGCCTTTGTGATGATTGCCGACGTGCGTATTTTTACTCAGTTCGCTTATCTTTATTACGGGATATGCATTCTGTTGCTTTTGGCTGTTCTGGTGATAGGAACGGAGATTTCGGGCGCTAAGTCATGGATCAAGGTGGGGCCTCTCTCGATACAGCCTTCGGAGTTTGCCAAAGTGGCCACTTGCTTGGCTTTTGCCAAATATGTTTCTCAGCCGGCATTGAACATGAAGCGTTCCCGGACGCAGCTGCAGGCTTCTCTTTGGTTCCTGATTCCGATGGTTTTGATTCTGCTGCAGCCTGATGCGGGTTCGGTCCTGGTCTTTTTGGCATTTCTTTTGCCGTTGTACCGGGAAGGAATGTCGGGTTGGGTGCTGGTGACGGGGCTGGTGGCGGCGGTTTTGTTTGTGGCCGCTTTGTTGGTGAACCGTTATGTGCTGCTCGGGGGGATTGCCTTGGTGGCGGCTTTCCTGATTTGGCGGAATAAGCGGACCTTGAAGAACGTGGTTCTGGGTGTCTTGCTGTTTGCGGTATGTTCGTTCTATATCTTGGGCGTCGAGTATGCGTTCAACCGGCTCAGTCCTCATCAGCAGACCCGGATCAATGTGCTTTTGGGCAAGGAACAGGATATTCATGGCGCCGGTTACAATGTGAACCAGTCCAAGATAGCCATCGGCAGCGGAGGCTTCTGGGGCAAAGGGTACCTGCAGGGGACGCAGACCAAGTTCGATTTTGTGCCGGAACAAAGCACGGATTTTATTTTCTGTACCGTAGGAGAGGAGTGGGGATGGGTCGGGTGCACGGTATTTCTGGGCGGGTATCTTTTTTTGCTGCTTCGGATAGTGAAGTTGGCCGAGCGGCAGAAAAGTGCGTATGCGAGGGTGTACGGTTACGGGGTGGCCGGGATTTTCTTCATGCATTTTTTTGTCAATGTGGGAATGACGATAGGCTTGTTGCCGGTCATCGGGATCCCGTTGCCTTTTTTCAGCTACGGAGGGTCTTCTCTATGGGCTTTCACTTTGCTTCTATTCATTTTTGTCAAGATGGATGCCAGGCAGCGGAATCTGTGAAGCCTGGAAATTTTTTGCACAGGCGGCACGTCTGGCTGTGGGAAGACGTGAAGGCATGGTTAAGAAATGAAGAAAATGCCGGGAAGAATTGTAGAAGAGAAAACACTTTCTTAAATTTGCCCAATCGTTGGAGGAACGGATAGTTGTGTCCGGTCTAATCCAAAGAGAGTTATATTAAACAAACTAAAAAAGTGGGATATGAAAAAAGTTTTCTTATTTGCCGGTATCAGCGCTCTTTTGTTGAGCTCTTGCGGTAACAAGCAAACCCAGCCGAAAGCCGATGACGGTACCGTGATGGGGTATGCCCGGGTGGAACTGAAAGCCGATTTGAGCCGTTTCAGTGACAATGACCGGAAGATGATGGGCTATCTTTGCGATGCGGCCGATATCATGAACGATTTGTTCTGGCAGCAAGCCTTTACGGGGAACAAGGACCAGCTCCTGTCGGCCATTAAGAACGATACCTTGCGTAAGTTCGCGGAAATCAACTACGGGCCATGGGATCGTTTGGATGGAAACAAGCCGTTTCTCAACGGTTATGTTCAAAAACCCTTAGGAGCTAATTTCTATCCGGGAGAAATGACTTCCGAAGAGTTCGACGCGCTGAAGGATCCCGACAAGACTTCTCTCTATACGATGATTCGTCGCGATGACAAGGGCAAGCTCCGTGTTATCTGGTATCATGACTTTTTCAAGGAAGAAATCAACCAAGCGGCCGCCTTGTTGGATTCGGCTGCTGCCTTGGCTACCGATGCCGGCTTCAGGAATTACCTGACCCAGCGTGCCGAGGCTTTGCGTACCGACCAATATTATGAAAGCGATTTGGCATGGATGGATGCCAAGACTTCCGATATCGATTTCGTGATTGGACCTATCGAGAATTATGAAGATGCCATGTACGGCTACAAGGCCGCTTACGAGTCGTTCCTGTTGATCAAGGATCCCGAATGGAGCGCGAAGCTGGCCAAGTATTCGGCTTTGTTGCCCGATTTGCAGAAAGAACTTCCGGTGGATGGCAAGTACAAGGCCGAAATGCCGGGTACGGATTCCGATTTGAACGTGTACGATGTGATTCTGTACCGTGGCGACTGCAATGCCGGTGGCAAGACCATCGCTATCAACCTGCCTAACGACGAACGTGTGCATATCCAGAAAGGTACGCGCAAGCTGCAGCTGAAGAATGCGATGCAGGCCAAGTTCGACAAGATCCTGATGCCTATTTCCGAAATCGTCATGGATCCGGAGCAGCAGAAGATGGTGGATTTCAATAGTTTCTTTGAAAACGTCACCTTCCATGAAGTGGCGCACGGTCTGGGCGTGAAGAATACGATCAACGGCCAAGGAACCGTTCGCTCGGCTTTGATGGAAACCTATACGACCATCGAGGAAGCCAAAGCCGACATCATGGGCTTGTATATCGTAGACCAGCTTTACAAGAAGGGCGAGATGAGCGGTACTTCGGTTGAAAACAATTACATCACCTTCTTTGCCGGCATTTTCCGCTCGGTACGTTTTGGTGCGGCCAGCGCGCATGGCAAGGCCAATATGCTTTGCTTCAACTGGATGAAGGACAACGGGGCATTCAGCCGTTCGGAAGAGGGCGTTTATACCGTGGATTTGGAAAAAATGAAGGCCGCTACGGTATCCTTGATGGCTCAAATCCTGAAATTCCAGGCGGAAGGCGATTACGAAGGCGTTAAGGAGTGGATTGAAGAGAAAAGCGTGATTTCGCCTGAATTGCAGCAGGATTTGGATCGGATTGCTGCTGCGGATATTGCCAAGGATATATACTTTGTTCAAGGCAAATCCGTCCTTGGATTGTAAAACTGGTTTTTAGCGGCATCTACTTCGTTGCGCGAAACTGCCCGCATCCTCACGTACAAAAGTACGCTCCGGTGCGGGC
>JADIMZ010000111.1 GCA_017694335.1 Candidatus Pullibacteroides excrementavium
CCATTGGTAGTCAAAACGGCAAAAGCCCTGTTCGACGGTTCGGTCCAGGCCACACCTCAACCCGTACCGGAGGGACCTATTCCAGAAGCCCCCAAAATCTTCAAAAAAGACTGCATACTGGACTTCGCCAAAACTGCCGAGGAACTGCACCGACAAGTCAAAGCCCTAAGCCCTTATCCGGCGGCCATCGCGTATTTACACAATGCCGAAACAGGCGATACAACCCCTATCAAAGTACTTGAGAGCCGGATTTCAACAGAAAATCCAAAAAGTTATGAACAGGGAAGCTTGATTTCTGATGGAAAGCATTTCTTCGGCATGGCATGCACCGACGGGAGAATTCTCTACTTCGAAAAAGTACAACTACCTGGTAAAAAAGCACTTACAATTGACGACTGTTTAAGAGGGCTACGGATGGAAAATCGTAACATGCTCTCTTTTAGCAAGGTTATAAACAATTAGAATGCAAACTAGCACATTATAAAGAGGTTTCTTCCTTGGGCTTTTTGCGCAACTATCTTATTTTTGTATTGTTAGTTAATCATCTAATTGTTTAACACCTAAAAACAAAAAAAATGAACAAGACAGAATTGATTGATGCCGTTGCCGCAAAAGCCGGACTTTCAAAAGCCGACACCAAGAAAGCCATGGAAGCTTACATGACCGTTACCGGCGATGCCTTGAAGAAAGGCGACAAAATTGCCATTGTAGGCTTTGGTACCTTCAGCGTCCAGAAGCGTGCCGCCCGCAACGGTCACAACCCTCAAACCGGCAAGAGCATCAAGATTGCCGCTAAGAAAGTTGTCAAATTCAAAGCCGGCGCTACTTTAGCCAAGAAGGTAAAGTAAAGTCTATGTTTTGAGGTTTACACCCCGGTTCAGTCCTTGGACCGGGGTGTTTTGTTTCTATGGATGCCGAAAGCAGTCTGTCAGAAATTCTGCCGCCAATCGCCTTCGTGCCGCATTCTCCGTTGCACATCCTGCAAAGCCGGCAGCCATGGAATGGGTCGTTAGCCAAGCACAAGAGTTTCTGTTTTTATTGTAAATTTGCAGGAGTTTTCATGCATTTTGCTTTATGTCTGAACGTATCACACACGATGGAATCGTGACCAAGGTAGAGCCAGGCGTGGTCACAGTCAAGATACAATCCACCTCTGCCTGCGGCTCCTGCCATGCCAAAGGGCTTTGCCAAATGTCCGAAAAGACCGACAAGGACGTAGTGGTCAAGACCCGGAAAAGCCAAGAATACAGGGTTGGCGAAACGGTTGATGTATTCCTCACTTCCGGCATGGGCCTCAAAGCGGTTCTTTATGCCTACGTGCTATCCTTAGTGGCAGGCGCTTTATTCTTCTTCCTCGGCTCGCTCTTTACCGACAACCAAGGTATCTGGGGTCTTTGCGCCATTATCGGCATCGCGCTCTATTTCGGCATCCTTAAACTGGTTTCCAAGAGAATCAATGCCAAATTCAGCTTCGGCATCGCCCATAGAGTTCCTTTGGAAGCGGAAGCCTGATGCAGGGCCCCTTCAAAGCTTGGGAAACCAGGTTTCCTCCATCCAAAGGGCTCCAGCAAAGACAAAGAATTATAAATCAATAAATATCATTTAGCTATGAAGCTTTTACAAGACAAAGTGGCTCTCATTACCGGAGCCTCGCGCGGCATTGGCAAGGCCATTGCCCTCAAATTCGCTTCGGAAGGAGCCAACATCGCTTTCACCGACCTCAAGGACGATGAAAACATGGCTTCTTTGGTCAAGGAACTGGAAGGCATGGGCGTGAAAGCCAAAGGCTATGCTTCCAACGCGGCCAATACCGAAGAAACGGCCAAGACGGTAGCTGCCGTAGCCGCTGACTTTGGTCGAATCGATATCTTGGTCAACAACGCCGGCATCACCAAAGACGGTTTGCTGCTCCGGATGAGCGAAGACCAATGGGATGCTGTCATCAACGTGAACCTCAAATCGGTATTCAACTTCACCAAGGCGGTAGCGCCTATCATGAGCAGCCAGCGTTCGGGCAGCATCATCAGCATGAGCTCGGTGGTAGGGGTTTCGGGCAATGCCGGACAGACCAACTACTCGGCTTCCAAGGCGGGCATCATCGGCTTCACCAAATCGGTGGCCAAGGAATTCGGCAAGCGCGGCATCCGGGCCAATGCGGTGGCTCCCGGTTTCATCATCACCGATATGACGGCCCAGCTGTCGGAAGAAGTCCGCAAGGACTGGGCTTCCAAGATTCCTTTGCACCGTGGTGGAACGCCGGAAGACGTGGCCAATGTCTGCTTGTTCCTCGGATCGGAACTGTCGTCGTATGTGAGTGGGCAGGTTATTCATGTTTGCGGCGGCATGAACATGTAAGCAGGCGTGTGATAATGGGCAATCTACATCGTTGCGGGAGGCTTTCAGGCTCGGTCACGTACTTATAGTACGCTCCCTCGCCTTCAACCTCCCGCGCCTCGTATCTCGCCCATTCTGACACGCCTGTCGCGAGAAAACAGGCAACACGCTGCGCGTTGTCCCGTATCCCGCCTCTACGCAACAGACGGAATCACGACACGCCTGCACCGATCGGCAGGCAAGAAAAACGTTCAAAAACACCAGGATGATTCAAACAACGGTTCCGGCATGGTTCTGGTTGGTAGCAGTCGCGGTAGCGGCAGGCTATGCAGGGGCTTTGTACTACCGGAACCGCAAAGACGAACTGAGCAAAGGCTGGAAAACAGGCTTGGCCGCCATCCGTTTCCTATTCGTCTTCCTGATTTGCTTCCTTTTGATGTCGCCGATAGCCAAGATGAAGCAGGAACAGGTACAGAAACCGCTCTGCTTCGTGGCCGTGGACGATTCCCGTTCTATGCGGGCAGCGCTCGCTCCGGAATACCGGAACAAGAAAGAAGCGGATACCGCAGTCTTCTCGGCATCCGGCTTCGCCCAAGACATAGAACAACAGACAAACCGGCTCTGCGAGGAACTGTCGGAACGATTCCAAGTGCAACGCTTAGCGTTCGGAAAGGAAGTCCGGCAAGAGAAATACTCTGAAGCGCAAGAATCCGCCCATTCGGCTTACGCCCAAGAAGCCACCGACTACGCCCGCCTGTTTCAGGACATGGCGCAACGGCTGTCCGCCTCCACCGTATCCAATGCCGTCGCCATTCTTATTTCCGATGGACAAGCCAACATAGGCCAAGAACCGGTATCGGCCTACCGTTCCTGCCCGTTCCCGCTCTATTGCATCGGTATCGGCGATACCCTTTCCTACCCGGACATCTTCATCGAGGAATGCCGCTTCAATCCCTATACGTTTTTGGGCAACCGTTTTCCGCTGCAAATCCGGCTCGGCCAGCAGCAGGCTTCCAATGCCCGATCGGTTCTCCGCCTCTCAGAAGAGGGCAAGACATTGATAGAGCAGGAAGTGGATTTGTCGCAGCCTGAGGGACGGCAAATCAACTGGGAATTAGAAGCAAACGAAAGCGGGATTCATCGTTATATCCTATCGCTCGACCCGATAAGCCAGGAGAAAAACATCCAGAACAACCGGCAAGAAGTCCTGATTCAAGTCCTGGACAACCGGCAGAAAATCCTGATTGTGGGCCATGCCCCGCATCCGGACCTTTCCTGCCTGCACCAAAGCCTGAGCCGTCAGGAGAAATACCAAAGCGAGGTCATCCTGGCTAAAGAACTTTCCAAGAAATCAATGAAGGAATGGCAGGACTACGATTTGTTCATCCTGCACGGCCTGCCTTCGCGCCAATATCCTTTAGACCCATACCGGGATTTGCTCAACCGTAAGCCATGCTGGTACATCCTTGGTCCGGAAACCCGCGTGGATCGCTTGAACCAGAACGGAACCGGCCTCGGCATCCAGGCCCGGAACGCTGGATGGGAAGAAGCCCAAGCGACCTTGAATCCCGATTTCGGTCTCTTTGAAATAAGCCCTGACGAGATGGAGGCCATCCAGGAATGGCCGCCGCTTTGGACTCCTTTTGCCCGCTACGAGCCGCAAGCGAACGGACGGACCGTACTCTACCAATCCATCTTGGGCGTAAAGACAGAGAATCCATTGCTATGGGTTTCGCCGCCTTCGGCATCGCGTTCGATGGTACTCTGCGGATACGGACTCTGGCGCTGGCGTTTAGCCGATTACCAAGAAGAGAACAATACCGAGGTTTTCGACCGCTTGATAGACCGCTGCGTTTCGCTGCTATCGGAACTCAAGCCGGAAGAGAACCTGATTGTCCATTGCCCGAGCCTGATAGACAATACGCAAAGCCTGCAAATCCGGGCCGAACTCTCTAACCAGAACTTCGAGAAAGTGAGCACGGCCTCTGTCGGCATCCAATTCCAGAACCGAGCCAACGGGCAGCAATACGAATATTCCTTCCTGCCGCAGCCGCCGGATTATTTCCTGGATGCGGGATTCCTGCCTGCCGGGGACTACGATTACACGGCCCGCGCCAAGAACGGCGCAGAGGAATACACGGCCCGCGGACGCTTCACCGTGGCGGACATCCGGTTGGAGAACCTCCAGCTGCCGGCCAATCTGGAACTCCTGCGCAATCTATCCCTTACCTACGACGGCCGGTTCTACTATGCGGGTTCTGCCTACGCCCCGCAAAACGCCGTCTGGAAACAAATTCTCCAGGACATAGAAGACCGTCCCGACCTCAAGCCGGTCATCTCCTTCCGCGAAGCCTACGCTTCCTTCCTCGACCAAATCTGGCTGCTGATTCTTCTCTTAGGCTTGCTGTCGATGGAATACTTTGCCCGGAAAATCTTCGGGAGCTTATAATAGAGAAAAACAGATACAAAACATCAGAGACATCGAGCCGCCGCGCGGCGCGGAAGCATACCCTACCGTGCAGGTAAAACTGATTTATACCGAGTGGATTCAAGGCGTCGTGCAAGCGAGTAGAAACGAATCGTACTCCCGGCAATCCAGTACGAGGTAAAAATGAAATAGAGGCGGCGGATACGAGGCGTGCGAAGAAGCCCGCGCCGGAGCGTACTTCCGTACGTGAGGACGCGGGCGATGAAGCATAACGAAGTAGACGCCCCTCTATTTCATTTTTACAATAGGCGGCCGGCAACCTCCGCCAACGCACTCCTCTCCCCCTTCACCAAATTCACCGTCGCGAACAGCTCTTCCCCGAACATCCGGTCGCAGAGATAGCTGAGCCCGTTGGAACGGGAATCCAGATAAGGTGAGTCGATCTGATGCAAGTCGCCGGTAAAGACCATCTTGGTGCCTTCCCCTGCCCGCGTGATAATGGTCTTGACTTCGTGCGGGGTCAGGTTCTGCGCCTCGTCCACGATAAAGAAGGTGTCCGAAAGACTGCGCCCTCGGATATAGGCCAAAGGCGTAATCTGGAAAGCCCCGCTTTTCTGCATTTCTTCTATCTGGGAGTATTCCTTGGACGAAATGCGGGTCTTGTTCTTGATGACCGCCAAATTGTCGTAGAGAGGCAACATATAGGGCGCCAGTTTCTCCTCGGCATCGCCCGGCAAGAAACCCATATCCTGGTTCTGCAACGGAATCACCGGCCGGCTCAATAGAATCGACTTGTACGAATCCATCTGCGCCAAAGCCGCCGCCAAAGCCAACAGCGTCTTCCCCGTCCCGGCCACGCCCGTCAGCGCCACCAATTGGATATCCGGACGCATCAAGGCATCCAAGGCGCAAGCCTGCTCCTGATTACGAGGCGAAATACCCGACACATTGCGCGATTCCACTTTGACCACGCTCCGCGTATGCGGATTATAAAACACCGGAATATGGGCACCCGAACCGCCAATCTCAAAATATTCGTTCGGCACCGGTTTCACTTTCATTTCTTTGGGATTAATGCCTTCCGGCCGCTCGTACAATTCGGCAATCACCGGATCGGGAACCCGCACAACTCCGACCCGCCGCTTGTTCAGCTCTTCCTCGTCCGGAGCCTTGTCGTTCAAGTAGTCCTGGGCCGGGACACCGAAAGCCTGGGCCTTCATCCGCAAATTGATATCCTTGGAAACCAAGCAGACATAGCGTTCGGGATGTTCCTCCTGCAAATCCAAAGCCACCGCCAGGATACGATGGTCGGGGATATCCTCCATCGCAGCCTCCTTCATCGCCTGGGTCAAACCCTTGCCTATCACCACGCTCAGCTTGCCCATATTCCTGCCTAACTGGATTCCTTCTTCAAACAGCCCCTTCCCGGCCAGCTTGTCGAGCGAACGCATGATTTCCCGAGCATTGAAATTGATCTGGTCGTTCCCTTTCTTGAAATGGTCGATCTCTTCCAAATCCACCAAAGGAATTACGATATCGTTATCCTGGAACTTGTACAAGGAACGGTAATCGTGCAACAGGACATTGGTATCCAGCACGAAAATCTTGGGCAACTTCTTGCCTGGCTTTTGCTTTGGCGATACTGAAGATGCCGAATCGGTCTCAACCGACCTGCTTCCTCTCTTTTTTTTACTATCTGTTTTCATAGGTTTATGTTTTTTGCCCTGCCGACCGCCATTGACCCAGCGAAACGTCCAAAACGAAAACACTTTGCCTGCGAACGGCAGGAATCTGGCTACTTCAAGTTATCTAAAGCCTCGTAAAATTCGGGAACTTCGCCTAAATACTTGGCTTTGAAACGCAGACCCGGCTCCAGCAGCACCTTGGTCGGGAATCCGCTCACCCCGTATGCCAAGGCCACATCCTTATCTCCCGTTCCATTCATCACATTAATCCAATTCATGTTCTCAGCTTTGACCATCGCCCGCACCTTTTCCACTTTATCTCGACAAGCGATACTGATGAACACCACTTTATCTTTGTATTTGGCCTGATATGCCTTCATTTCCGGCAGCCCTTTGATGCACCACGGACACCACGTGCCCCAGAAGTCCAGCACGACATACTTGTCCGCGTAATCGGAAAGTTCCACCATCTTGCCATCGATAGAAGAAAGCGTGAAAACCGGAACCAATGAACCGGGCACCAGTTTGGCATCGTTCTCCCTAATCAGCAGACGATGCTCGGCCGCGGCACGCGCCTTTTCCAGACGTTCACTCAAAAGCCCGTCCCTCACCGAATTGTCCAACTGCGCATAATAGGTCAAGAAAGTATCCGGATTGGTGTTTTGGAGCAAGAAAAAGGCCGACAGCAAAGCCGAGGGATTCTCCCGGATATAATCCAAGGAAGCATCCCGGATTCCCTGCGCCGCTTCCGAATACATGGCCGAAAGACTGTCCACATATTGTTCATTCGCATTTTCCACCCCTTCGGCCAAAGCCTCCGCTATCTGGTCGGAAAGTTGCTGGCTGCGCATATAGGTTTCCTTCAAGGAGTTCCGCAAACGGGATTGCATCTGCAACGAAGCAGATCCATCCAGCGTATAAGAAAGGAACCCGTCCTCGTACTTGGCATCCAAACGCACTTTCTCCCCTGGAACGGCCAAGAACGCCACCTTGTATACCATCGGCGTAACCTCCCGCCCTCTTTGCATCCGGCGATCCTTATCCATCTCGATGACGACTTCCGTGGGCGTTGTCAAATCAGGATTCCAGCTGAACACGCCCCCTGTCATCCGCAAGGTATCCATGGCCACCGAATCGGGCATGCTAACCGGTACCGCCTTGATATAGACGGTAGCCGAATCCAAACCCGAAAAACGGGCTTCCAGCAAAGCATCCTGCCGGCAACCGCAGGACGAAAGCAAAACCATCGGCAAAGCCCATGCCAAAGCCTTGCCTGCAAAATCCAATTTATTCATTTCTCTATGTTTTTCTTCCATATTCCGAATGTCAAAAAAAATATCCTTATCAGCGCAGACCGCTGCTCTTTTCTGCCAGCCCGCACTATCGGGCAAAAGAAAAGCCTTCCACTTCACGTTCGCCTTTCAAGACCTTGAGCGCTTCCATGAAATCGTCATCCCGCTGCAAATAGGTGGGATAAAACCCGGCATCATCATACAAATCCCTACCAATCAATGCTTTCAACGTAAGACGCATTTCTTGTCCATACTTGGCCAAACTAGCCGTATCCCGAGGCAGGCCCTTCTCTTCCGTATATCGGATAAAATCCTCAAACAAAGCATCTTCCAGCACGAAATCCCGCGTAAAGGCTTCGGCTGAGGGGTACGCACGCTTCAATTCCTTACGATGCGCCGTCGTATAGCGGAAAGAATAATCATAGTTATACCCCCGGTTCGAAATCTGGTTCATATAAACAAAAAGGCTATCGGTCTTATAAGGCAACAAGACATCGGGCATGATACCACCGCCGCCATAGACAACCCGGCCTTTCTTGGTATAGTATTTCACGCTATCGGCATGAAAGCTCGAATCCTGGCCTGTCATCTCCCCGCTCAAATAGCGCCGCATCACATCTTCCTCGTATTCCTCGTAACTGCCATCGTAAGGTTTCTGGATGCAACGGCCGCTGGGGGTGTAATAACGCGCCACCGTCAGCCGTAAAGCACTGCCATCGCCCAAGTCCATCTGCTCCTGCACCAGACCCTTGCCAAACGAACGCCGCCCGAGAATAACCCCACGGTCGTTATCCTGAATCGCACCGGACAGGATTTCCGATGCCGACGCCGACCATTCGTCAATCAAGACAGCCAATTGCATATGCTGGAAATCCCCGTAACCGGTGGCATGCAGCTCGGAACGCCGGCGGTTACGGCCTTCGGTATAAACAATCACGTCGTCCTTGGCAAGCAGCATATCGGCCATCTCCAGGCAAGGAGTCAACAATCCTCCTCCATTGGAACGCAGGTCGATAATCAGCCGGTTCACACCCTTGTCGGCCAGCTCTGCCAAAGCCGCCTCGAACTCGTAGGCTGTCTTGGCAGCGAATTTGCTCACCTTCACATAGCCGATACCCGGTTCCACCACAAAATGCGCATCCACGCTATAGGTGGGAATCACATCCCGCTTGACAGTCACCCACACCAGATTATCCGTCCCGCTCCGTTTCAAGCCCAACCTGACCTTGGTCCCTTTAGGGCCTTTCAATTTCTTGACGATATCGTCCGTGTTCATCTTCCGACCGGCAAGAGTGTCCTCGTCGGCCATGATAATCTTGTCTCCGGCCAGGATGCCCGCCCGTTCCGAAGGTCCGCCGCTAATCGGCAGAATAACCGTCGGCGTATCGCTGATGACCCGGAACTGGACACCGATGCCTTGGAAATTCCCTTGGATTTCTTCTTCGGCTTCCTCGTACTCCTTAGGGGGCATATAGGCCGAATGAGGGTCCAAGCTATGCAGGATAGAGGTAAGCCCCTCCGTAGTCAATTGCTCGTCGTTCACCGTATCCACATAATTGTTCTCAATTATCTGCATGACAGCCCCGATCTTGGATCCATGGGTGTAGGAAATGACCGGCTGGATTTCCTTGATCCTCCGCTGCATCACCCAAGCCCCCGCTAACAACCCTAAAACAAACACGAGGGTGCAAAAGACCCAAGGAAAACGATTTCTTGCATTCTGTTCCATAGCGTAAAGGTATAAAAAAAATCGACCGCACTATAAACTTAGCACGGTCGATTCTATTCCATGTCTCCCATGAAAACGCAAGGGGCTTATTCAGCCGCGCCTGTGCCTGACAATTCATCAATCTTGGCTTTCAGCTCATTGGCTTTGGCCATATCTCCTACACGGACATATATTTCGCGCAAAATCTGCAACACGGGCAAATTATTGGGATCCTGTGTCAGAATCTTTTCCAAATACGGAACAGCCAACGCGAACGATTCCTTGGCCTGCGTCATCATGGCATCATATTTTTCCGCTTCATCCAATGGAAGTTCATTGGCTTCAGTGCTCAACCTGTTGCCTTTCTGCAAATACAAGTTACCAAGGTCGATATAGGCATCCATATACTCCGGATCCAATTCAATGGCTTTCTTGAAAGCGGTTTCGGCTTCGGCTTCTTTGCCTTCATTCTGATAAGAAACGCCGAGGTAACGCTGGAAGGTAGGATCGGAGGCCCATTTAATCAAAGCTGCGTTCAATATGGTAGAAGCCTTTTCATTTTCCCCCGTCCGGATATAAATAGAGGAAGCGGACAAATACATGTTCTTATCTTCCGGGAATTTCTGCAAACCGGCATCCATAGTAGCTTGGGCTTCAGCATTCTGCTCATTCATCAGATAGGCTTCAGCCAAATAGATGCAAGCGGTAGCATTGTTCCAGCCGGCATCCACCACTTCTTTGAAATATTTGATGGAAGTTTCGAGTTCGCCTTCCGCATTGAACGCGCACAGAGCCGCATTGAATACAGCATTGGTATCGTAAATACCTTCCATCTGGCTGATTTGCGCCGATTTTTCAAAATCGACCAAAGCTTCGCTATAGGCTTTTTCCCCGAAGGCATTGGCACCTTGATCATAAAACATTCCGGCCAAATTCAAGAAATCCTGGCGCATCATCAACACTTTGCCCGGATCCAGCTGGGCAGCCTTTTCCAATGATTCTTTCGCCACATCCGCCGGATTGGCATAGTTCCTGGCCAACAACGGATTGGCAGCTATAGCCATATAGATTTTCCCTCTTGTCCACCAAGCTTCAAACGAACTGGCGGTTTCCTGATTCTGGACAGCCGCATCAATCAAGGTCACAGCTTCGGTCAGATTCTGTTTGCCCAACAGATTCTTGGCTTTGCGAACATTCTTTTCCTGCGCCGCCCCTGCACTCAGCAGTCCAGCGAAAACCAAAACAGAAATAAAAAGTTTACTCTTCATGACGGTTCTAATTTTTCTCGTTTTTAATTTAGTTATTTAACCGTTTCTATTCTTTCACTTATCCTATCGGAAATCATTCCTGAGTCCGGGCATTTTCTTCTTCAATACCCGTCTGCTCTTCCATCTCCGATTCCTCATCCACAGCCACCTTGGCCACCGATGCTATGGTATCTTTGCCCTTGAGTTCAATCAGCTTGACCCCTTGGGTCGCACGCCCCATCACCCGCAAATCCTTGACGGCCATGCGCAATATGATGCCCGACTTATTGATAATCATCAAATCATCCTTGTCCGTCACATCCTTGATTGCAATCAAGGCTCCTGTCTTATCGGTTATATTGAGCGTCTTGACCCCCTTGCCGCCTCGGTTGGTTTCACGATAATCCTCCAAACTGGAACGCTTGCCGTAGCCATGCTCGGACACCACCAGCACATCGCCCGGGTTCTCCGAGGGATCCACGCAAATCATTCCCACCACGGCATCCTGCTCGTCGGCCAGCGTCACACCGCGGACACCAGAGGCGCCACGTCCCATCGGTCTTACCTTGTCTTCCGGGAAGCGAATCGCCTTGCCCGAACGCAAAGCCATCATGATGACGCAATTGCCATTGGTCAGACGCGCTTCCAGCAACTGATCCCCGTCTCTCACCGTAACGGCCAGAATCCCGTTCTGACGCGGGCGGGAATAGGCTTCGAGCGAAGTCTTCTTGACAATCCCCTTCTTGGTACAAAGGACGATATAATTGTTGTTAATGTACTGCTCGTCTTTCAAGGTTTTGACATTTATATACGCCTTTACCTTGTCGTCGGCCGAAATATTAATCAAATTCTGCAACGCACGGCCTTTCGATTGACGGGAACCTTCTGGTATATCGAACACCCTCATCCAGAAACATTTGCCCTGTTCGGTAAAGAACAGCATATAGTTGTGCATCGAAGCCACGAACAGGTGTTCCACAAAATCTTCCGTCCGCACATCCGAACCTTTCATCCCCTTGCCTCCCCGGTTCTGACGACGATACTCGGCCAAACGGGTCCGTTTTATATACCCCATATGGGATATGGTAATCACCATGTCCTCATCGGGTATCACATCCTCGATGTTGAACTCTGCCGAATCGTAAACGATACGAGTCCGACGGGCATCCCCGTATTTGGCCTTGATTTCCAAGGTTTCCTCCTTGATAATGGCCATCCGTTTGCCTTCATCAGCCAGAATCGCATGGCACTCGGCAATAAAACGTTCCAGCTCGTCGTATTCGTTTTGAAGCTTCTCGCGTTCCAAACCGGTAAGCTGCCCCAGACGCATTTCCACAATGGCTTTGGCTTGGAGCTCGCTAAAGGCATACTGCTCCATCAAGCCTCGCTTGGCTTCTTCTATCGTCTTGGACGAACGGATCAGCGCAATAATCTCGTCCAGGACATCCAAGGCCTTCAGCAAACCTTCCAGGATATGGGCACGGGCTTCGGCACGAGCCAAGCGGAACCGGGTCCGACGAATCACGATTTCATGCCGGTGTTCCACGAAGTTCGCAATCAAATCCTTGAGGTTCAACAGGCACGGTTTACCGTGAACCAAGGCTATATTGTTGACACTGAAAGAAGTCTGAAGGGCGGAAAGCTGGTAGAGCTTGTTGAGCACCACATTGGCTACCGCATCGTTACGCAAATCAAAAACCACTCGGATACCATCCCTATTGGATTCGTCCCGAATATCGACAATGCCGTCTATTTTCTTTTCAGTCACAAGATCGGCAATGCGTTTAATCATCTCCGCCTTGTTGACCATATAAGGAATGGAGCGGACGATAATCTGGTTCCGGCCGCTTTCGGTGGTTTCGATTTCGGCCTCCCCGCGGACTACAACCCGTCCTAAACCCGTGGCAAAAGCACTGCGCACCCCATCATACCCGTAAATGACACCTCCTGTGGGGAAATCCGGTGCCTTGACATGCTGCATCAGTTCTTCTACCGTGATATCCTTGTTATCTATATAAGCCGCAATACCGTCACAGACCTCGGCCAGATTATGAGGAGCCATATTGGTAGCCATGCCGACCGCTATACCGGAAGAACCGTTGACCAACAAATTCGGTATCCGGCTTGGCAACACGGTGGGTTCCTTGCCCGAGTCGTCGAAAGTGGGCTGCATGTCCACTGTGTCCTCGTCTATATCTTCCAGCAGGTCTTCGGCTATCTTGCGCATACGGGCTTCGGTATAACGCATGGCCGCCGGCGGATCCTGGTCGATGGAACCGAAATTTCCTTGACCGTCCACCAACGGATAACGCATCGACCAATCCTGAGCCATCCGCACCAATGCCCCGTAGATGGAACTATCGCCATGGGGATGGTACTTACCCAACACATCCCCTACAATTCTCGCCGATTTCTTATAGGGTCCCGAAGCCGCAATACCAGCCTCGTTCATAGCGTACAATATACGGCGTTGAACTGGCTTCATCCCATCTCGCGCATCCGGCAAAGCACGAGAAACGATAACCGACATGGAATAATCAATATACGCAGATTGCATCTGCTTGTCGATATCGACCCTCACGATCCTGCCGTGTTCTCCGATTTCTTCCATTTTCCTCCTAACTTTCTAATAATCTCCTTTTTATATAAATCAACACAAACAGCGAAATTACGACTTTTTTCCGCATAAAACAAGAATCGATAACAGCGGAAGCCTATTCGCACTTTCCCGCACGGAGCGCATCAAGCCACTTTCCTTCCAAAGGACAACCGGTCGGCTGGCCCCTCCTTGTCCACAAGCAGGGTTTCTCCTCCCCGGATTTCTTCCTTGACCAGCATTTCGGCAATCTCATCCTCCACGTAATGTTCCAAACAACGCCGCAACGGGCGAGCTCCCAAATCCGGATCCCAACCTTTTTCCATCAGGAAAGACTTTGCCTCTCCGGTCAATTCCAACCCGATATCCAAACGCCCAAGCCGTTCGCGGAGTTTCCGCAACTCTATATCGATAATCGTGAAGATATCTTCCTTGCCCAGATTGTTGAACATGATCACATCATCCACCCGGTTCAGGAATTCAGGAGCAAAATGCCGCTTGAGCGCCTTGTCGATTATGCTCCTGGCCATTTCTTCCCTTCCCGACTCCCTGGCCGTGGTCTGGAAGCCCACCCCATTGCCGAACTCCCTGAGCTGCCTTGAACCCAGATTGGAAGTCATGATGATAATCGTATTCTTGAAATCCACCTTCCGTCCCAAACCGTCTGTCAGCTGCCCGTCATCCAGCACCTGGAGCAACAGGTTGAATATATCAGGATGCGCTTTCTCTATTTCATCGAACAGCACAATCGAATAGGGTTTGCGACGAACCTTCTCGGTCAGTTGCCCCCCGTCTTCATAGCCCACATAACCGGGAGGAGAACCTATCAAACGGGACACATCGAACTTTTCCATGTACTCGCTCATATCCACCCGAATCAATGCCGATTCCGAGTTGAACATATAACGAGCCAGGCTTTTGGTCAGATACGTCTTGCCAACCCCGGTCGGCCCCAAGAAGATAAAGCTTCCGATAGGCCGTGAAGGGTCCTTGAGCCCGGTCCGGTTCCGCCGAATGGCACGAACCAACTTATGTATAGCTTCATCCTGTCCTACAACTTGCGCCCGGAGAGCATCCTCCATCTGCAGCAACTGCGTCCTCTCGTCTTTGGCCACTTTCTGCAATGGCACGCCCGACATCATGGAAACCACCTCCGTGATATCTTCCACATCCACTTCCGGACGATTCTCGTCGTTTTGCTGCAACCACGCCTGATTCGCCTTCTCCAGTTCCTCTTTCATCCCTCCCATCTCATCCCGCAAACGGGCGGCTTTTTCAAACTCCTGCTTACGGATCGCCTCCATCATTTGCTTCTTGACCTCCTCCGCCCTGGCTTCTAAATCCAAAATTTCCTGAGGCACATCGCTCTGACGCAAATGGACTTTGGAACCTGCCTCATCCATGGCATCGATGGCTTTATCCGGCAACACCCGGTCTGAAATATAGCGAGCCGTCAAATCGACACAGGCTTTCAACGCCTCCTCCGTATAACGAACCACATGATGATCCTCGTATTTTCCACTGATATTGTGCAGAATCTCCAAGGTCTCCTCAGGCGTAGCCGCCTCTACCAGCACTTTCTGGAAACGGCGCTCCAAAGCCCCGTCTTTTTCTATGCTCTGGCGATATTCGTCCAAGGTGGTCGCCCCGATGCACTGGATTTCACCGCGAGCCAAGGCCGGCTTGAACATATTGGAAGCATCCAAGGCTCCTGCCGTATTCCCGGCGCCAACCATCGTATGAATCTCATCAATGAATATAATCACCTCCGGGTGCTTCTGCAATTCATTGATAATGGCTTTCATTCTTTCTTCAAATTGCCCCCTGTACTTCGTCCCGGCCACCACCGAGGCTATATCCAATGTCATCAAGCGCTTATCCTTGAGCAAACGAGGCACTTTCCGGTCCGCGATCCTTTGGGCAAGCCCCTCTGCTATAGCCGATTTCCCCACGCCGGGATCACCGATCAGAATAGGATTGTTTTTCTTACGCCGGCACAGAATCTGGATAATACGATCCAGTTCCTTGTCACGTCCCACAACCGGATCGAGAAGCTGGGAGCGGGCCGCCTTGGTCAAATCCCTTCCAAAATTATCCAATACCGGAGTATCGCTTTTAGTGGCAGCCGCTTTCATCGTGTCTGTCCCGGCAAGTGCCCCGCTTCCGGAACGAGGACGCTCCTCGTCTTCCCCATATTCATGCATGCCGATACCTTCTTCCATATCGGCCGGCCCCACCCTGGACGAGGTGGAAACCGAAGCCTGGACACAGGCATTCACATTGTCATAGGTCACGCCAGCCGCATTCAACAGGCTTCCGGCCAGACTGGCTTCATTTTTCAATATGGCAAGCAATGCATGCTCCGGTTCAACCTGATCCTGCTTGAACCGGAAGCATTCCACTTGCATCAAACGCAACATCCTATCCAAATGAGCATTGACCGGCAAATGCCTGTCTTTATCCTCAGCTTGGTTAAAATCCCGGTGGGGCGGCCTGATCGCATCTTCTATTTTCTGACGCAAAGCGCGGAACTCAACCCCCAGCCGACCCAGGATTTCCACCGCCTTGTTATCGCCTTGGCGCAACATTCCCAACAGCACATGCTCCACCCCGACATAATCGTTGCCAAGCCGCATAGCCTCTTCTGTGCTATATTTCAATATCGTCTTTAAAGTTTCCGAAGTATTTGTCTCCATAGTCATCTCCAAGAACAACGGCCGAATGCCGATTCTTCCAAATGTGCAAAATTAACAAATTCCATGCCTGGGAAAAAATATCGAACCCTCCTGCACTTTTTTTCATGAATTGCGCCAAAAAGGCAGTACCCAAAACCGAATAGTTCCTCTCCCGGCAAACAAGCCCATAAGGGACAGGTCGTTCTCCGTTCAGGCAAAATCCCCGCCCCGTTGCATCTGGCGCCTCACATCTTTTTCTTTCAGAGACTCCCTCTTGTCATACAATTTCTTACCCTTGGCCAACGCGATATCCAGCTTGGCCCGGCCATTTTCATCGATAAACAGGACCACAGGAATGATGGTCAATCCCTTTTCTTTGACTTTTTCCTGCAAACGAAGCAACTCCCTTTTGTTCAACAAAAGCTTCCTGTCCCGCCTTGGCTGATGATTGAAGGCTGAACCATGCGTATATTCAGCCACATACATATTCTTGATAAAAAGCTCGTTCTGCATAAAAACGCAGAAAGCTTCATTGATGCTGGCTTTCCCTTCACGAATGGATTTGATTTCACTGCCTGTCAGCACCAACCCGGCCGTATAGCGATCTATCAAAAAAAATTGAAATTCCGCTTTCTTGTTCTTTATCCTTACTTCCGACTTCAATCGAGGCATCTCGTATTCTTTTTTTTGACGCAGGCTGAATAAGACCTGTCCGAACCCATGCCAGCCCGCCGTGCATGGATAGCTTATTCCCGTCCCTCCAACAGCACGGCCTTGGCTTCCTCCAGCTTCCTATCGAGCAATTCCCGGCTATCGGCTTCTACAATCAAACGCAGGTACGGCTCGGTATTGGACGGGCGAACATTGAACCACCAACGGGCGAACTCGATCCGGTAACCGTCAAAATCGTAAAAGGCCTCAGGCTTTTCCTGCGACATGAAATGCTCCCGCAAGCGTTCCATGGCCTCCTGCTTAGCCTCTATCTTGAAATTCACCTCGCCCGAACTCGCATACAAGGCAATGCTGTCTATCACTTCCGACACGGTCTTGCCCGCTTGCTTGAACCGCCCGAAAATTCCCAGCAGAAGGCTGCAAGCCATCAAGCCCGAATCGGAATAATTGAAATCCCGGAAATAATAATGTCCAGCCAGCTCGCCCCCGTAAATACCATCTATCTCTCTCAATTTCAAAGCCGCGTAAGCACGACCCACACGCCACATCTCCATCGTGCCTCCCAGTTTCTCCACATAGGTCCGCACCGACTTCGAGGTTCGTATATCTTGCAGCACCTTGCCTCGCAAGCCTTTCTCTTCCAAGAAATATTTCCCAAGCACGGCTATCATCAAGTCGGGCGATATGAAACGGGCCTTCTCGTCTACAAACATGACCCGATCCGCATCCCCATCGAAAATGACACCGATATCCGCATGGGTTTCGCGCACAAGATGCTTGAGGTCCTCGGTATTGGCCGGTTCTAGTGGATTCGCTTCATGATTAGGGAAAGTCCCATCCAAGGTATCATACAGGTACACAGGCCGGGAGCCATACAAATCATGAACAAAAACCGAAGCCATCCCATTGCTGCAATCCATGGCTATACGAAGACAAGACATGTCATCCGACAGCCACTGCCGCTGAAAATCCAAATACGCCGCCCTCTTGTCAAAGTCCACTGTCTTGCCACGTTGTCCAGCCACCATGACCACCCGCTCTTTAATCCAACGCTCCAGTTCTCCAAGGCCCGTATCATAACCCACCGGCAAAGCCTGGGTTTTGGATATCTTCAAACCATTGTATTCCTTTGGATTATGCGAAGCCGTAATCATCACGGAAGCATCAAATCCATAACAGGCCGTAGCCCAATAGACCATCGGCGTAGTGCAAATACCCAAATCATAGGCATCCGCCCCGGCATCCTCAATCCCTTTGCACAAACTAGCATGGATTTCCGGCGAAGACAAACGGACATCCCTGCCGACCAAAATCTTTTTGGTCCCTAGCAATTCGGGCAGGAAAAAACCTATCCTATATACATCGTCCTTATTGAAATCCTGGTTATAAATCCCCCGGATATCATACGCTTTAAACGCTCCCATGTTCTCGTATTTATTTATCCTCCAAAAGAATACCGGAATAGAACCTCAATACTACTCCGCCTTGAAAGCCGAATCCTCTTTCAACAGCCCGGGCCGACGCTCCCGCGTCCTCTCCACCGCTTTTTCGTATCGCCACTCCGCTTTCAACCGATCGTTCCCGCCCAAAAGCACTTCCGGCACTTTCCAGCCCTTGTATTCGGGAGGCCGGGTGTAAACCGGAGGGGAGACCAAACCGTCTTGAAACGAGTCGCTCAAAGCCGAGGTCTCATCGCCCAGCACCCCGGGCACTAAACGGATGACCGCATCGGTAATGACAGCTGCCGCCAGTTCTCCCCCGGACAGGACATAATCGCCTATCGAAATTTCCCGCGTTACCAGATGTTCCCGAACTCTCTCATCCACGCCCTTGTAATGTCCGCAAAGAAGGATAAGATTCCGGCACAAGGAAAGGCTATTGGCCATCGGCTGGTCAAAAACAGGACCGTCGGGCGAGGTATAAATCACCTCGTCATAATCTCTTTCGGCTTTCAAGGCCGAAATGCAACGGTCTATCGGCTCGATAGTCATCACCATGCCGGCACCTCCGCCATAAGGGTAATCATCCACCGATTTATAACGGTTGGTGCTGTAATCCCGCAAATTATGCAGTTCCAATTCTAAAAAACCCTTTTTCCGGGCACGTTGCGGAATCGAATAATCCAAAAAACCCGCAAACATTTCCGGGAAAAGGGTGATAATATCTATCCTCACTGTTATGCCTCTTTCGGAGCGTCCTTGACCATCTTCAACTTGGCTTCCAACAAGGCCAGATCCTGTTTGGCGGCCTGTATCTTCCGCTCGAACTCCCGTCTCAGCACATTGGAACTCTTTGCCGAAGAAATGAATCCCATATTATTTTCCCAAAGCGTGATATCCGCACGCAATTTGGCAATCCTGTTATTCAAGGCAGCGACTTCCTTTCCACTCATCTTGGCCGCATCTTCCGGAGTCTGAATATCGGCAAAGACCCGATTCCGATTATCATGGAAGGCTCCAAACATCTTGAATTTTTCATCTATGGCCGCGCGGAAATCGGCATAAACCCGATCCTTCTCCTTCATCGGGACATGCCCGATCTCCGTCCATCTGCGCTGCAAATCCTTGACCGCTGCCAGCAAAGCATCCCTGCTTTCCACCACCAAATCCTTCACTTCCTGGACCAGCGCTTCCTTCGCTGCCAGATTAGCGGATTCCGAAGAACGCATCGAATCGTAGAATTCCGCTTTCTTCTTGAAAAATTCGTCACAAGCCGCACGAAAACGTTTCCATATTTTGTCCGACAAACGATAGGGAACTGGACCGACTTCTTTCCATTGCTGTTGCAATTTGAGCAAGTCGGCTGTAGCGGCCTTGAAATCGGTACGCTGCTGCGCTATGTTTTCAGCCTGGGCGCACAAATCCACCTTCAAGTTGTAATTGTTGGCCTCCTCGTCGCGACGCTTGCGGAAATACTCTTTCTTGGCCTCGAAGAAGGCGTTCAAACTTCCACGGAAACGCTCCCAAACCGTATCGTTCTCCGTCCGAGGCGCCCGACCTATGCTCTTCCAAAGCTTCATCAGCTCCTCTACCTGGTTCGTGCCTTCATTCCATTCCTTGGTCGTGGTACGGACTTCGGCCAGCAATGCCTCGGCCTTTTCGCATAAAGCCTGCTTGGCCAAGAGATTCTTCTCCAGCTCTGCCTGCATCCTGTCGTAATAGTCCTTGCGCTTCTGGGCTATCGCATCGGAAGCCGCCTTGAATCTCTCCCAAATCTCGTCTTTCTTTTCTGCCACTACCGGCCCTATCTCCTTCCAACGATCATGCAGTTCATGCAATTCCTTGGATGCCTTGCTGATGGATTCTTCTAACATCAGACTCTCAGCTTTCTCGCACAACTGCAGCTTCTCCTCCAGATTCTTCTTATAGTCCAAATCCCGCAATTCATTGTTAATTCGAACCTTGTCAAAGAACTTCTCCACCAGGAAATGGTAATTCTGCCACAGATTGTTCGATTCGGTACGGGCAATCGGCTTGATTTCACGCCATGTCTCCGTCAATTTGTTGAAATCGTCATAGGTCTGCTTCAGGGGCCGGTCTTCCTCTATCAGTTTCTTGAGTTCGTCCAGCAAAGCCTGCTTCTTCTGGAGGTTTTCCGCCATCAGTTTCTCGAGCTCTTCCCTCTTGCGCTGATGATACTCCCTTATTTTCTGACTTATAGCAACAAAACGCTCTTCCAAAGGTTCAGTGAACTTGAAATCAATCTTGTTCCCTCCTGCCGCAAGGAACTTGTCCAGCTCCGCTTTCTTGAACTCTCCGGTCTTTTCCTTGTATTTGATCCGCAGCAATGCCACCATATTCTTCGATCCTTCCAGCTCCCCGTTGGCATATAGCTGTTCCAGCTTCGTCACGATCTGTTCCCTGTCCAAATGGGACAGTTCCTGTATCTCCTCTTCGCTCAATTCCTTCGGTTTCTCGTTCTCCGTAGAGAAGACCGCATCGGAATGGGATTCTTCCGCTTCCTTTTCTTCTTCCATTTCGGCAGCTTCTTCCCTCTGCTGAGCTGCAATCTGCTCCAATTGATTCAAATTCACTTTCTCCACCATTTCCGAAGGAAGCGCATTGCCGGTTTCCTCCGCCCCGGGCAGAACCGGGTTTTCGTTCATCTGATCGTTCATAGGATTTTCCTTTTTCCAAACAAGGGACGACACGAGTCATCCCTTGCTTCGGTCCGGTCATTCTCCGGAAGAAGAGGCAGGACTGGAAGCCTCCCGCCCCTTCTTCCTGATTTCAATTGTTATTTTCTTTATTTTTTGTTTTTGACGCACCCAAGGCACTATGGCACGATAATGCCTACGACGTCAAACTTTTATTCAATCACGTCTTGCGAAGGAGCAAGCCCGGCTTCATTTGTCTCTTCCGCCATCGGGCATGGACGCTCTTTCACGATGGTCAATTCATCAATCAAGTTCGTGGCACCGGCGTACTTGTCGATAATAAACAGTACGTAACGGGCATCTACCACAATGGTGCGCTGCAACATCGGTTCATAATAAATATCCCCGCTCATGGCTTCCCAGTTGCCATCGAAAGCCAAGCCAATCAACTCCCCGTTGGCATTGATAACCGGGCTTCCCGAATTGCCCCCGGTGATATCGTTGGTTGTCAAGAAGCATGTCACCAATGTACTATCCCCGTATTGACCATAGTCTTTTTTCTGATAAAGATCCTTGAGGCCCTTGGGGACAATGAAATCCGGGTTGGTCGGATCTTCTTTTTCCATTACCCCATCAATGGTGGTAACAAAATCATAATGAACCGCATCGGCCGGTTTGTAGTCCTTTACCTGACCGTAAGTCACACGCATCGTCAGATTGGCATCCGGAGCATAAGCCTTGTCCGGATTCATTTCCCGGATACCTTTGACAAACAAGCGCATGTTCTTGGACAGCTTTTCACCTGCCGCTATGATTTCCGGATCCTGAGCCAGAACCCTTGTCTGGTTCAGAACCGACATAACCAGCGAATAGGCTGGATCCTTCTGCAGCTTTTTCAAATCAGGCTTGGCCAGGAAAGCTGCCAATGTGGCGCTGTCGGCCAAGATGGTATTTTCCATGATATGCTGGGCAATGGCATCGAAATCCCCTTTCTGTTTGGAAACCATCTTGCGGAAAGACTCCGGTTGATAGTCGGGGTTGATGTCTTCATAATAAAGCCGCAACAGTACAGAAATCATATCCCGGTTCACGCTCCAATCGTAATCTTTGTACCATGCGGCCAGGTTCCCTGACAACGAGGAAGCGATATTCTTCACCTGGTCTGCATCGCCCCTTTCCATCGCGTTTTCCAATGCGCCCAGATAAGTGGCATAAGCGAACACCTGCGGACCCAGGATGGCTTCACGCAAATACATATTCAACTTGGCAACAGCCGGTGTCAGCACCCCATAAGCATCTTCCAGGTTTTCCAATACGCCAGCATATTCCGGCTGCCCGGCCGCCCATGCCGCGAATTCCTCTTCAATCTCTTGTTTTTTCTCTACCACCTTATTGCGCTTGAGCTGCTTGCCTTGGCCAATGAAATATTTCCAATAATTGGCAATCTGCGCATAGATGGATGCATATTTGATACGCACAGCCGGATCGGCATCCATGTGCTGATCCAGTACGTCCAGCTTGGCCTGACGGGTCTTGACCACTGCCGGTGCCGTATAGTCAATGATTTCTTCCACGCCCCAGGACGGCAGGAACCGCTGAGTCGAACCCGGATACCCCATGATCATCGCATAATCATCCTGCTGAACGCCGGCGATCGAAACGGGGAGGTAGTGCTTGGGCTTCAAAGGCACATTCTCCTCGCTATATTCGGCAGGCTTGCCGTCCGGAGACATGTAGACACGGAACACCGAGAAATCGCAGGTATGACGAGGCCACATCCAGTTATCGGCATCCGAACCATATTTCCCTATCGAGCTAGGAGGAGCGCCCACCAAACGGACATCCTTGTATTCTTCATAAACCAGCAGATAGAACTCGTTCCCGGAAAAGTAACTCTTCATATGAACCAGATAACGGCCTCCCTCGCTGGCTTCCTCCACCAGTTCCTGGCGAATCTTCTCTATGGCTTCAACCCGTTCTTCCTCGGACATAGCGCCGTCCAGACGGGATAGAACTTTCTGGCTCACATCTTCCATACGGACCAGGAACTTCACCGTCAAACCCGGGCAGGGCAGTTCTTCGGCCTTCGACATGGCCCAAAAGCCGTTGGTAAGATAGTCGTGCTCCACTGTACTGTGTGACTGTATCTGTCCATAACCGCAATGATGATTGGTGAACAGCAGGCCTTCCGGGGAAACAATCTCGCCCGTGCAACCGTTACCGAACTGCACAATCGCATCTTTCAACGAAGAATGATTGATGTCGTAAATGTCTTCGGCTGAAAGTTGCAAGCCCAACTCGTGCATCTGGTCGATATTAAGCTTCTGAATCAAGAGAGGCAGCCACATGCCTTCGTCCGCCTTCAACTTGAAAGGCGCCAGTGCGCACAAAGCCGCGCACAAGGCAACAAGAGTCTTCTTCATATTGTTTTTTTGTTATTATTTATTTTCCAGCATTATCCTTATTACCACGAAAGGAGGACGGATTGCCTTGCCAACGCTTTCCTGTCCATCATACATACTTTTCACCTTTCTCGCTTGCGATATCGTTTACTATGTTACGCAGCATCTGCTCCTGATCCTTGCGGCATACCAAAAGGCAATCATTATGATCCACTACGATATAGTCTTCCAAACCCTGCAGGACAACCAATTTATCCTTGGGCATATCCACAATGCATCCCCGCGTTTCGTATGTCATCACATTCTTCCCGACAATCGAATTGAGATGCTTGTCTTTCGGACGCAATTCATACAAAGCCCCCCAGGTCCCGACATCGCTCCATCCGAAATCCGCTTCCATCACATAGACGTTCTTGGCCTTCTCCATTACGCCGTAGTCTATCGAAATGCTCTTGCAGACCAGATATACCTTTTCTATATAGTCCTTTTCCCCTGCGGTACCATACATTCCGGCACCGCTGGCAAAAAGCTCGTCCACTTCAGGGAGATAGGTCTTGAACGCTTGCATCGAGCTTTTCAACGACCAGATGAAAACACCGGCATTCCACAAAAACTCGCCGCTTTGGACAAAAGTCCTGGCCATCTCCAATCCCGGCTTTTCGGTAAAAAGCTTTACTTTCTTAATGGATGGATTCTGCGGCCAGGCCTCATCGGGATCAAACTGGATATACCCGTACCCCGTATTGGGATAAGAAGGCTTGATGCCCAAAGTTATAAGCCAGTCATTGGAAGCGGCAGCATCGGCCGCCTGATGGACAACCGCATTGAACACCTCCTGCTTGAGCACGACATGGTCTGCCGGTGTCACCACCACGATGGCATTCGGATTAATGGAATGGATACGGTAATTGGCATAAGCGATACAAGGAGCCGTGTTCTTACGATGGGGCTCGCACAGCACCCTGTCCGGTCTCAGTTCAGGCAACTGTTTCAAGACCAAATCCTTATAAGCTCCCCCTGTAACCACGAACACATTCTCCGTCGGGCAGAATTCCCTGAAACGGTCGAAAGTCTGCTGTATCATTGTCCGGCCTGTCCCCATCACATCGATGAACTGCTTGGGGCAAACCGACATGCTCATTGGCCAGAACCGTGTTCCCACCCCTCCGGCCATGATGACCACATAGTAATCTCTATTCATTTCCTGGTCGTCTTTTTTGCGCGAGCGGCAAAGATAAGACTTATTACGAATAAAACACTAATAGCCCAAGGTTTTCAACATGGACTTGTAACTCTGCTCCTTGGCAAAAAGCTTGGTCGTATACTCCCCGTCTTCGTCCTTGTCTATGATGATATGCTTCGGCGCCGGAATCAAGCAATGCTGTATTCCCCCGTAACCGGCCAAAGCTTCCTGATAAGCCCCTGTATGGAAAAATCCTATATACAAAGGTTCTCCTTCCTCGAACTTGGGCAAGAAAATGGCATTGGAATGAGCCTCGCTATTGTAATAATCCTGGCTATCGCAGGTGAGCCCGCCAAGGAAAACCCGCTGGTACTCATGATCCCAATTATTGATGGCCATCAGGATATACCGTTGGTTAATCCCCCAGGTATCAGGCAAGGTTGTCATGAATGAACTGTCTATCATATACCACCGTTCCCGATCATTCTGCTGCTTCTGATTCACTATCGAATACAAGGCCGCGCCGCTTTCCCCCACCGTGAAGGATCCGAATTCAGTAAATATATCCGGATCGGGAACTCCATGCTGCCCGCATATATTTTTAATTTGCGCCACTATCTCTTCTGCCATGTATTCATAATCATAATCGAAATCCAAGCGGTTCTTTATCGGGAAACCGCCTCCGATATTGATAGCCTGCAACGAGGGGCATATCTTCTTGAGCTCGCAATACAGATTCACATTCTTGGCCAACTCATTCCAGTAGTAGGAAGAATCCTTGATACCCGTATTGATGAAAAAATGGAGCATCTTCAAACTGAACTTCTTGTTTTTAGCAATCTTCTGCTTGTAGAAGTCCACTATTTCATCGTAACGTATGCCCAAACGGGAAGTATAGAAATCGAACTGCGGCTCTTCTTCCGATGCGATCCGGATACCTACAAAACAATCCTTGTCCAGGCATTTGTCCAGGTAGTCTATCTCTTCCTTGTTGTCCAAGATGGGTGTCGTCTTCGTGAAGCCCTGTTTCACCAGTTCGGCGATATTCTCGATATACTGAGGCCGTTTGAAACCATTGCATATGATATAATGCTCTTTGTCCACCAGCCCTTGGGCATAAAGCTCGAATATCAGGTTGATGTCGAAAGCCGAAGAGGTTTCTATATGCACGTCATTCTTCAGCACTTCTTCCAAAACAAACTCAAACTGGGAACTCTTTGTACAATAGCAATAGTTGTAGTCGCCTTGATAATCGACCTTGGCCATCGCCACATTGAACAAACGCTTAGCCCATTGTATCTGGGAAGATATCTTAGGCAGATAGGTTATTTTCAACGGGGTGCCATACTGCTTGATGACATCCATCAAAGGCACGTCGTTAAAATAAAGCTCCCCATCCACAACCCTGAATTCCTCTTGCGGAAACTCAAAAGTTTGCTCAATCAGGTCAGAATACTTGTTCTTCATCTTCCAATCTAAGTTAACCGGATTCACTTTTTTCAACCCATGTAACCCACTTGGATTCCATAGGCGGATGCAAAAATAAACATTCTATTCCAATAAGCCTTTTCTTTTGAAAGAATTGTGTATATTTGGCGGCTCTTTTCAGCCGCTGCCAAAAGGGTCTGGATTTTTCTCGCTTGTCGCCAGCAACCCCACAGCCAACCAAAAGACATGAATACCAATAATATAAGAAAAGATTTCCCGATACTGGAACAGTCGGTTCACGGCTATCCGTTGACCTATTTGGACAATGCGGCTACCACCCAAAAGCCGAAGCAGGTCCTGAATACCTTGATGGAGTTCTACAATACTATCAATAGCAACATCCATCGGGGCGTCCACCACCTCAGCCAGGAAGCCACCGCCGCCTACGAAGAAGCCCGATCGTACATAGCCTCTTATATGGATGCGGATGAACGGTACTGCGTCCTCTTCACCCGGGGCACCACCGAGTCCATCAACTTGGTCGCCAGCTGCTTTTCCTCGCTGCTGAACACCGGAGACAAAGTGGTCACCACTGTTTCCGACCACCATTCGTCCTTTGTCCCTTGGCAACAAGCCTGCTTGCGGAAAGGAGCCGAGTTCAAGGTCGTATCGATGCTGCCCGATGGCAATATTGACAGGGAACAACTGCACCGCCTGCTCAACGAAGAGCCTAAAATCCTAATTCTTCCGCATATATCCAATGTCATCGGGAAAGTGAACCCGGTCAAGGAAATCATAGCCGAAGCCCACTGCCACGGCACCGCCGTATTGGTCGACGGCGCGCAAGCCATTGCGCATATCCCGGTATCGCTCGCGGAAATCGATGCCGATTTCTACTGCTGGTCCGGGCACAAGGCATACGGGCCGACCGGTATTGGCGTCTTATGCGCGAAAAAGGCATGGCTCGACAAACTCCCCCCCTATCAATATGGCGGAGAAATGATCGAAGATGTTTCCATTGAGAGGACGACTTTTGCCTCCCTGCCTTTCAAATTCGAAGCAGGGACACCGCCTTTTGCCGAAGCCATCGCAATGAAAACAGCCCTCCAATATATAAAAGGTATCGGTTTCGCCCCGCTCCTCCAGCATGAGGAAGCCTTGACATGCTATGCCATCGAAAAGCTCAAAGCTATCAAGGGAATGGTCATATACGGTTCGGAAGACCATCGAGCCGGTGTCATTTCATTCAATATCAAAGGAGCCTACCACTACGATGTGGGAGTCATCCTCGACCAGATGGGGGTTGCTGTCCGTACAGGCCACCATTGCGCCCAGCCGTTAATGAGGTTCCTCGGCATTCCCGGAACTGTCCGCTGCAGTTTTGCCATGTACAATACGGAACAAGACATCGACCGCTTGGCCGATGCCGTGGAAAAAGCAGCCCGGATGCTGACCTGATTTTATTCACGGAATCAACGAAAAAAGAAATCAACTAATCATTCTAATATTAAACTTTTCATCAATGAACGCATTAAAGAAACTCTCCATCCTATGCCTGGGGGGAATTTTCGGGTTCAGCTTAGCACAGGCCCAGCAGTACGAAGAAAATGCCCTCTACGTGAAGTTGAAAGAGAGCGCCAAAATCAGCACTAAGAGCTTGGGGGAAAGAAGAGTCGTTCCCTTATCCTCCTTGGGACTCAAGCTGTCGAAAGCGAAGAGCGACCAGTTCGGACTCCACCAGGAGGCCTATTCGATGCACCTGTTCGGCAATCCTGTATTGGAAAAGTCTTTCCGAATCCAATTCGACAGCACCAGCAAAATCGATAAACTTATCCGGATGCTGGAAAACGACCCTGCCGTAGAATTCGTGGAACGGGTATCTGTCGGACACATATACAGCATCGACCCCAAAGCCGTGTCGACCGATTTCGACTCGATTCCCGACGACCCGTATTTCCAGCCGATTGAAAACGGCGCCAAACCCTTATGGTACCTGGACATGATTAACGCCCCGGGTGCCTGGCATATGCAAAAAGGGGATTCCAATCTCATTGTCGCTGTAGTGGACGGGGCCGTATGGGGCGAACATCCCGAACTGCAAATCCCTTCCGCTCACCAGTATTCGGTTTACAGCGGGGTCAACAACTCGGCGCCTCCGGCCGGTACGGACCAAGATGAATTATGCGAGGTCTTGGGCGAGGATGCCAACGGCAACGACCTTTGCCCTAGCTACACCTGGTCGCACGGCACCCATTGCGCCGGCGTGGTCGCCGCTAAGACCAACAACGGAGAAGGCATGGCATCCCTCGCTTCCGGTGTAACCCTGTTAGGCGTTGCAGCCCACCATCCCCAATATCCCGGCGTCGTATACCGCGGCTATGACGGCATTACCTGGGCAGCCGACAATGGCGCCCGTGTCATCAGCTGTTCCTGGGGGGGAGGAAACGCAACCATTGAAAACGAAGTGTTGAAAACTTGCTACGAAAACAACATCGTAATCCTCGGAGCGGCTGGCAATGAAGGCGCCAACAACGCCATCTTCCCCGGCGCTTCCCCTTATGCCATCAGTGTCGGTTCCGTGGATGAGAATGGCTCACGCTCTTCTTTCTCCAACTACGGGATATGGGTGGACATCGTAGCCCCTGGCGGTAATTCCACCTCCGCGAACGGAAGAACGTCTATCCTCAGCACCACGTATTGCTATCCTCAATACATGAGGCTGTATTACCCCGACATCTACGCAAGCGGATTTGAAAACCAACGGTACGACCTCATGCAAGGGACTTCCATGGCGACACCGCTGGTAGCCAGCCTTTGCGCCTTGATGATATCCCGCGACTCCACGCTGACCCCCGATCAAATCAGGGATCTCCTGCAGATATCTTCGCACAAGAGCGCTTCCCTTGCCAAGGATTTCTCTCCTCTAGTCGGGTACATCGATGCCGCAGCGGCCATCAAAGCTGTAGACGAAGCCCGCTTCGACGAACCGGTATCGAACCTGCGCATCACAGACCATATCATCGACACCGTATGGATTGAATGGGATGCCCCCAAGAACCCCCAACATAAAATTGCCAGCTACAATGTTTTCCGAAACGGAGAACTGCTCGACTCCTTGGTTTCGCCTGATGCCACAAGCTACATGGCCGTAGGAGGAAGAGGCGGCATGACCTCCTTCATGGTTTCGGTCAACTATGAAGACGGATACAAATCATGCAGAATAGAAACCTTGCAAGAGCTGCCCAATATTTATACTGTGACCATCGTATGCAGACCGGGCCAAGGAGGGACCGTCCTGGGCGCAGGCAATTACGAAGTAAACGATTACGCCTACTTGGAAGCTTTCCCCAATCCCGGCTACAAATTCGTCAGATGGTACAGCGGGAAAGTCCTCTCCACGCATGAAACATGCGAAGTCGTAGTTAAGGACGATATGACCGTGAATGCCATTTTTGAAGAAATTTCCGCCAACGAAAACGATTTGGCCAATGCTATCGGGCTGGCACCCAATCCTGTTTCCGATGTATTGAATGTTTCCGCTCCTTTTGCCATCGAGAAGATTTTCGTGTACGACTACCAAGGACGTGCCATCCAGGTATTCGAAGGCAAGGGCCAGACGGAAATGACCTTGGACCTCGAATCCTTAGCCCAAGGGAACTACATCCTGAACATCCAGACCCTTCAAGGAAACGTTCAAAAGAAAATCGTCAAATTGTAGCCGCTGCCCATACATGATGGACAGAAGCGCATAAGCAAAACCCCTGTCAGCACGCATTAAACTGCGCCCGACAGGGGTTTTCTCATGAAAACATCCTAAAGAAGCAATCAAAACAAAGTGGAAAATTTGGTCCGCAAACGGATATCCGTCAATACCTGCTTGGTATACAACGGGAAATCGGACTTCTGCACCCAATCGTAATAAGAAGGTTCCTTCGCCAGCACATCCGCCACTCTCAAGCCTTTGTGCTTTCCAAAGCCGAATACCTCGTTCCCTTTTTCATCGTAAAGGATAAAGCCGGCCAGATCGGCCGTGCGATGCACGCAAGAGAAGCCGGCCAAGGCTTCCACATTGTTCTCTACCGGAAAACTCGTATTCCCGTTCTTATCCTGATAGGGAACTCCCTGGTAACGCTGTACCTGCGCTTTCAACACCTCGAAAGTGGCGCGGGTGTCGTTGATGGCCGCATGCGCGCCATCCAGATCCTTGCCCAGATAAAACTTCACGGCCGCGGCAAGATTCCGAGGTTCCATCTTATGGAAAATGTTCTGAACATCTATCATACGACGGCCTTTCATCTCGAATTTCAACCCGACCCGCAAAAACTCTTCCACCAGCATCGGGACATCGAACTTATTGGAATTGAATCCTGCCAAGTCACTGTTTCCAATAAACTTAAGGACAACCGACGCATATTCTTTAAAAGTAGGTTCCAAGGCAACATCCTGGTCTTTTATATGATGGACGGCTGTAGATTCCGCCGGTATCGGCATCTCCGGATTAATCCGATGATACAACTCTTCGGTATGGCCGTCCGGATACGCCTTGACAATAGCAATTTCAATAATCCGGTCCACTCCTAATTTCAAACCCGTGGTTTCCAAATCAAAAACGCACAACGGCCTGTTCAATTGCAACTTAAAATCTTCCATTTCTCTTATTATTCTATATGCAAGTACTCCAAACCTCTTTTCCGAACAGTGTCTGGCAGACACGGATATAATCGTCCAACGAAGTCTGCCATTTGATTTGAGAAAAAGCACCTTCCGGAACAAAAGTCCCGGAAAACTTGCTCCAAAACAACTTCTGCCGCTGCAGTATCATCTTTTCCGGCAAATCGGCACGGATATAATTCTCCAGCAATGCCCGGACAAAAGAACAAAACAAGCGTTTTTCCTCTTCTGCCGGGAACTCCATGCCCGACAGACGGCAAGGAAGAAAAGGATCGGCGATCACTCCTCTTCCCAGCATGATTTCCCGAATAGCCGGGAATCTTTTCCGGAAAGCTTCAGCCTTACCCGCACTGTCTATATCCCCGCTGTAAACGCAAGGATGCTTCATCAAGGGAAGCATACGCTCCAATATGTCCCAATCGGCCTCGCCTCCATAAAGTTGCATGCCTATTCGAGGATGAACCGCCACATATTTCAAAGGATACCGGTTCAAGACCTCCATGACAGGATAAATTTCCTGATGGGAAAAGTACCCTGTACGAAGCTTGACCGACAAAGCCAGCGGAGTCGATGGCACCACTCGGTCGAGGAAGGCGGCTATCCGCTCCGGATAAGGCAAGAGTCCGCTGCCACGCTGCTTGCGGGCTACATGCCGGACAGGACAGCCCAAATTCCAATTCACCGAGGAATACCCTAAGTCCAGCAAGGCTTCCGCCATAGGAAGGAACCATTCCGCCTCATTGCCCAATATCTGAGGCTCTACTTCCATCCGGTTATATTCCGGGAACACATCCCGCAAATGGGAGAGCCGCACCTTCGTGCCAGGCACCAAAGTGATAAAGGGGCTGACCGCCCGATGCATGCAAGCATGCTTCCCAAAAGTCTCTATCCATGCATTCCGGTATGGATAGTCCGTCACTCCATCCATCGGAGCCAGAATCCATTCCACCTGCTTTCCTGCAAACATGACGCAAATGTAGATATTTTCTTACTTTTACAGGGCGAACACAGCAAACGGCCACAGACCGACCTGCCAATCAAAACCATATAAGCCAAACAAATATGGCAAACAAAGAAATTCTCTTAGGAGAAACCCCTGCGCAACTGGAAAACATCTGCCAGAAACTGAATTTTCCCCCATATACTGCCCGGCAAATCGCTTCATGGATTTATTCCAAACGGACTCCCCGTATCGCAGCGATGAGCAATCTCTCGCTCAGGAACCGTGAACTCTTGTCGGAAGCGGCCGAAATAGGATGCCAGCCGCCCCTGCAATCCCAGACCTCCCAGGACGGAACCCGTAAATACCTGTTTCCTACCCCGATTCCAACCAAGGACAATCATGACCGCCCTCTGTTCATTGAATCCGTCTATATCCCGGAATCAGACCGGGCAACGCTCTGTGTCTCTTCCCAATCGGGTTGCCGGATGAATTGCGCGTTTTGCGCCACAGGCAGCCAAGGATTCAACCACCACCTGCAAGCCCATGAAATCTTGAACCAGTTCTACAGCCTGCCGGAAGCAGAAAGGCTAAGCAACATCGTCATCATGGGCATGGGAGAACCCCTGGACAACACCGAAAATGTACTGAAAGCGCTGACAGCCATGACCGCACCCTGGGGATTCGGATGGAGCCCCACCCGGATCACCCTTTCCTCGGTAGGTGTCATACCCGGCTTGAAACGGTTCCTGGAAGAAAGCCAATGCCATCTGGCTATCAGCCTGCACAGTCCGTTCCATCAGGAAAGAGCGAGCTTGATGCCATCAGAAAAAGCTTATCCGATTGAACAGGTAATCGAATTGCTTCGGCAATACCCTTGGCATCACCAACGCCGGCTTTCTTTCGAATATATCCTGATAAAAGACTTGAACGACAGTCCAGGCCATGCCATAGCGACCGCCCGGCTCCTCCAAGGCATGGAATGCAGGGTCAACCTGATTTCCTACCATGAAGTTCCTGATAAAACGTTTCGGCGAACTTCCAAAGAAAGAACCGACCAATTCCAACGGATATTACAGGAACGGCATATCATCTGCACGCAACGCAGGTCACGGGGAGAAGACATCAAAGCAGCCTGCGGCCTTTTGGCAAAAACCCGCTGAAACAAATCGAATCGATTCAACCGGCCTGGCAGAAACGATGAAGGAACTCCGAAGTTTTCTCCTCGCTTCCCATTCCCAGTTTCTTCCGAATCTTATAAATCGAAGTTTCCACCGTCCGGACCGAACGGTTTGTCAATTCCGCCAATTCCTTCGTCCCCACTCCCAAGGATAAAAGTGCAGCCAATCGCAATTCATAGGGAGACATCTCTTCACTGGAAGCGGCTTCCACCTCTGCGTAGAACCCGGGATACATGTACTCGAAGCACGCCCGGTATTGAGCCCATTGCCCTTTGGCATCTAACAATTTGATAGCATCCTGCATTTCCGCCAGCTTTTCACGCCTTGCCTCCTCCGTCTTGGATGCCATCAATTTCTTCATGCCATCGGTCAATGTCAACAGCAATTCATGACTCTTAAAAAGCAACAAAGCCAAATCGGGTTCCAATCCTGCTCCCGTTCCCGGATCGATAGAAAGAGACTTGGACGGCCCTTGCGCGGAAGGCCTGTCGCTTTCCGAAGCCGCGGCCGCATCCGACACCTCCTCTTCGGTTTTCTCAGGATTCCCATCCTGCACGAATCCATCGAACGAAGCCTCCCGTTTCACATCGGAAATCCCCTCCTTATCCCAATTCGTATAAGGGGGGACCGGTCTGGCCTTTTCAGGAACCCCCGAAGCAGGCATAGCGGGAATCTTGCCTTCCTCCCTTCCCGCACCCATATCGTCCACGCTCCTGAACACCGAATCCTCATACGGGTTCCTATCTTGCATCTTCCGCTTACGCAACACGGCAAAAAGACTTATAGCCAATCCCAAAACAATGAGAATCAAAACTATAATCACTCCGATATAAATATACGAAGAATCCACGTACATCTCCTCCATAAAACCTGAACCGAAATTTAATAGACTATCCAAAGACAAAACTATTCGTCCAAAGCCATTTTAATCTCCTCTTCCGATGCCGGACGAACCTCCAGCACCCTGCCCCGGAAATGCAAAGTCTCGCCCGCCAAAGGTTCATTAAAATCCAAAGTAACCATTCCTCCCTGCTTATCCACGACCAAAGCCTCGTAATGCTTCCCTTCCATATCCATAATAGGGATAAATTCACCCACCTTGAGCTCTACCCGCTCTTTTTCTGGAACCTCCGCCATCAAATCCGCCTCCGGGAACTGCACCACCTTTTCCTCATCATAAGCCCCGTAGCCTTGTTCTTCATCAATCAAAAAATCAAAACCATCGCCCGGCTCCAAATCCTGAAGATTTTTTTCCAGAATATCCAGCAGCACCCCCCGCCCTACTAATACTTCCGTCGGGTCGTCATCCGTGTACTGTTCTATAACCTCTCCGTCAGGACCATCATAACGCAAGGTATATTCCAAAGTAGCAATCGTGTCTTTTCCTATCTTCATGATCTATTTTTTTGAGTCGCCAAACGGCGGAAAAACATTTTCCGCCTTTGCGAATTGCAAATTTACGACTTTTCCGGAATTCAAATGGATTTCATATTTTTGCAATCCCTCATGGGAGAAAACAGAATCAATCGGAACGTGTCTACAAAAAGAATCATCACCTACAATCTCAACGGCATCCGCTCTGCCGCCAGCAAAGGTTTCATCGAATGGTTGCGAGACTGCGGTGCAGACATAGTCTGCCTGCAAGAAACCAAGGCCCAACCAGACCAGATACCGGTATTGGAACTTGCCGAAGCCGGATATACGACATATTGCCTCTCCGCCCAGAAAAAGGGGTACAGCGGCGTGGCCCTGCTCTGCCGCCAGGAACCCGATCATGTAGAGAAGGGGATGGGCATAACGGCTTACGATAATGAAGGACGGTTTATCCGAGCCGACTTCGGGAAACTGAGCGTGGTCAGCGTCTATCATCCTTCCGGCACTTCCGGCGAGGAACGGCAAGCCTTCAAAATGCAATGGCTAGCAGATTTCCAGAACTATGTGGAGGATTTGCGAAAGACCCGCCCCTACCTGGTCCTAGCCGGAGACTATAATATATGCCATGAGGCCATCGACATCCATGATCCGGTACGCAATGCAACCCATTCCGGATTCCTCCCCGAAGAGAGGGAATGGATGAGCCGATTCCTGGCACACGGATACACGGACAGCTTCAGGTTCATGCATCCCGGACTCAAGGATCAATATACTTGGTGGAGCTTCCGTGCCGGTTCCCGTGCCAAAAACTTGGGCTGGAGAATCGACTACCTGATGCTGACCGACAATTTAACACCTCATCTCAAGGATGCGTTCATTCTTCCCGGCGTGGTACATTCCGACCACTGCCCGTCGGGAATCGATATCGATTTTTAATCCTCTTTTCCCAAACATAAAAAACAAAGCCTTATGAAAAGAAGTTCCCTTATTCCAAGATGGGGTATATGCCTCTGCCTAGGTGCAATGGCCATATCATGCGTTTCTTCCAAGAAATACAACGAACTATTGCAGAAACAAGAAGACTGCGCCACGGAGAACCGGGACCTGAAGATGGCCAAGCAGGATTGCGATGCCAGCCTGGTCGAAAGCCAGTCATTGAACGACCGGCTGCAAGCAGATCTGGACAACACCCGGACCGAGTTGGACACTTTACGCCGGAATTACATCCTGATGGCTGCCGATCTGGCCGACCTCCAGGAGAACTACAAGCAAATCGATGCCGAATACAAGAGCTCCGTTTCAGGCAAGGATGCCTTGACGGAACAACTGAGCCTGAAAGAGACCGAATTGGCCGAAAAAGAGAAGCTGCTCAACAGCCAATCGGAAAAATTGGCCGAACTTCAAGCCATCCTCGACAAGAAAGATCAGCAAATCAACAACCTGCGGGACGCTGTTAGCAAAGCCTTGCTCGGCTTCCGGGACAAAGGCCTTTCCATCCAGATGAAGAATGGCAAAGTCTACGTCTCGATGGATGAAAAACTGCTATTCGCATCCGGCAGCTGGACAGTCAATCCTCAAGGAAGGGAGGCCATTTACGAACTCGGCAATGTCATGGCCCAGAACCCGGACATCCATATCATGGTGGAAGGCCATACCGACAACGTGCCTCTCCGAGGCAAAGGCGACATCAAGGACAATTGGGACCTAAGCACCAAACGCGCCACCTCCATCGTCCGCCTCCTGCTCGAAAACAGCAACATCGACCCATCAAGGGTCTCGGCCTGCGGACGCAGCGAATATATGCCGCTGGCCGATAACGATTCTCCCGAAAACAGAGCCAAAAACCGGAGGACCGAAATCATCCTGACCCCGGACCTGGACGAACTGTTCCAAGTCATCGGCCAAGATTAAAACAGAAACAGCAGCCATTCCAAATGATGGAACCGAAACCCGATGCGCATCAGAAACATGCTCATCGGGTTTCTTGCTATTGAAACACCTCTCGCAAGATATCCAGCGACCTGAAGTTGCCGGCGATTCCGGTTTGAATCCGGCAATAGGCAGCCAAAGCCATCAACAAGGCTTGGCGACGACGCGAATCGAACAACGTGATTTCCGGGAAAGCATTCCGGATCCGGCGACGGACTTGCAACAAAAGGCTCAGGTCGCATGCCACTTCCGGCGCCAAAAAGTCTTCGTATGCCGGAGGCGTGGAAACAAAACGGCCCTCCCTCATATCAAAATAGATATCGGTAAAATGCCCGGCTTCCTGCGGATAAAAGCCCAAGGACTCCGCCATGGATAACAAGAAGAAAAGATGAAAATCGGCAATGTCCTGATGACGCGCATCGAACTGCCGCAAAGCCGTTGCGACCGTATCGTAAAAACGGATATCCTGCTCCGACTGCAGAATGCAACGCCCCATCACTTCGGCCAAAAAGCAAGCGACACTGCTCTTACGGATATCCGTATACATTTCGCGATAGGCATAAACCACCTTGACATCATTCAAATATGCCAAATCCTGCCCCTGCCGAGGCTCGCTGAAAGTCGCTTCTATCTGGCTCAACGGGAAAAAAAACGAAGCCTTCATCCTGCCTTTGCCTGCAGAAGAGGATGGCAAACGGACCAAGAACCCCCGTTTCCCCTCTTCTCTCGTATAGACATTGACAACCATCTTGCCATCCCCGCATTTCGTAGAAGACAGCATGATTCCCTCGCTCACCCGCCTCATCGGATAAAAAATATCTTACAAGCCAAGCGTTCGCCTCCATCCTCCGTGGAAGCAAATACGAACAACACTCCGCTGTCCGGCCGACGGCCCTGCATGCCATAACCATCCCAGGAAAGCTGGCCGCCCGTGGCCCGCCCTTGGTAAATCAACGTCCCGTTCGTGTCGGTGATCTTGACGATGGCATTTTGCGGCAAGCCCTTTACATTAATCAGCCCCTGATACCCTGGCCTCACCGGATTAGGGAACGCACGAGCCTCTTCCTTGGGATCGCCTTCTGTCCGGGTAGCCGTGCTCCGATAGGACAACAACCCTCTGTCGGTAGCAATAAAGACTTCCCCCGTCCGGTCATCTATGGCAATATCCTGGATCCTGTCCGAAAACAAAGGGGAGTTGGCCGTTGTAAAATGCAGTATTTCTTCCGTCCCATCCGATGAAACCAGATACAAGCCATTGGAATTGGTCCCTAGCCATTTCCGGTTTCCACCATCCACCGCAATCGCCGTAACTTGGTTATCATCCAACAGGTTCACCAAATATCCGTCGCGAGTGACCCGGACGGTGTTGACAGGAACCGAAGTATAATTGCCATTGGGGCTTTCAAACATACGGGCATGCTGGTCTATCACCTTGACACCGCGGTCTGTCCCTATCCATATATGGCCGAGATCATCCTCCACCAAACAAAAAATACGGCTAGTATTCAAATCATTACCATTATTCATATTGACCTGGAGCCCTTTTATATGGTTTCCATCCGTCTCATAGACTGCCAATGATTCGTTATTGAAAATAACCCACTGATGCTGCCAGTAATCCACCAGCAAATCGCTTACCCTGTCGGGGACCAAACCAGAGACCCGCAAATCATAAGCCGTCCAATTCCCATTCCGGTCCATCCGGTGCATTGCCGCATCGCTAAGCGTATTCAAGACCCACAAATTACCGTCGGCATCAAAGTCCAAACCATACACACGGCAACTTTCATGATTCGCATTATTGTATTCAAGCGTTGAATTTTCCGGAGTATGCTGTTTCATGCCTCCGTCCGGCATGATTTCCACCAAACCGGACATGCTGGTCGCCGCGAAATAATGACCGTCCTGATGAGGATCCTCCACTGCCTGGACAACCGAACGCACCGAAGAAGGCAAACCTGCGACCCGAACGCTCTCGCTGTTGTACACCGTCCAATCCCCGTTCTCGAAAGCGCTCACCTCAAATGGAACATCCGATGGCTGGAATGCATTTCCATATCCACCTCCTGCCACCAGCAAAGACTTTCCCTTTTTAGTCAATTCAAAACACCTATCCGAAACGGGACCTTCATGCTGGAAATAGGTCTTGCGCCCATCCGGCATCTCAAGCCTTATCATCTCCCCGTCCTGGCATCCGATCCATAAATTCCCAGCCTTATCCAGACATGCGGAAGAAAGCCCGGGAAGCCGTGTACCTTCTGTCGTATATTCCAATTCCCGATCCGCGCCGAACACATCCACCCTCCAACCCCACGAGGTATCATAATAGACAACCGTGAGCTTGTCGCCAAAGCCTTCCACATGGGCCACCGAAGAAGAAGCCCGCAATGGAATCTCCTCCCATGACTGCCCGGGCAATCCTACGGCCACCTGATTTTCATTGCTTACCACCACCTCATCCCAGGCCAAAGCGCAGTGCTGCAAACTCCCTGACAGGGGCATCGATGCAGAATCCAATGTCCATGCCGCAAAATCATTGAGATTCGAAGCATTCTTACTGGCATATTTCAAACCCGCATCCGTCAACGCATAGATAAGGTTTTCATCCACGCAAATACCCTTTACCGTTTCCCTGCTGTTATTTTGCCCGATAAAATAAGTCTCTTTGATTTCTTCCTTGCGCAAATCCACCACAACCACCCCGAAACCAGTAGCCAAATAAGCATACCGCCCATCCACCCAAACCTGATGAATGGCTTTATCTCCGTCAAAGTCAGCATCCCTTATATAGGATAAGGGAACGACATCCATTCCATACACCAAATCCAGCATGCCGTCCGAATACCCCACCACCAAAGCATCGTACAAGGTGCCGTATGCCAATGCGGAAATACCCACGCCGCTCAGATCGTCCGTCCGATCCATTTCATAGAGGATATCATCCCGCGTATCCACATAAAGCAAGCTGCTCTCCATGGCCCCGAACATATCCACATCCCGCTGCGCCATTTGAATGACAGCGGATGGCGCGAAATGAGTCCTCCAATGCCCGACCGCCAGATCCTGAGCCGGAGATACCAGGCTCAAAACCATAAAAGCCACCCAAACAAACAGCCTGTCGGTCTTATGAAAAACGGTTCCCATATACATTCAAAATTTTTCTTTGCACAAACAAACATGACGTAGCCGAGGAGTTAACCGGATGAATCATGGATGGGATTGTCCCCTACCGAAACCATATTGCCACCCTCGCCACTACCAACTTGCGAAGTTACGGATTTTCTCATTACATTTGCCCGTTTTACGAAACCGGCAACGGCCAGACATCCTATTCCCAAATCCAAGACACCATGCGCCAACGTGAAGTATTCTACAAATACCCCGCCGCCTTGCAATTGCTTTATTTCGTAGCCATCTGCATCGGCTGTATCCTGATTAGCTCGAACCTTGCCAGTTTAGCTGTCATCCTCCTCGGCGGCATGGACAAGCTGGCAGCCACTTCTTCGCTCCTGTTCATCCAAGCCTTCTCTGCCATCGGCGGATTCCTTGTTCCTGCCCTTTGGCTAGCCTGGATGAAAAAAGCAGGCGAAACCGATTTCCTGCATGCAAGCTATCCTATCAGACCCCTTCACCTGGCATGCGGCTTGGTAATCCTTCTTTTATCCTCCCCCTTGGTCTCGGCATTGCAAGAATGGGGGCAGAGCTGGTCGTTGGGACCCGGACTCGAATCCTTTTTCGGCCCGATGACAAGCCGGTCGGAAGCCATCCTCGACCAGATGCTCCACGTGGACAGCTGGTTTACCTTCCTGATGTCGTTTCTAGTCATTGCCGTTGTGGCTGGCATCTGCGAGGAATTCCTGTTCCGCGGAGGACTCCAGAACCTACTCAAGGAATGGTTCAAGTCCGGCCATGCTGCCGTCTGGGTCACAGCTATCGTATTCAGCGCCGTACACCTGGATCCGGCCGGGTTCCTGCCCCGATGCCTCTTAGGCGCAATCCTGGGCTATGCATACCTCTATTCCGGTTCGATATGGGTTCCCGTCATCCTGCATATCATCAACAACGGATTCTCTTGCCTGATCGAATTCTGCTATTACAAAGGATACAGCCGGCTCGATCCGGATATCCTGAGCCAATCGCTCGGCACCGAGTGGACCCTTGTCAGCATAGCCGGGCTCATCTTCTTTGCCATCTTCCTTTTTCGATACCGCAAACTCAAACGCGAATTACAAGACGGACCGGCACAAGGCGGAGAAGCCGCAGACGCGGATCGGAATCCCGCTCAATAGGGGTCGACATCCACAAGAATCCGAACCCTTCTCCACCGCACATCCTTCCAAAATTCTTCCAGGCACTCCCTAAGCCGCTGTTTCATCCGTTCAATCAACGGGCTTCTTTCGAACTTTATCAGGATATCGCGGATATAATACGTATTGATACGAGCCACTAGAGGATATTCGGGTCCCAGAACCCGGTCTCCGTAAATCTTTCTCAAGATAAGCGCCAATGCCTCGGACGCTTCGCGGACCAAGTGCTCATCCTTGTGACGGACGCTAAGACGCACCAGCCGGTAAAAGGGCGGGTATTTGAAAACCAGGCGATCCTGAAGCTGTGTATGGAACATGGAAGCGTAATCACTATTCATCACATCTATCACAACTTGATAATCGGGATGATATGTCTGGATCACGACCTCTCCGCCCCCATTCTTGCGTCCAGCCCGGCCACTCACCTGGGTCATCAATTGAAAACTGCGCTCATAAGAACGAAAGTCCGGAAAACTAATCAGGCTGTCGGCATCCACAATGCCCACTACCGCCACATTGTCAAAGTCCAGTCCCTTGGTCACCATCTGGGTGCCCACAAGAATATCTATCCTCCTGTCCTGAAAGTCCTCGATAAGCTTATGATAGGCGCCTTTGCCTCGCGTGCTGTCCAAATCCATCCGCCCCACCTTGGCATCAGGAAACAGCAACGACAAATCCTCTTCGATACGTTCCGTTCCCGTTCCCCGCAACTGCATCTTCGGACTCCCGCATTCAGGACACACATGCATCTGCGGGATGGCATAGCCACAATAATGGCACATCAGTACCCCCCGGTGCTTGTGGTAGGTCAAAGTGACATCGCAATTCTCGCAAACAGGCACATACCCGCAAGCCTCGCACTCCAGACGCGCCGAAAAACCGCGCCTGTTCTGGAAAAGGATCACTTGTTTGCCATTTGCCAAGGCATCCTTCATTTTGGAAACCAAAAGGGACGAAAAAATCCCCTGCATGCTTTTTTGCCGTTTCTCCTCTTTCAAATCGGAAACCAGCACCGAAGGCAGCTTCACCCCTCCGTAACGGGTAAAGAGAGTGGCCAACGCATACTTTCCATGCAAAGCGTTATAGTAGGACTCCAACGAAGGCGTCGCTGAACCCAAAACAGTCTTTGCGCCATGCAGATGCGCCAAAAAGACAGCGGCATCCCGTGCATGGTAACGCGGCGCCGGATCCTGCTGCTTGTAAGAACCTTCATGTTCTTCGTCCACAATAACCAGGCCCAAGTTCTTGTACGGCAGGAACAAAGCCGATCGAGCACCGAGGATAACCTGATAACGGGAACCTGTGTTCTTCCATATTTCCACTTTCTCGGGCTCATTGTAACGGGAGTGATAAACCCCGACCCTGTCCCCGAAATAACGGCGCAAACGTACAATCATCTGCGCCGACAAAGCAATTTCCGGAAGGAGGAACAAGGCCTGTTTGCCCTGTTCCAGCACCTCCTGTATCAAACGAATATAAATTTCGGTCTTACCGCTCGAAGTAACCCCATGCAACAAACAGACTTCCTTTTGCGCCAATCCGGCCTTAATGTCCTGAAAAGCCTGTTGCTGCGCCTCCGACAAAACAACATCCACCGCCTCGCCCGCCCTGTCGGACAACAGTTCCAAACGGCTCTTATGCTTTTTTCTGGAACAAAGCACTCCTTTCTTCAGCAAGGCCTGCAAAGGCGCTGCCGCATTGGCCACTTTCCCCGACACCAAAGCCCTCCGGACCCAACCATCTTCTGCCTGAGAGAACAGGGACACGTATGCCATAAGGACCTCTAACTGCTTAAAGGACTTTTTCTCCACCCTGTCAAAGACCGCTTGTTGCGCCTGAGGATTATCCATATACGCATCTCCCCAACGGATATAGTCCTCGGAAAGAGGCCGGTATCGCTCCGAAATCTCCTCTTTGACCAAAATCACACCCCGTTCCCGCAACCCCCGCACCAAAGGGAATACCTTGAGCTGGGAAGCCGCCTTGGAGGCTTCTTCCATCGTGATTTCCGGCTTTCGCCCCAATGCCTCGATGATATCGAGCTGCTTTTCATTCAGACCGGAAATATCTCCATCAAAATCGGGATTCAGGACAAGTTTGGTTTCGCTGTCCAGCTTAAACCCTGACGGCAATGCCGCAGCCATGACCTCGCCCTCTGTACATAAATAATAAGAGGACATCCATTCCCAGAACCGGAACTGGTTCTCGTCAACCACCGATTCCTCGTCCAGCACCGAGATGATTTCACGAAGATCGTAAGCTTCAGGCTGCTCCCCATGCACTTTCCGTACAAGCCCTGCATAAACCTTGCTTCTGCCGAAAGGCACGCAGACCCTCACACCAACCTTCACTTCCGCCTGCATTCCTACCGGCACGGAATACGTGAAGGCGGCATGCAACGGCAACGGCAGCAAGACATCTACAAATACAGACATAATCGAAGCTATATTGTCCTAATCGGGCGAAATTATAAATTTCTTCTTATCTTTGCAATCCGAGAAACGAAGACAGGCCTTGTGCCGTATCTGGTTCTTTTTCCGGCAACGGAATCCTTTCATTTTTTATTTTAAGAATACAGCCCTTCAAAAGGAAGCGGCTGCTTTTTATCGATTCTATGAAATACAATACGCAAAGACGTCCCTTGGTTTATTCTGAATACGGAAGAGGGATTCAGGAAATGGTCGATTTTACCATCAACATCCCCAGCAAAGTAGCACGGAACCGAGCAGCCCAGACCATTTTGAAATTCATGCAGGTGCTTAACCCGCAAGTCAAGGAGCTGGACGACTACATGCACAAGCTCTACGACCAATTGATCATCATGTCCGATTACAAACTCGACATTGATAATCCCTACCCGGCTCCTGCCAAGGAGGAAAACCGCAAACCCAGTTTCTCCTTCCAATACAAATCGCCCCATATCCGTTTCCGCTATTATGGCAAGACACTTGAAGCCATGATCCGCAAAGCCGCCGAAATGCCTGACGGGAAAGAGAAGGATGCCCTGCTGAACCTGATTACCGTGCAGATGAAGAAGTCGTACTACCTGTGGAACGACGATATTCTGAGCGATGAATTGGTTGCCGAACATCTGAGCATCATCTCCAACGGCAAGCTACAGTACACCGAAGCCATGAAAGGCGAAGTGTATTCTTCTTTCTATAACAAGCCTAGCCTGGAGCGGAAGAACAAGTACATCAACGTAAACGCTTACGACAATTCCAACCGACGCAATTTCCAGAACAACAATTACAACGCGAGCAACCGGAATACCTACAATAACAACGGGAACAATCATCGCTTCTACCAAAACCGCGAAGACAACCATGGTTTCAACCAAGGGTCTGCCCGGTTCAAAAAACGGAGGCCGTTTTGAGTTCATTTGCCATTACCGGCGGCTGCCGCATGAGCGGCTGCCTGACTCCTCAAGGAGCAAAGAATGAAGCCTTGCAGGTCATCTGCGCCTGCCTCTTGACCAAGGACACCGTAACGTTGCACAACGTCCCTGTCATTCGGGACGTGCTCAAACTGATTGAATTGCTGCAATGTCTCGGCGTGAAGGTGGAACAACTCGGAAGCCACGATTTCCGCTTCTGCGCCGCTGAAGTAAATACCGATTACCTTTATTCCGCCGATTTCAAGAAAAAGACAGGCAACCTGCGCGGATCGGTCATGACGGCCGGCCCGTTACTGGCCCGCATAGGCAAGACCGTGGTGCCGCAACCCGGCGGGGACAAAATCGGCCGCCGCAAACTCGACACTCATTTCACCGGTTTCGAAAATCTGGGCGCCCATGTGGCATACGATGCCAAAGAACATTCTTTCATTGTCGAAGCCAAGCAATTACAGGGCAAATACATGCTCTTGGACGAAGCCTCGGTGACAGGGACCGCCAATATCATAATGGCAGCCGTCCTATCCCAAGGCACAACCACGATTTTCAATGCCGCCTGCGAGCCTTACGTCCTGCAACTCTGCCGCCTTCTTGTCAAAATGGGCGCAAAAATCACCGGTATCGGTTCCAACCTGCTGCAAATAGAAGGCGTAAGGGAACTGCACGGAGGCGAACACACCCTGCTGCCCGACATGATAGAAGTAGGAAGTTTCATTGGCATGGCGGCCATGACGCGCTCCGAAATCACGATACGGAATGTCGAGATGCAATATCTCGGTAACATTCCTCAAGTTTTCAGGCATTTAGGAATACATATCGAAGAACGGGGAAATGACCTGTACATCCCAGCCCAAGACCATTATACCATCGAGAATTCCAGGGACGGCTCCATACTGACCATCGCCGATGCACCATGGCCGGGCTTTACCCCCGATTTAATCAGCATAGCCTTAGTGACAGCAACGCAAGCGAAAGGAAGCGTGCTGATCCATCAAAAAATGTTCGAAAGCCGCCTTTTCTTTGTCGACAACCTGATTAGCATGGGAGCCAAGATTATCCTGTGCGACCCCCATCGAGCCACCGTTATCGGCCTTGACCGGGAATTCCCCCTGCACAGCATAGCCATGGTTTCACCCGACATCCGTGCCGGAGTAGCCTTGCTGATTGCCGCCATGTCAGCCGAGGGAACCAGCATCATCCACAATATCGAACAAATCGATCGGGGTTATGAGAAAATCGACGAACGCTTGAACCACATCGGAGCTCGCATCAAACGCCTTGACGATTAAGCGAAGGGGCCGCAAACTTTCACGCAAGCCTTTTGATCAGCCGCAGATGATGGGAATAGACACCCGATTCCGCGCGAAAAATACCTTGATGATCCACCGGATCGATACGCACGCATCCGCTGGCATGGATAATCCGGCCGCTTCCCATATAGATGCCCACATGAATTATCCGCCCTTCCCCGTCGTCAAAAAACAACAAATCCCCTTTACGTGCTTCATCGATCAACGCGACACTATCCCCCACACAGGCCTGCTGCGATGCATCCCTGGGCAAATCCACCCCGTACATCCTGAACAAGCATTGCGTCAAGCCGGAACAATCCAAAGCAAAATTAGTCTTCCCTCCCCACAAGTACGGCGTTTTCAACAAAGTAACAGCTCTTTCCATCATGGCATCCATTCCCATGACGAAGGATTCGGGACTACGCATCACCTCCCCATGACAAACAAATAAACGCTGTCCCATTCGAAAAGTACGCGAATCCGGCCGATAGAACGGCAAACGGCAGCCCATACCGACCCGCAGCAAAGAACCCTCCTGCTGACATTCCAACGCGCACAAGAAATCCGAAGTAAAGAAACGACTCGTATCCGCTGCGTGCTCATCAAATTCCTCTTTGGACAAAGGCATCAGCTGCTTGGAATCGACCCAACCCTCATAGCCATCCATACGATTCTCCACCTTGACCCATTGCCGGTAGGAATCAACAACGGTTACCAAATCCCCAAACAACAATTCCGTCAGCATTTCCGAAGCATCCGAAACCGTTCTCCTCATGGGAACATGAGACAGGCAACAAAGGCCGTATTGCATTTTTTCCATAACTCAAGCAAAAAGAATCTTCAAAGTCGAAATCAACTGAAAACGAAAATACCCCACTACGGCTTGAAACAAAAAAAACCGCCTGTCAATACAAGCGGTTTTTCTTCTTTTATCTCAAAAAGCTTAATTCAATGTGAAGCGGATAGGTACTGCATACAGAACACGCACAGCCCGTCCACGTTGTTTCCCCGGATTCCACTTGGGCATGTTTTCAATAACCCGGATAGCTTCTTCATCGCATCCTCCACCGATACCACGCATCACTTTCACTTGCGTCACGCTTCCGTCCTTTTCCACAACGAACTGAACATATACCACACCCGAAATCCCACTTTCCATCGCCACTACGGGGTAACGCATATTGTCTCCCAAATAAGCATACAACGCTTCCGTGCCACCAGGATAGGAAGGCATCTCTTCCACAATCTGGAAAATCTCTTCTTCCACCACTTCCTCTTCTTCCACTACCGGAGGAGCAACATAATCTTCCACTACCGTCTCTTCCGTGGCTTCCGCATTGATTTCCACCTCCGTTTCGATTTCCACATCGTCTTCTACAATCTCAATCTGGTCGGACACCTGTGCAGGAGGAGGCGGAGGGGGTGGTGGCAGATTCTGTTCTGTTTGGATAATCATTTCCTCTTCCGTCTCTACGGCAGCCCTCGCAGCCACCTGGATTTCTTCCTTGTCATACGACTTCCATTCGAAAGCCACCAGCACGATAGCCAGAGTAAGGACCAAACCCAGAGAGCCGAACAGACCTTTCTGCCTTTCGAGATCGGCCTTTGGAGATTTTTTCAGTTCCATGGTTTTCTGTTTTTAATTTCAACCTTTCCCTTGTCCCCGGACCCTGACAAGTCCGCAAGAGATGTTGACAGGAGCGGAAAGAGGGGGATTCGAACCCCCGGTAGGGAAACCCCTACGACAGTTTAGCAAACTGTTGGTTTAAGCCACTCACCCATCTTTCCATCATGTTCCGGACGGTACCTGATGCCATACGCTATCCGGTCCGCCTTTCTTCCGTTCCGGCGGAAAGGCCTGCAAAGGTATGAATTTTTTTAACATTTTTTACAAATCCGAGCTCCGATAAATTTTTTTTTCTGCGTTTATAGATAAAAGAGGGGCTTGAACCCATCAAATCCCCCACAGAAGAAAGCAAAACAAACACTCAATATCAATACATTATATAACACCCACAAAAAAACTCAAAAACAAAGCCTCAAAAAAATGAATCCAACATCAAACTTCTTTTTCGGGAAAGAAAGACAAACTTCCAAGCCGCAAGGGAAAAAGAAGCCGGAATCCCGTTTAATATTAATTCTCGGTATTTCTTTCCTCTTTCTTTCCAGGCTTCCGGCCCAAGACTTCTCCAACCTGAGAAGCAAGAAAGCCTTCCAAATGGCAGGAAGCATTGGAGCACAAGCCTCCAGCCGTCTCTCCGATTGGAACTCGATACAGGACCCTTTGGCCTACTCGATACAGATACAACTCAATCCTGTCCTGTATGGCTTTTCCTTGCCTTTTTCATTCTGCTTGGCCGACAACCGGTTTTCGTTCACACAGCCTTTTTCCCAGCTTTCATTTTCCCCTTCGTACAAATGGATTCAGCTCCATCTGGGCCGAACCTCGATAAACATGCATCCTTACGGCTTGTCCGGACACCAATTCGACGGTATCGGGCTTTCCCTCACGCCCGACTTTCCCCTTCATTTTTCTGTCATGTACGGACGCCTGGCCAAAGCCAGCCAAGGTGACACATCCCTGACGACAGACCCGGACGGAATCTTCCATTCCTCAATGCCTGCCTATAGGCGGACTGCCTATGCATTCAAACTTGGCTTCAGCCATAAAGGCCAGCAAATCGGATTGCATTTCCTGCGGGCTGACGATCACAAGCAAAGCCTCTCGCCTGTATTTCATCCCTATATCAGTCCCAAGGCGAACGCTGTCCTGGCCTTGGATTTTTCATTCTGCCTGTACAAGGACCTTAGGCTGAACGGCCAAGCCGGGTTAAGTTCCTATACAGGGAACCTATTGGAAGAGACAGAAAACAAAACCGGCCTCCTTGCCAGCATGATGCGTCCTTTCCTCCGGCAACGCCCATCCACTTCCATCCATAGTGCCTACAAGATAGGGCTTTCGTTCAAAGGAATCAGCCTATCTTATGAAAGAATCAGTCCCGGATACGAGACCATGGGAGCCTATTATTTCAACCAAGACTTCGAGAATGTCGTCTTGTCGTTTGCCCGGAATTTTTCAAAGGTCGACATCAAAACGGATATCGGATGGCAACGCGACGACTTGGCCCGAAACAAGGCCAGCCGGATGGACCGCATTGTCGGTTCCGCGTACCTGAATTACAGAATAAACGAAAAATTCTCCATGACCGCCTCTTATTCCAATTTCACAGCCTATACGCAAATCAAGCCAGTAGACCTGACGCGGCCTGACGATCCGTGGATTCAAAACCCCGACACCGTGGCTTTCAGGCAAATATCCCAGCAAGCGCAATTCTGCTTCAGTTACGCATCCTCATCCCAATCGCCTTATCCACAGCAGGCCGGCATCGACATCTCCTACCAAAGCTCTCGGGAAAAATCACAAAAAACGTTCAACGATTACGTATACGCATGCTTCCGCCACGGCATCCGTCTTGCCGGAGAATACCAGTTGCAGTCCGCGCTCAACTTCAGCACAGGAATCGACCGCGCGGCTTTCAGCCCGACTTCGTTCAGCTACAGCCTGGGACCCTCTGTTGTCCTATCCAAGACTTTCCTTAAAAAAAGCCTGCGCTTTTCGGGTGGCCTCAACTATTACTGGGACATGCAAGGGAAAAAAACGAGCGGCAGCCTGGCCGGCCTCCGGCTGCGGGGAAGCTATACCTTAGCCCAAACGCACGTGTTCGACTTGCAGTTCAACGGCCGCCTGCGCTTTGCCAAAGGCAACCGGGACATTGGCAAAGAACTGCAAATCGTGGCCGGATACAACTATCGTTTCCGCCTTGACCCGGAAAAACTCAAACTCAAAGCGATAGAACGGAAGAAAGAACGCCAGAAAAAGAAGAACGCCAAGCTTTTACGTTACAATTCAGTAACTCCTAGCTGGTAGCCGGGAAAACAGCCCCATGCCATTAAAAAAGCTCGGACTGCACGGGCCGGGAAGGCTGGACCGGGAAAGACTCTCCTATCCTGCGGAAAAACTCCTCTTCGGAAACCAGCGGAATGCCAAGGCTTTCCGCTTTTTTCCGCTTCTCAGGCCCCATGTTCGTCCCCGCCAGCACAAAATCCGTTTTTGCCGAGATGCTTGAAACCATACGACCGCCATGAACCTCTACCAAACGCTTCATCTCCTCCCGCGGCCGGGAAAAAGTGCCACTGATAACCCAGGATGTCCCAGCCAATGCCGTGGAAGCCTGTTCCTCTTGGTAAGACAGATGCAGGCCATGGAAAGCAAGCCGCTCTATAACGGCTCTCTCCTTATCCCGACGCAAGAACTCATGCACGCTCCGGGCTATCGCTTCTCCGATTTCATCCACCTGAGCCAGTTCCTCCTCCGAAGCGGCCATTAAGGCATCCATGCTCTGGAAATGCCGCGCCAGCACCTTGGCCGTAGCCTCGCCCACATAACGGATACCCAGCGCGTACAATACCCTTTCGAACGGCCGCTGCTTGGAAGCCTCAACCCCTTGCAGGATATTCTCTACCGTCTTTTTCTTGAACGAAAGGGAGCGGGTCGTTCCATCCTTGCCTTCTATTTCCTTGCCTATATTATACAAATCACTGTATTTCAAATCATAAAAGTCGGCCACATTACGCACCAGCCCCTTATCGTAAAGCAACTCCACTTTTCCTTCTCCCAGCGACATGATATCCATCGCCTTCCGTGAAATGAAATGCTCCAATTTCCCTCTGATTTGGGGAGGACAGCCCTCCTCGTTGGGACAATAGTGCCCGGCCTCGCCTTCCTTGCGGACCAAAGGAGTACCGCACTCCGGACAGTTCCGGATAAACTCGAACGGCTCCGACCCGGCCTCCCGTCTGGCCGGTTCCACCCCGACAATCTTGGGAATCACCTCTCCCCCTTTTTCCACATAGACGTAATCCCCTATCCGCACATCCATCCGGCTAATGATATCCGCATTGTGCAAAGAGGCCCTTTTCACAAGGGTTCCCCCCAAAGCCACCGGTTCCAGATTGGCCACCGGAGTTACCGCCCCGGTCCTTCCCACCTGGAAATCGATACTATTCAAACGGGTACACACTCTTTCGGCCTTGAATTTGTAGGCAATCGCCCAACGCGGGGATTTGGCAGTCGAACCCAGAACCGGCCACAAATGGGTCTGGTTCACCTTGATCACAATCCCGTCTATGTCAAAGGGCAGGTTCTCCCTTTCCTTGTCCCAGTAATCTATATACTCGTACACTTCCTGCAAACCGGCGCAGCGACGGTAATAGTCCCCGGTCTTGAAACCCCAGGATCGAGCCATTTCCAAACGCTCCGAATGCAAATCGGCCAAACTGCCGTCCGGCAACCGGATATCCGGCCCCAGCAGAAAATACAGAAAACAATCCAGCTTACGGCGAGAGACCTCTGCCGGGTCCTGGAGCTTAAGGCTGCCGGAAGCGGCGTTGCGCGGGTTCGCGAACGGGCTTTCTCCGATTTCTTCCCGTCGGGCGTTCAATTCCATAAAAGACGAACGGGGCATCAGGACCTCTCCCCTGATTTCGAAACGTTCCGGATAAGCGGCGGCTGTCTGCGAAACATTCCCGGAATGCCCGGTATCCAGATCCGGCCCGGCCAGCCCTCCCGGTATTGGCAGCAACTGCAAGGGCACCGTCCGAATCGTCCGCACATTGGCCGTCACCTCGTCCCCCTGTATCCCGTCCCCCCGGGTCACCGCCTGAACCAACACGCCATTATCATAAGTCAGCGAAATAGACAGACCGTCGTATTTCAGTTCGCAAACATAATCGAAAGGCTCCGGACTCAGCTTGCGCAAACGGGCATCGAATTCTGCCACCTCTTCCCTCGAATAGGTATTGCCCAAAGACAACATAGGCACCGAATGCACCACCGTAGGGAAATCCTTGACCGGCTCGCCTCCTACCCGTTGTGTCGGAGAACCAGGCAATACCCAATCAGGATACTGCTTTTCCAGCCCTTCCAGCTCTTTGAGCAGCATATCGAACTCATAATCGCTAATCTTGGGCGCATCCTCCACATAATAGGCTTGATTGCACTCCGTCAGGAAACGAGTCAAATAGGAGATTCTCTCCCTGGCCTCATTCTTTGAAGCCTCTTTCCCTGTCATATCTTTTCTTTCTGTGCACATAAACGCTGGAATCCAATCCGAGAAAACTCCTTCCAAGTCTCCGAAAAATCACTTTCGCTTCCGGAACAGCTTCCGCCAAGTATCAGCATCCACCAACGAGGAATCTATCGTAGCCTGTATCGTCAGGAACAAGCCGAATGGGAAAAAGATAACCGTTGCCAGCCATGAACCCAAGGTGCAAGTCAGCGACCCCTCAATGGCCGCCTTTTCCCCAATGACCGACAACGTATAATATATTATGAACAGCAAAACAGAGACAACCAGCGGCATCCCCATCCCGCCTTTCCGGATTAAAGCGCCCAGCGGAGCTCCGATGAAAAACAAAATCAGGCATCCCACCGACAAACTGAACTTCTTATGCTCCTCTACCCGGTATGAATTCAGCCTTTCCTTCTGGTATTGCACATCTTTCTTGTAATATGACATATCATTGGCCATCGACTTGGCCTGGGCCGAAGCATTCTGGAGATCTTTCCTGACCAAAGTCGGCAAAACATAAGAAGGCGTGAAATCGGCATCGGCGATCATCTTGTCCATCTTCGCCACCATCGCCGTATCCCCGCCAATCAGAGAACCCAAATAATAACTCCGCCCATTGATGCTCAACACTAATTCCGACACTCTTCTATCCGCCCGCATCCGCAAAGTATCTATCTGCTTTCCCAAGGCTTTCAGTCCTAATGCTTTCTGATGCCGTCCATACATATCCTCGTCCACTTCCGGCCCCTCGTACTCCGAAAGGTCGATAACCAGCGTCTGCGTATCGAACTTGATACGGGTAAAAGAATCATCGTTCTTTTTCCGATCCGATCCACCGAATTTGGCCTGTTCCACATCTTCCCCGTAACTGAACCCGTCATAGAGGTTGAACACCAGATACCGACCGTTGTCCCTCGTAAACATGCTCCCGGTATTGGACATCGTGACCGCCCGGTTCCCTTTCTTTTCCGAATGGTCGTAAATCTGCACGTCTTCCAAGTACAGGCCATCATCCTCCTTGTGCCCCACCCGGATCACATAATCGGGAATACCATAATAATAGATACCTTCCTGCACATTGACCGCCGGCCGTGTCTGCTGCATTTCCTGATACTTCTGCCGGTGCAGCTTGTAGGCTTTCGGCACGGCATTATTGGCAAAATAGAATGCCACGCCGCTGATGACCACGCTGGCCAGGATGGTCGAGAACATGACTCGCCGCAGAGGAATCCCTGC
>JADIMZ010000112.1 GCA_017694335.1 Candidatus Pullibacteroides excrementavium
ACATGAGCCGGTTCGCGGGCATGTTCGAAGACAATCCCAAGGTCTATATTCCCAAAGTCTATTCGGAATACACCACCAAGCGGCTGCTTGTCATGGAGAAAATCAACGGATTGCCTCCCGATCATATCAAGGAACTGAAAGCCGCCGGATACGACCTGCACGAGATTGCCGTCACCGGCGCCAACGCCCTGCTGAAGATGATCATGGAAGAAGGCTTCTTCCATGCCGACCCGCATCCGGGCAACATCTTCATCATGTCGGGCAACGTAGTCTGCTTCATCGATTTCGGGATGGTGGGTTCGCTGCGTCCCCGGGAAATGAACTTCATTGCCAACTTCCTGATAAGCTTTGTCCGCAAGAACCCCAAAGCGATGGGATCGGCCTTGCTGAGCCTGAGCGGCAAGCAATTCTACCAGGACATGGACGAACTGGAGTTCGAGCTCGACTCCCTGCTCAAAAGGGTCGGCAACGTGCCAGTGGAAGAGATCAATTTCGCGAGCCTGATGCAGAGCTGCATCAACATCCTGGTCAAGCACCAGCTCCGGGTGCCTTCGGGCATGTTCATGCTAGGCAAGTCCTTGCTGACCCTGCAACGCTTTGCCGGAGAACTGGACCCGAACCTGCCTATCACGCCTTTGGTGCTTCCTTACGCCAAAAGGCTGGTCTCGAACCAATACAACGTATCCCGCCTGGCCGGATCGGTCTTCGACACGCTTTGGGACTATATCAACATGGCCCGCAGCTTGCCCGTGCAAGTCAACGAAATCCTCTACAAGCTCAAGGAAGGCAAAATCAGCCACGAAATCAAAGTGGACGATGCCAGTTCGATGAACCGGGCGTTCCGCAACGCGGCCAACCGGATCGTGCTGGCCATCCTGCTGATGGCGCTCTTTGTCGGCTCGGCCCTGCTGACAGCCCTGGCACCCGAAATCATCTACGGGAAAATCCTGCTCATCGCCTCCTCGGCCATCATCCTGATCATGCTTTTAGGACGGATATTCCGGAAAAGGTATTAGAAAGCCTAGTCTTTCCGCCCCTGCAAGCCGGATGCAAACGACTAGGCCGATCTGCTCAACGGCGTTTCGTGCTTCCTATCCATGGATTGGCCGGAATGTACCATTGATGCCAATCGAATCTATAAAATAATTTGGTTTATATTGTAAACTTATTTATATTTGCATCGTCAATCAGGGAACGTCGCGCGCTTTGCCCTGCTAGGCATCGCCCTCTAAGCAAGTCTCCGGCCAAGATTTGCGACCCGGGAAGGGGCGGCAAAACGGATTCTAAAACTCGTAAAAAGAAAGAAAATGGAAAGCAACGAATTATCTCCCGAAAAAAGCCTGCAACTAATCAGCGACATGATTAGCAAAAGCCGGGCAGAACTTTCAAAGACCACCGGAAAACCCTTCCTCATTTGGGGATTCTGCGTCCTGGCCACCTCCTTGCTAGTCTGGATTACCTGGTCGCAAACCGGAGACCCGAAATGGAACCTCCTCTGGTATGCCATGATCGTGGTCGGTGGAGGCCTCAGCCTCCTATTCCAGCGCAAAGGGAGCAAACAAGGGGAAAAACGGACGGCACGGACTTTCATCGGCTCGGCGATCGACACTACCTGGATTCTCTTCGGCTGCATCAGCTGCAGCGTAGCGGTCATCAACCTTTTCGTGGCGATACCCGTCCTGCTCTATATCCTGCTGCTGATGGGATTCGCTACCGCCTTGACCGGTTCGCTGCTCAAAAGGCCGGCCATCATCGCCTGCGGGGTGGCCAGCATCATCGTCTGCATCCCCTTGGGGGCCGGTTTCTGGAACATGGGACCCGACAGCACCTTGGCCATGAGCCTTTCGGCCTTGATCAGCTTGGTCATTCCGGGCTTTATCCTCAACGGCAAATCTTCAAAAACACCGCAAAATGTTTAAGAAACTCGACCCTCTGCTGCATTCGGAACTGCGCCTGGCCGTCATGTCCGTGCTCCTTGGGTTGAAGGAAGCCGATTTCAACTATATCAAGGAGCAGACCCAGGCCACGGCGGGCAACCTGAGCGTGCAGCTCGACAAACTGGCCCAAGCCGGGTACATCTCGGTAGAAAAAGGCTTTGAAGGCAAAAGGCCCAAGACCACTTGCCGGATTACGCCTACGGGCATCCAAGCCTTTGAAAACTATGTGGAAAGCCTGAAGGACTATATAAAACGGTAGGCGACGTTATGAAACGACAGGCGGTGTTTCCCATAGGATTTCACTCATCCACGGTGGCGTATCAGAACGGGTAAAAAACAGCATTGTCAACGGGAAACTCTCTCAACGCTTGCATCTTCCGTATTCTGACACGCCGCCTGAAAGGATTTCGCCATTCCATTCCGCGGTATTCTCTTCCTCTGTATGCCAATTCCCAAAACGCTTCACATTAATTTCACAGCCCCAAGAATGGCCGTGCCGCTTTTTTCCCCTACCTTTGGCGAGCCTTTCGAGGTGTTCTTTCCTCTTTCATTGCTTTCATTGAATGCAGGAGGATTCGGCCTTGCTTGCCCCAATACCGGAGGCCGAAAGAAAAACGATATACCATATTATATATAAAACGAAAATGAAGAGTCTCCGCCTTTGGCTGATCATAGCCGCGATGGGCCTGGCTTCGACAAGCCTCAAAGCCCAAGAAATCAAGAATGTGATTGTGATGATACCCGACGGATGCAGCACCGAATGGCTGGCCTTCGGCCGATGGATGAACCAAGGGCTGCCCCTGCACATAGATGCGCAAATCCGAGGACTGGTACGTACCTATTGTTCCGACAGCCCTATCGGGGATTCGGCTCCTACCGGCAGCACCTACGCCACCGGACACCGTTCCCGCGACGGTTACATAGCCACCTACCCCGACCGCAGCATGGATGAGCTCGGCCGCCGCTTCGCTACCGACTCGGCCATGGCTTTCCGGCCAATGTTCACGATCATGGAAGCCGCCAAGAGGAAAGGGATGAAGACGGGCGAGGTCTTTACCTGCTATTTCACCCATGCCACGCCGGCTGACTTCCTGGCCCATACGCCAAACCGCAACCAGTACGCCCGGATTTGCCAGCAGATGGTCTGCCAAGCCCCCGACCTGATGTTAGGCGGAGGCAGCTTCTATATCGATTCGGCGCTCAACTTGACCGGTTTCGATGCCTTATCGGAGTTGGAAGCGAACGGAATCGCTTATGTCAAGGATTTTTCGAGCGTGAAAAAGGCCGACCGCCAAGGGGCAAGCAAAATCTGGGGCTTGTTCGCACCTCAGGACATGGCTTTTGAAATAGACCGCCCGGAAGAGCAGCCGTCGATAGCCGAGATGACTCGCTTCGCGCTCGACTTCCTGTCCCGTTCCGACAGCGGATTCCTACTGATGGTGGAAGGCAGCAAAATCGACTGGGGTGCCCACGATAACGATATCCCGGCCAGCGTACACGATTTCCTGGCTTTCGACAAGGCGGTGGGCGTGGCGCTGGACTTTGCCCGTCAGGACGGGCAGACCCTGGTCATGGTGATGCCCGATCATCAGACCGGAGGGCCTACCATCGGCAACTACCGCAGCAGCGACATCTATGCCGAAATCAGCGTGGAAGACATCTTCGGCAAGCTGAGCCGTTATCAAAAAAGCGTGGAACAGGCCTGCCGGGAAATCTTAGACGACAGCCGATGGGCGGAAGGCAGCTTGGAAGTCCGCAAAGAGCTGATCCGCGAAGCTTTGGAATCGGATTTCCTCCTTGCCGACATCCCGGAGGAAACCTTGGAAAACATGGCAGCTTGCTTGGAAAAGGAAGGCTTCAGCGATGAAAGCACCCGGGTTTTGAGCGCGGAAATCAACCGCCAGTCTTATATCGGATGGACGACCCACGGCCATCATGGCGGGGATGTGTTCTTTGCCACCTACCATCCCGATGAAAGCCGCTGCCTCCGAGGCGTAATCGACAACGAGGACATAGCGCCGTATATCTGCCAGGAAGCCGGATTAGGGAACTTGGATTCTTTGTCGCTGCAATATTACCGGCCTATCGGAGAGGTCTTTCCGAAAGCCGTTATCAAGATAAAAGGGGGTGATGTTTCCAAGCCGGGGGTGGATCCGGAATATGCCGAAGTCCGGCTCAAAGGCAAGACCCGGCGAATCCGCCTTTTCCCTAACCGGGACTACTGCGAAGTAAACGGCAAACGATGCCCGCTGCCGGGAATCTGCATCTACAACGGGGTGGATTTCTATTTGCCGGAAGCGAGACTCTGGCTGGAATAGCACGCTTGGCAATACCTTGCCTTTTTTCAACAGGGCGGTTGTCAGAATGAGCAATCTGGCTTCGCAGCGAGAGCAGCAACAGTACGCGCCTTCGTTCTCGCTCTCAGCGTCTTGCATCTTACTCATTCTGACAGGCCGCCTGAGATTTATTCCAAAAACTCTATTTTGATACACCCTCTCTTTTAAAAATTTTTGAAAGAATTTTTGAGCAAAATTTTTGTTTTTCCAAAAAAGCATGTACTTTTGCACCCCTGTTAAGCCCAGGTGGCGGAATTGGTAGACGCGCCACTTTGAGGGGGTGGTGTCGGTTTCGACGTGCAAGTTCGAGTCTTGTTCTGGGCACAACAGCAGGCTTCGCCCAAATGGCGGAATTGGTAGACGCGCTAGTTTCAGGGACTAGTCTCAGCAATGAGGTGCAGGTTCGAGTCCTGTTTTGGGCACAAGGAGACCCACTTAAACGGTTATGTTTGAGTGGGTTTTGTTTTTCCATACATAAACAGGGTAGCAAAACGGCCCTACCGCCTCAGCCCCCTTTCAATCGGCTTGCGCCCCACTTCAAGAAAATCTTTCCGTATAATCTATTTTTTTATTACTTTCGCGCTCTCCAAACGAGCTGTAAAGCGTCGGCGGAGACAGGAAAAAGTTTAAATCAGAGAATATAAAAGATTAGCATTCAATAC
>JADIMZ010000113.1 GCA_017694335.1 Candidatus Pullibacteroides excrementavium
GGGAAATTTAGAGTATATTTCCGGCCTACTGGCATCGGGAGCATATCTGCAATTTTCTCTATGTCAGAAATGGGCAGGCTCTTGTGTGCAAACAATTCTTCACGTTGGACTTCATCGGTTGAATTTATAGAGAATTGCAACCCAGCCTCTCCATGATAAACATGGTTTTTGATGTAACACCACTCGTCCAGAAACTTCACCAAGTTCTTGTTCCCAGACGGAAGCATCGTTGAAACAACAGGATGTACGGTATGGGCAACAAGTCCCAATCTTTTAACTAAAGGTTTCAACATATAAGCAAAGTCAAGCACATTCTTGTTCCATGTTGGTTCGCCCATTCGTGCGAAATGCACATTGAACCGTTCTGTATAGTCTACATTTTCGTTCTTGATAATTGTCTCTATCTGATATTTCAAATCATCAATAGAAGCATTGCCATAAAAGCCGTATTTCGGCACATCACAGAACTTACAGCACATAGGGCACCCCTTCTGTGTAGAGATTGTCGCGACCCATTTGTTACGCAAATCTACCTCTGTATTCTTAACACCGTTGATTTCTCTGTAAAGTCCGAGAAATTCAGCCTTTATATTGTTTTCCTTACCATAGTCGCCTACTGTCAGAAATTCAAGCTGTCTTTCTGAATCAACATATATTTTACCTGTGTGAGTTTTAATTGTTTTCATATTATTCGTTTTTATTAGTTTCTACATAGCCGTTCTCAATGCACCAACACAGCCTACTATATACTGCATCAATGAGACTTTCACATTCTCCAGACTGAATATCCGCATCTGTTTCAGAGCAATAATCAACCGCCCATTTACCTCCAATCATGTAGATTGAAATCTCATATTTCGATTTACCTATCTCTAAACTTTTTGGCAGCGCATCCAGCACTTCCTGCAAGGTGTAGGCCGGAAGCATCACGCAACTTTCGTCAATAATCTCCATTGTGTTCTCCATTACTGCTTACGCTATATGCATTCCATCCGTCTATGTCTTTCCATCTCAATGTATTCGCTTCCATATTATTCGCTCCAATTTATCTTAATAGTATCTACGTAGTCTCTCGGGCAAGCCTTATCAAATGCCTCTTTCCTCGTATTGTAGGATTTTGTATCAAGTAATCCACCTTTATACACATTCACCCATCCCTCTTTCTTTTCGGGGAGCATCATAAGGTCGTCTTCTCTTGGAGTAGGGCTATGGAAATTATCACTTTGCCCTTTTTCGGTATATCGTAAAATAACCTCCTTACCGTCAATTTCAGACAATATTATAAGTGGTTTATTTCCTTTTGCGTCAAAGCAAATAATCCTTACTTTATGCCCATCCCTTGTGCAGACGGGCTTGCCTTCTCTTGCCTTCTGAATATCGAAGGGCTTTAGGTTTAATTTCTTTTCTTCCATATCTTCTTTGTTTTTGAGTTCTATCGCTATTCGTTTGTGTTTATAATCACTGATATACATTGGTGGACTACCGTAATTGTATATCGCATTTGCTTCATACAATTGATATTCTTGCATCATGACCAACCGGGCATCCCCATGGTAATTGCAAGAAAAAGGCTCTCCGACCTTTTCAAGTTTCTTGAAGATAACCTGCGTTTCATCCTCTCTCATATTAGGTGAGCAGCTTCCACTTGTAAAGCGGTGGTAACAAGAGAGTTTAGATAAATCACATTCATTGCAGCCTAATCCTTTCACACACTGATACCACTCGCCGTTGTACTCGAATATTTCTCCTATCTTGCGTTCCATAATCAGTCCTCCTTAACTTTCGGTTTATACTCATTCGTTTCTTCGTCGTACTCATAGCAGTCTGGGCAGTAGAGTTTTCTGTCAATCTCAACCCATGCCCAAAAGTCACCGTTAGCATTTAGTTTTTCCATTGAGTTGTATCTTCCAGTTTTTCTTCCGCACCCATCGCACACGGCTTGGTACATCGTCACTTCGCGTATCATTTCTCACCTCCTTTCATAAAACTCATCGGCTTTTTCTCTATTTTGTCCAAATGGATGAGCCATTTCCCTTGCCAGCAGGTTAGGCAAAGAATCTTCCTTTTGAAGCTCTTCCGGTTTCCACCATGCGTTATGCAAATGCTTATTCCCTTCTCCAAGCCATTCAACACTGCAACTACCATCTATACTGTCTACTTCTGTCACAAGACCAACATACTTTTCATTATCGCAGCTATACATATCACAATTACTGTTTATTCTCACAAAATCCAAAGGCTTAATCATTTCTCACCTCCTTTCTTCAATTCGGCAATGAGGGCATCGGCACAAGAAACGCTCCATTTTGCTAGCTTATCGTCTTCGTTGTTGAAAGCTTCAGAATTAGAGCAAAAACCTTGTAGAGCAGAAATGGCCGCCTTAATTCTTACTTTTTCCCAATCAATATCCGTATCCGGAGCTTCTTCTACGTTCTCGAAATCCCAATAGATGTTCAGTCTTTTTTCGTGTTCGTGCTCTACTCCTTTACTGTCAATATAGCTCACCCAATCCAATTCGGAATTTCTCTTAGTAGTGGTGTATTTGTTGTAGCTTATTACATCCACTATCTCACCTGTCTTTCTAAATCTCCTTTTCATTTTGTTCTTCTTTTTCTAAATGATTAATAAACGAATCAATCTCATTCCTAAGAAGTTTCATCTTTTCTATAAAATCTTCCATGGAATCATAAGATGCTTTGTGTAGTCTTGCTTTGCCATAGCAATCAGATAATTCAAGGAAAGTACTTCTCCATTCCTCTTTATCGTTTCTCACAAATCCATCAAATGCCACTATACTACCTGTGGATGGGCTGTTTTCGTCATTTAGCCAAACTCTTCTACTGTACATTATTTTCCTCCTTATCCATTCGTTTAATAACTATGGTCAAACCGATATAAAGGATATATGCACAACCCGCAATAATTAATGTAACCCATTCTCCAAGCCGCATTACGCAGAATATAGAGACGGCACACGCAAATATCACATCAATGATTGCAAGGCTTTCTTTCACGGCTTCCAATATGTCTTTTATTTCATTTCCTCCAATAATTCTTTGTCATCGTATATATTTCCGATATCTAATAAAGAATCAAGACAGAATAGCCAAACATATCCACAAGACTTTTCCAACTCCAAACAGAAAGCTCCATTTTTATAGACCACAATGCCTTTACAACTTTCATTTCTTATAATATCCCCCTCGTATATTTCTTTACCGTTCTTATCATACAAGCCTGTGAACTGACCAATAGTTCCTTGTTTAGTAAACACAGGTCTGTCACTGCAATATCTGATATGATGTCCGTCTAGGTCCACTTCATCAAATCCGATAATATGACTTTCATTACCAACCTTTACAAGTGAGCCATAGACCCACTCATTTGTTACTGAGGATTTACCCCTGAATATTATTTCTCTATTCATTCCATTTCCTCCTTTATTTCGGGTATCAGGTCTTTTATATACGCCCATCGTAAAATCGTACAATAAGCATCATCGCGCTTCAATCTGGTACGATAATCCCAAATGTCATCGCATACAGTATAATACGAACATTCAAATCCCCAAGCTTTGTATTCCACCAAAATAGGTTCATTTTCCTGTTCCGGCTCTTCGCTTGCATCGTGCCACACGGAGTTAATGCGCCACTGGGCGCCTGCCATAAATCCGTTCTTTGCATCAGGGTTGTATGGGCACTCACCAAATTCACCGGCACCAGCAAAGAGTAGTGCCGCCTTTTCAATCTGTTCTCTTGTCATAGTTTATTAATTTTAAAATTCAATCCTGAACGGTTTGTTCCTCAACGTTGGCCTCTTGCTCACCACGAAGTCATGCAGTTCGTTTTCCTCGATGGGGAAGAGCGGGCAATACCTGTAGCGCAATGTGCAGACGAACCTGTCGTGCAGCATCACATCGAATGTCAGGGTTTTCATTGTTCAAAATCTATTTTCTGTTGTAACACTTCGTCAGCATAGAACTTGTCGAAAGACTTGCCGCTTATCCACCAGCGGAATCCGGTTTCTGCATCGGAGAAATTGCGATTCATATACCCGTTGTCAATTAAATGTTGGATGGTTTCCAACCATTTGCGTTTTACATGAGGAAAACGCTCAATGTCACGCAGTTTGGACTTGTAGTTTGACATCGGGCAACAGATACAGCCGATACGCCTGTAACCTTCATCGTACAGTTTGCAATGCGGGATGTTATTCGCATTCAGGAACTCCCATACGTCCTTTTCCGTCCAATATATGATAGGCGATACGAGTATCTTGTCTTTCCCTCCGACACAAGCCACCATCTGTTCCTCATGCTCGCTCCATTGGTCAAAGGTTTGTTCGTTCCGCTTGCCTTTGCTGCTAACGCTAACTTCTTCCTTTTTGGCACGGCGTGCGCTTTCTTCCTTCCTCACGCCGATGAGCGTTACCTTGCCCACACCTGAGACTTCCTTGTATTCGGCACAGCACCAGCGGAATTTCCGTGTAGGCAATATATGCTTCTTCTTCGCCATGTCATATATGCTCATCTTCGGCTTTATCAGCTCCACATCGGGGTATTGCGCCTTGACGAAGCGTATTACTTCCGGAGGGTCAACGCTGGTTAGGCTCATGTGCGTCTTGGCTTTCACGCCAGCCAACTTCACGAGGTGGTAGAGGCATTGGCTGTCCTTGCCGCCGGAGAAGGTATTGTAGAACCCGTTCTTGGGGTCAAGGCGGAGTGCCATCCTTTCAGCCTTTCGGATAAGGTCGACTGAATACTCAATCTTCCTTGCGAGCGGGCGGCTTACCTTTGACAGCACTTCGTCCATATCCAAAATCATTTCACTTGCTGTCATGGCATCTCTGGTATAGGTTTCCAATACTTCACGACACTCTGACCTTTCGCATACTTCCCCGAAAGGAGCATGGGTGTTTCCCCGTACAAGACAAGCACAAACCCGTTGTCGGGCATGTTTTCTTTGTCCGTTCGCCACATCTCCGCCGCGTCCCATCCCGCAATGAAGTCATCAGCGGCGTGCTGCCTGCGGTCTTGGTAATAGGGTACGCCTGCGGCGTGTTCCTTTGCCTGCTGTTCCTTTGATTTCATGACCGTATCTGTTTTGATTCATCAATCTTCGCCCATTCCCTGAACATCCGGTCGAACTCGTCCATGTCCTCGAACATGTCCATCTTCCTCCTGTCGTCCGCGACCATCACCGCGAACTCGCGGAAGTACCTGTCCGCGCATTTCACGAAGTCGGAATGGTACTTCTTCAGCTCCCCGAGCAGAAGCCCGTTCTCGCGGAGGATGTCCGCCGTCTCCTCTATGAGGCCGTTCGCCTCGCAGTTCAGCAGGTGCGCCGCCGAAACGAGGCGGTTCACCCTGTCCATCGAGCCGTTCTCGACGGCTCTCCGTATCGTCTCTTTCCTTGCTTTCATTTCTCTGTTTTTCTGATGATTAAATATTCCGGCTCTCCCTTTTTGAGGGCGGCGAGCGTTTCTTCGTCAACTTCCGCCTCGGTAATCCCGTTCAGGGTCATGTACTGCGGAAGCCCGTATTTCCCGCGTATGCGGCGGATGAGGTTCCAGTCCCGCGTGACCCAATAAATCGTGACTTTCATGGCGGCGTAAGCAGTTTGATGGCATCCTCGTCCCCCTCTTCGGCGCGCTTCCTGATTTTCAGGTACTCGGCGTAGTACACGCCTCCGGTATTCTCAGGCTGCACACGCTCCTTGAACCTGTCTGCCGCCTTTATGCTCTCGTCCTGCGCCACGGTGTCGCGATGGATGTCATACTTTGCGAGCCAGTTCATGATGACCTCGCCGTCCATCCTGCCGTATATCTGTCCGAACATCCCCTTCCTGGCCATGTTGAAGAACAGCTTGAAGTCCTCCTGCGTGTAATGAGGGTATGTCTCGATAATGAGGTTTATCGTGTCGGCCACCTGAAGGGCATCCATCGCCCCGTTGACGGAATAGAACCTGAGAAAGCCGTTCATCCACTTCACCATGAGCGCCTGAAGCTTCATTTCTCCGCATTCCTGCCTGATGTCCACGAGCGAGAGCGGGGCCTCGAACACATCACGGACGGTTCTCGGCCTGATACTCTCCCAGTATAGCATCGGCGAGGTCTTCAAGAGACTGACGGCTTGCTGCCTTGTCCTTGGCAGTTTTTCCGGCGGGATAAGCTCCGCCGGGCTGTACCTGATTACTTGATTTTCCATTTTTCCTTGATTTTGCCTGTGATACGATTTCGTTAAACTTCGAGTTGATGTTTGCCACGCTGAAATTCTCAAATATCCAGCCTTCGCTGATGGAGGAAAGCAGGTAGCGGAGAGCGTACAGGATTGATTCGTCCGATGTGTCCATCTGCTTCTGCTCGCGCTGGAATTTCAGCTTGCGGAGCAATTGAGACATAGCACCCGCATCTTTTGCGGTCCAGTAGTAGTCGCTGCCGAACGTATCCCTGTAATGGCTCTCGAAAAGTGAACGGGCTTTTAAATTGATACCCTCCCCCTTGGGGGGTGTGGGGGGAATATTATTATCTTCCGGGTTATTATTAATATTCTTTTTCTTCTTGCCCTTAGCTTGCCCCAAATTCTCCATTTTTTGGGAGATTTCCTCGGTGCTTGCCCTCAACTCTGCCCTTAGCCTGCCCAATGCATCGCTTAACTCGTTGATTTTATTGGTGTTGTCTATGCCCAAATCTACGCCCTTGCCATTGCCCTTCTGCTCTCCCCTTATGGGGTTGTATTCGTCGTAATTGCATAGCGTTATCACATTCATCCCCTGCAGGTGGCAGGTTGTAATCATGCCCTTCTTTTTAAGCTTGGCAAGAAAGTAGCGCACCTTCTTTTCAGACCATTTCCAACGTTTCGTCAAAAAGGATATGGATGCTGGATATTGACCTCTTGAATAAGAGATTTCCCGACCTCCGATGTATTCGCTGTACGCCTCGCCGGTTGCATCAAATCGTGCCGACTGTATCAAGTCGAGCCACGCTTCGCACCCCGAAAATACCCGGGCTTCCTTCCACATTTCATTCGAGAAAAACCTGCGGCTCAGCCTCAAAAATCCCTCGTCCATAATCTTAGAATCTTACGTTGGTTAATTGTCTGCCGTTTGAGTAGACCGCCCACTTGCCGTTGCCTCCATCCACAAGCCTTAAATCCTTGACTTCCCCGAAGCGTTTTATGTTGCCACAAAGGTATGGGGCGCATTTGCTACGCCCCGTCATTTTTATATTTCCATACATATCCATAAGAAAATCAGTTAAAGGTTTGACAATGGGACTTCCAAACAATCCTTATTGGGTCGCTCGAACGGTAGCTTTTGCAGAACTCTGCAAACTCGTCAAGAAGATTGTGGGACAGGATGAAATAGTAGGCCTCGTTCTTAGCGTTCTTCTCTATTTCAAACTTACGATAGGATACAGTTCTCGCACTGATAGGCGCAGATTTAAGTGTACTATTATTCCTCATACGGCAGCCCTCCCCACGTTCGTTTCGCTAAGGAACTTGTCAACGAAGTAGACTTGCCCTTTGCCCGTGACCTTTGTCGTGGTGGACACGAGCACTGAGCCGTCTGGTTTGTTGATGGAGGTCTGCTTGAGTTCAAATAGGCCGAGTTCCATCGCTTTCTGCGTGGGTTGGTTGTAGTATTGTCCTTTGGAGCAAAGGTAGCCCTTGCGTCTCATCCAGTCGAACAGACGATTCTGCCCGATATTTATGCCGTTCTGTTGGAGTATTTTGGCAAGCTCGGCTACAAGGCACGAGCGTTTTGCGGTCTCCACGGCTTTAGAGAAGAGTACACGGGGCGCGTCTTGTCTGATTTGCTCGTCCTTGGCTTTGATTTGCTTCTGCTGTTCCTCAATCTGCTGTGCCTGCTTGGCTGCAAGCATCAGGGCTTCGGAGAATGATTGGGGAATTTGGAATGTTCCGTTTTGGGATTGTATCTCCAGTTGTTCCCATCTGTCAATAATCCGTTCACGCAACTTGGCATCATAACCGCTTGCGAGGATTAGACATCCTTTCTTTGTAAGATTGTAGCAAGGCCTGCTTTGCCCGTTAGCGTCTGTGTATGACCCCAATCCAAAATTGGATTCGGATAATCCTTGCTCTAAAAGTGAGCGGATGTCACGCATAACGTGTGCATGTTGCTTACCTGTGAGTTCGGCGATTTCAAGCGAACTCATCGTTTGTTTTTGAAAAATTAAATCTGTTGCCATAATTGTAGGTCTTTTTATTTGGCATTACGGACAAAGAAAAACGGCTGTCCTTTCCCGTTGACCTACACCAATGAATGGCAGGGAGAGCATTAACTTCTCCACACGGGGGTAACAGCCGCCATATTGCAGCAAACTTGCAAGCATAAAAAATGCTCACTAAAAAGCGAGCGTCACTCGCCATTCATTATGTAGGTCGCTGCAAATATACGCCCTTTTTCCGAAATGCCAAAGATTTATCCTATTTTTCTGTCATCATCTGCTTATTGAGTGCCTTGTAATGCTTTATCAATTCCTGCAATTCAAAGTCCGTCCACTTCTTCGTTTGGTTATGTTTCCATTCAAGAAGCTGGAACCGTTGTTCTCCTATACGGTGTATCAGAGCCTCACGTAATTTATGAAGATGTTCTGCATTGAAACGGTTGTCGTAGCTACATTCGGCCATGCAATTGTCTTCGTCAAACCGTGTGGCGTTGCTTCTTCGACTGAAATAATGAGAACAGTCAGCCTTTTCAAAAGGAAGCACCCTGCCGCATGTGGGGCATTTGAAGTATTTGAACCCATAGGGTTTGCTGTCCCGCAGCCGGATGTATAGCGAAAACTCCTTGTCGAGCCGGGCTTTCAGGTCGGGTTTCTTCTTTATCTTCACCCCTTCCTTGTCGAATAATGGCAAAGGCTTTTCTTTCTTCTTCAGCTTTCTTTTTATGTAGTACGGCATCGTCTACCCTCCCATCATTTTAAGCCTCACATTCAGGTTGTTCAACTCCGTTATCAGCCTGTCCGCGTCCGGATTTCCGAGAACGCCCGTTGTCATAAGCTTTTCGCGGATTTCGGCAAGCCTTTGCCTTATCCTCTCTTTCTCTTCTTCGTTTGTCCTTATCATGCTGTATCTGTCTTTTCAGTTTCTTGACCAATTTTAATACGCCCCTTGGGGCTTCCCCGGTGTCCCTCTCTATCCTCATGCCCTTCTCGTGCAGGGCGGCGAGGATGAGCACCGACTCCGTGACTGTTACGGTTAGTTTCATGGCTGTCTTGTTTTGGTTTGTGGCGCACCGCGGAATCGAACCGCGCCGGCCCGGCGTTGCTGATTACTAATCCGGTTGTACATGTGTGCCTGCCGTGCGCCGTGTTCCCCGCAGTTCCTTTACCGTGCCGTTGGCGTACCTCGGAGTGGGCTTGCGGGGATGACAAAGAAAAAAAAGCCCTCAAAGGGGTTATTTCGTCATTTTCAAATAAGCTTCGATTCTTTCGGCGGCTTCATTTGGCGAATGCCCGTCCCATTCCCAAGATGTCTCAAGTTCTGGAACTTTGAACAAGTCCCAGTCCTTGTCCTCGTAGTGGTTTGAAATCTGTCCGGTAGGAAGTTCGGCCATTACGATGAACCAACCGCCGCCGAAGCATTCTTCTCCATCTGCATGCCTGTGTGACTTGCAGACCTTCACCTTGCCTTGACTTGCAAGCTCGTTGAATAATGCGGCGTTATAAAGCATCCGGTAACGGTACAATTCATTGAAGGTATGGTAGCCGTCAGAAACATCTCCCATACCTCCTTCGTGGTATGCCTTTTCAAAAGGTTCAGCCGGAGACCAGCTTTCGTAACCGTCTTGATATTTGACATGATAGCCGGATTTTGACTTTTCGCTGTCGTTTGGCACTCGACCTGCTTGCAACAGGCCTTTTTCGTAAGCATCGCCCATCGTCATGGGTTCAGCCTCAATCTGTTTTGTTCCAATGTACTTTTTCATACTCTTTATTTTTTTAGTCCGACCGGATGCCAGTCGGGGATGTAGGTTGTCTCGCTGTTCATCTGTAATTAACATCATTATCGTCAAAAAATGCCGGGCATACAAGACCTATGCTGCTTGACATGCCGTCTATACCTTGAAAAACGATGGGGTTGTTCGTGCCCTTGAACATAGCCACGCATTTGTCTATGCCGCTCAACGCCTTCCTCATCCGCTCCATGTTCTTGATGTCGAATGCGATGGTCGGAAGCGGGACGGTCGGTTTGTCCAGGGCATCTTCAAGCACCTTGTCGGCATTGGGGTACTTTGCTTCATCCCCGAACACCGTGAAGTAGAAGAACGCCTTGTCGTCCCCTTTGTGGCATTCAATGCCTTCATCGGAGATAAGGCAGTCATCGTATTTCAGTATGTCCTTGTAGAATTGCGCTTGCAGGAACTTGCCGTCCAAAGCGTCTATGTCCGCCTGCTCAAATGAACTCATCTCGTCCAGCCTGTTCTTTACAAGGATGGTTCCGTCCGTCGCGTAGGCGAACCCGGACTTGAAATACACGCATTTCATTTGCGGCCTCATGCCGTCGTACGCGCAGGCAAGGTGCATCTGCACCTCCTTGTAGAAATTTTTTCCTTCTGTCTTGCTCATAAGTATTGTTTGTTTCGTTCGATTTCCATTTCCATTAATGATATAAGCCTTCCCTCGTCGGGGCTTGGCAGGTAGATTCCGACCTGTGCGCCCGACCAGTTCCGAAACCGGTCGATGCTGAGCGTCATCTCTTCCGTGGTGAGGTCGGCGGACGAACGCAGGTACTTTATCCTTCCGAGGAACCTGTCTTCCCTTTCACGGATGAACGTGGCGGGGTTGACAAGCTTCTTGAAGTATTCCCTCTTCACGTACTCCACCGTCTCACCGTACTGGCAGGCGAAGTAGGCGAGGATGACATGCAGGTAGGAGTTCTGGCTGAGTGTCCTCTGCGGCTTCTTCTCCGTGAGGTCGAACACCTTCCTGTCCCTTAGCAGCTTCTCCAGCCTCGCCCTCGCCTGTGCCGCGTGAAGTTCGTTTGAAC
>JADIMZ010000114.1 GCA_017694335.1 Candidatus Pullibacteroides excrementavium
GGCGTGGACGACACCTATTCCACCTGCTACGCCCCCATGTACTGCGGCATCACCGAGATTCCTCTCTGCTTCCGCGTAGGCAACGGCCACATGGCCCAATATTCGCCCACTTCCGCTTTCTGGCTGTTCAACCAAGTGACCAACTTCGCCTACAGTCGGTACAGCGACATGATTGTCGATATCCAGAAAGTGCAATCCGAACTGGAAACTTCCTTCCAAGCCGAAGTGGCCAAGAACGATGCCAAAATGAAGGACGAAACCGATCCTGCCAAGCTGATAGCCTTTGCCAACCAGTTCTCCAACGCCCAAGCCGAACGCATGTTCAACGACTGGAAGAAACTGAGCGAATACCTCTTGGTGAAATACATCGACGGCAATGTCAAGAAGACCGATGCCAACGGCAACTTCAAGACCACGCCTTACGGCCCGGACCGTATCGAAATGCCCGACATGCCGCCCTATCCCGAATCCTGGTACAGGAAAATCGTGGAAGACTGCGGCGAGAACATCCAGGTAGTGGAATAAAGAACATCAACGTAGTGGAATAAACAAAAGAAGGCCGGTCCTCGAGGACCGGCCTTCTTCCTATACAGCCCAACGGAATCGCAAAACGTCCCGCTAAGCATTCCGTTTTTTCCGGCCCAGGTACCGGTAAGCCAAGAAACCGACCAACGAAGCCAAAGCCACACCAAGCACATTCGCCGCAAAATCCAGCCAGCTGGCACTACGCAGCTCGGTACACCAGCCCTGCATCAACTCCATGAAACCGCCAAACAACACCGGGCAAAGGCAAGCCCCGACCCAGGCATGCCACAACGGCGTATCCTTCCGGTAGGAGACCCGAAGAAACTCCGCCCACAACATCCCCGACAGCAGCAAATACATGCCCACATGCACCACCTTGTCCAGATTAGGCACTGCCGGCACCGCATCCTGCGGCAATGTAGCCAACGACAGATACAACACCCCTGCCACTACCAGAAGCGACAAAGGGTAAGTACGGACAAAATACACAACTATCGCAACAAAACGTTTCACTTCGTTCCTCCTCAACAATCAACGCTCCGCCCGCATCGGGTTATGCAGGAAATCCTCGTAAGCCAAACGGATGCCATCGGCCAGTTCGGTCTTGTACGTCCAGCCAAGCGCCGTGGCCTTCGACACATCCAGCAGCTTGCGCGGCGTGCCGTTAGGCTTGCTCGTGTCCCAAAGGATCTTGCCCTTGTATCCTACAATCTTGGCCACTAATTCCGACAATTCCTTGATGGAGATTTCCTTGCCCGTTCCGGCATTGACCGTCTCGTTGCCGCTGTAATGGTTCATCAGGAACACACAGAGGTTGGCCAAGTCGTCCACGTAGAGGAACTCCCGCAAAGGAGAGCCATCCCCCCAACAAGTCACCGAAGGCAGGTCCTGCTCCTTGGCTTCATGGAAGCGTCGAATCAAAGCCGGCAGCACATGGCTGTGCGTAGGATGGTAATTGTCGTTGGGTCCGTAGAGGTTGGTCGGCATCACGCTGATATAATCCGTACCGTATTGACGGTTCAGAAATTCGCAATATTTAAGGCCGGAAATCTTGGCCAAGGCATACGCCTCGTTGGTCTTTTCCAATTCCGAAGTCAGCAGGCAGCCCTCCTTCATCGGCTGGGGAGCCATTCGCGGGTAGATGCAGGACGAACCCAAGAATTCCAATTTCTTGCACCCGTTCTGCCAGGCCGAATGAATCACGTTCATTTCCAGAATCATGTTCTCGTACATGAAATCGGCTAGCGCGCTTTGGTTGGCCACGATGCCCCCCACTTTGGCCGCTGCCAGGAACACGTATTCGGGCCTTTCTTCGGCGAAGAACTTTTCTACCGCATCCTGCCGGCACAAATCCAGTTCCTTATGAGTTCGGGTGATGATATTCGTATAACCTTGCCGTTGCAGTTCGCGAAGGATGGCCGAGCCTACCATGCCCCGGTGCCCGGCCACGTATATTTTTGAAGTCTTTTCCATCAAGCTTACGTATTCGCAAAGAGAATTCACTCCGGTCGGCAATCTATTGCGTCTGAATCCGCCTTGCGTTTGCTGTTTTATTTCACGATTCCCTTTTCCAAATATTCCGCCAGATTGGTCCGGATATGCTCGCTAGCCTTTTCCACGGCCACCTTAGCCATATCGGCATCCACCATTATTTTGACCAATTGCTCAAAGCTGGTCTTGGTCGGGTTCCAGCCCAGTTCGCGTTTTGCTTTGCTGGGGTCGCCCCAGAGGTTGACCACATCGGTGGGACGGTAAAAATCGGGCGAAACTTCCACTAGAACACGTCCTGTGGCCTTGTCGATACCCTTTTCATCTTCGCCCTCGCCTTTGAATTCCAGTTCGATACCCACATGATGGAACGCCAGCTGGCAGAACTCGCGAACCGAATGCTGCTCGCCGGTGGCAATTACGAAGTCTTCCGGCTTGTCGTTCTGCAAAATCAGCCACATGCATTCCACATAATCCTTGGCATAGCCCCAGTCGCGCAGCGAGGAAAGGTTGCCCAAATAGAGCTTGTCCTGCTTGCCTTGGGCGATCCGGGCCGCCGCCAAGGTAATCTTGCGGGTCACGAAAGTCTCGCCCCGGCGTTCGGATTCATGATTGAACAAAATCCCCGAGCAGCAGAACATGCCGTAAGCTTCGCGGTACTCTTTGACAATCCAATAGCCGTAGAGTTTGGCCACCGCGTAAGGGCTATACGGATGAAATGGCGTGTTCTCGTTCTGCGGCACTTCCTCCACTTTGCCGTACAATTCCGAAGTGGAAGCTTGGTATATCCGACAAGTCTTGGCCAAACCGCAGAGCCGTACCGCCTCCAACACCCGCAGCACGCCGGTAGCATCCACGTTGGCCGTGAATTCCGGCACATCGAACGACACCTGCACATGGCTCTGGGCCGCCAAATTGTATATCTCGTCGGGGCGCACCTTTCCAATCACCTGCAGCAGGCTCATCGAATCGCCCAAGTCGGCGTAATGCAAATGGAAATGCGGCTTGCCTTCCAAATGGGCAATCCGTTCCCTGAAATCGACCGAGGAACGGCGTATCGTCCCGTGGACATCATAACCTTTCTCCAGCAGGAACTCGGCCAGGAACGAACCATCCTGTCCCGTGATGCCAGTAATCAAAGCTGTCTTTCGCATGTCTGCAAACTACGTTAGGTAAACTTCACAAAACAACCTCGCGAAGATACGAATAAAAACAATCCGTCCCGGTTCCGGCACCCGCTCTGAAAGAACGGATACCCAAACCGGGACGAAACACTAAATCATCGTACAGCTCCGGCCTATTCCACCGTCACCGACTTGGCCAGGTTGCGCGGCTGGTCCACATTGCGACCCTTGTACTTGGCGATGTAGTAAGCCAACAGCTGCAAGGGCACCGAAGCCACAATCGGCGTGAGGCATTCAGGCACTTCCGGAATCTCCAGGCAGTAATCCGCCATATCCTGCATGGAAGCATTGCCTTTATTCACTATCGCTATGACCGCCCCGCCCCGGCTCTTGACCTGCTGCACGTTATTCACAATCTTGTCGTAAAGCGAATCGGTAGGCGCAATCACCACCGTAGGCATCTCGCTGTCGATAAGCGCAATCGGCCCGTGCTTCATCTCGGCGGCCGGATAGCCTTCGGCATGAATGTACGAAATCTCCTTCAGCTTCAAAGCCCCCTCCAAGGCCGTAGGATAGTTGTACCCCCGCCCCAGATAGAGGAAGTTATGCGCGTAAGTGAACGTCCGGGCCAGCTGCTGGATCTGACCGTCCAGTTTCAGCACTTCCTTCACCGTCTCGGGCATCTGCATCAAAGCCTGCCCCACCATCCGCACTTTCTCTTCATCCACCGTGCCCCGAATCTGCCCCGCGCACAAAGCCAGCAGGGTCAAAACGGTCACCTGCCCGGTGAAGGCCTTGGTCGAAGCCACCCCGATTTCCGGCCCCACATGGATATAGGTACCCGAATCGGTGTTACGCGGAATAGAAGCCCCCACCACATTGCAAATCCCGTACACAAAAGCCCCTTTGTTCTTGGCCAGCTGGATGGCCGCCAAGGTGTCCGCCGTCTCGCCCGACTGCGAAATGGCAATCACGATATCCTTGTCGGTAATAATCGGCCCGCTGTAGCGGAATTCCGACGCATATTCCACCTCTACCGGCAACTTGCACATATCCTGGATGATATGTTTCCCAATCAAAGCCGCGTGCCAGGAGGTACCGCAAGCCACAATCACCACCCGATTGGCTTCCAGAAAACGTTTCCGGTTGTCCCGAACGCCCGACAGCACCACCTGCGCCCCATCGTCCAAGATACGTCCCCGAACGCAGTCCCGCAGACGGTCCGGCTGTTCGAAAATCTCCTTCAACATGAAAGTCTCGTAACCGCCTTTTTCCAGTTCGGCCACGCTCATCTTCAGCGTCTGGATATCGAAATCGGAAGGATGGTTGGTTTCGAGCGAAAGCACCTGCAAGGGTTTGTCCCGCCGGATAACCGCCATCTCATCGTCTTTCAGATACACCACCTTGTCCATCAAGCCCACGATAGGCGTAGCATCCGAAGCCAGCATCGTCTCATTCTCGCCCACCCCGATGACCAAAGGGCTGCTCTTGCGGGCCACCACTATCGTGTCCGGGTCGTCCCGCTCTATCACCGCTATCGCATAGGCTCCTTCAATCTGGTGCAAAGCCTCGCGCACGGCATCGAACAGGCCGCATTTGTTCTTGACCTTCACATATTCTATCAGCTGAACCAGGACCTCGGTATCGGTCTCGCTCTTGAAGGTATAGCCTTCCCGAATCAAGGCTTCCTTCAGCACGCCGTAGTTCTCGATCGTCCCGTTGTGGACTATCGCTATCGAACCGCTCTGCGACAAATGCGGGTGCGCGTTGACATTGTTCGGCACGCCATGGGTGGCCCAACGGGTATGGGCGATGCCCAGTGTCCCGGTAACATCCTTCCCCTCCACCGCCTTCTCCAAGTCCGACACCTTGCCTTTGGCCTTGTAGACCCGCAGTTGCCCGTCGAATCCTTCCAACGCAATCCCCGCACTGTCGTACCCCCGGTACTCCAGCCGCTTCAATCCTTGAATCAGCACATCGTACGCATTACGATTGCCGATATAACCTACAATTCCGCACATATTTTCAATGTTTTTTTAATTATCTATTTTTCTCATCACACAATCCACTGGCAGGCCGGACCGTCCCCGTAAGGATTGACCGCCTTGTTCATCTTCTCGTAGCTGCCCAATCCGACAAGAGTTCCGAAACCCCGTCCACAATCTTATCGTAATCCGTCCCGACGAGCTTCACCGTCCCGGCATCCAAAGCCTCGGGGCGCTCGGTCGTGTCACGCAATGCCAAAACCGCATTTAAGTATCCAACAAACGTTGCACCCAATTGCTGAAATGAAGACACTGGGCACGAAGATTCTCTATTCCCACAAGCAAGGTGACATCCCGACCAACCGAAACCTTGTTGTAGTGGTAATTCCGGATTCCGCCTGCTTCCTCAATGGCTCTGATGATACGCTTGCTAGGTGCTGAATCCGGACTGTCGTTTATCATCTCCGGATTTCCAATGCAATCCAAATCTGCTTTTAACCTCTCACATTGCCTCTCACGTCCCGGATAAATACGAAGAAGATATTCAATACCACAGAAAACCAATGCCTCAAACTCATGTAGCTGTAGATAGGGAACGAAACACCCCCGCATTCCTATATCTTCCACAAAAGCCGCCTCCAGAAAACTTATTCTCTCGTATTTGTCAGCAACCTTCTGTGCATCTTCGTATCCAGGAAAATCCTTTGGCAGCGCGTAAAAATCAATCATTGTTGTAAAAAGATGCCTCTCGTACTGGCCGTCATGAAACCCAGCCCCCATCAACAAGAGATCTTTTTTCACTTGCGAATAAGACACTATGCCACCCCGGAAGTTCTTCTTTGTACTCACAATGACAGTCTTGACAGCTTTAACACCACAATCCATCAGATACGGTTTCAAGACTGCTTCAACAAAACTCTGCTCCGTCTGCCCTTCGCATAATACATGGATTATCTTCTCTTTCATACAGGGCGACCTCCGATGATATTCTTATCCCATAATTCACTAAGCGAATATTCCGCCATCCAATGCTTGTAGTCTTCCGCCTTAAGCTTTCTTACCATTGTGCATTGATGTTCCTTGTCCAGTTCGACAACCGAAATGTCTTCTATCCCAAAATAATCTACCAAATCTTTGCTTTGCGTAGCAACGACAACCTGGACATGCATGGCGGCCTCCTTTATCATCTCTGACAATTGAGCTATGGCATACGGATGCAATCCTAGTTCCGGCTCATCGAGGATGATCACATTGGGCATTGTCTCCGCAGGCTGAAGAAGCAACGCGGCCAAGGCAATGAATCGAATAGACCCATCCGACAACTGGTGTGCATTGAAGCGGTAGTCAGTTGCCGAATTGTCCATCCAACGCAAGGACACATAGCTTCCCACCGGTTCGAGATAAAAGTCCTGAAACTGCGGTATCACATCGCGGACATAACCAACTATCCGAGTGTAAGATTCCGGATAATTATTTCTGAGATACAGCAGAAAGGAGGGAAGATTATTCCCATGATTTTGCAGGTAATTGGCCGTTTCTACCGGACAAGCTTGCCGCAACGGCCCTTCCGCAGATGAATCATTGAACTGGTACACCTTGCAAGAAGCAAGAAGCTTCCAGATAATCTTTGCCACAGGACTGGCATCTCCGCACAAAGAAGATTCTTTGAAGTTGGGATTGAGCGTCCTCTTGTAAGGGGTATTCTCGCCCCTTTTATGCCAAGTTATTGTTTCCTCCGTGATGATAAGCCTGTCCGGTGCAGCATGCGTCAAAGAAAACCTGTACGTGTCTGTAGACCCGGAATCGGCAAATTCAAGTTCCCCGGACATTACAGGCGTTTTCTTTATCCCGTAATGCAACAAAGAATTAGCCGTGCCCTCCTGCTCCACATACCTGCCAAATGCCCGGGTCATCATATAACTCAGCATCTGGAAAAAGCTAATGATATTGCTTTTTCCAGAACCATTCGCCCCCAAAAGGATATTGACATCTCCCAAAACAAGCTCCACCGGCCTATCAAAAGCTATAGACTTGTAGCCTTGTATGAGAACCCTCGTTAATCTAAAAGATCTTTTTTCCATATTACAACCATGTTCTGGACAAAGATACACCAATCTCGACATCAAGCAATCCCCCTCTCAGGACAAGTGTTCCAAATTCATCTGCAAATTCCGTTATCCCTCAAAAAAACGACAATCCGCTGGCAGGCCAGACCGTCCCCGTAAGGATTGACCGCCTTGCTCATTCTCTCGTAGGCAGCCCGATCCGACAAGAGTTCCGATACCCCGTCCACAATCTTATCGTAATCCGTGCCGACCAATTTCACCGTTCCAGCCTCCAATGCCTCCGGACGCTCGGTCGTGTCGCGCATCACCAAGACCGGCTTGCCAAGACCCGGCGCCTCCTCCTGGATTCCGCCACTGTCGGTCAGCACCACCGAAGACTTCTCCATCAAGAACACAAAACTCAAGTATTCCAAAGGCTCGATAAAGAACATATTTCCCAGATGGCTCAAATCCTGTCCGAAGACCTCATGGATAGGCTTGCGCACATTGGGATTCAAATGCATCGGATACACAAAATCCACCTCCGGGAATCTCTCCGTCAAGGTCTTGATGGCCTGGCACATCCGTATGAAACCATCCCCGAAGTTTTCCCTCCGGTGTCCAGTAATCAGCACCAGCCGGCGACCACCGCGCAAACGATCCACATCATAGCCCGCCGAACGCAACTCGTCCGTCAAAGAAGCATCCAAAGCCGTGTCCTTCTTTATCTTGTCCACCACCCAGTACAATGCATCAATGACCGTGTTCCCCGTAACCGTGATCCTATCCTCGTTCACATTCTCCTTCAGCAAGTTCTGACGGCTCAAAGGCGTAGGTGCAAAGTGATAAGACGCTATACGCCCCGTCATTTGCCGGTTCATCTCCTCCGGCCAAGGGCTGTAGATATTGTGCGTGCGAAGCCCAGCTTCCACATGCCCCACCGGAATCTGCTGATAGAAAGCCGCCAAAGCCGCCGCCGTGGAAGTAGTCGTGTCTCCATGCACCAAGACCACATCCGGCTTCGTCTCCTTCAACACATCGCGCATCCCCAGCAGCACCCTGGATGTCACATCATATAGATCCTGGCCTTGCTTCATGATATTCAAGTCATAATCCGGTTTGATCTCGAATATCTTCAGCACCTGGTCCAGCATCTCGCGGTGCTGCCCCGTCACGCACACCAACGTCTGGAAATCCCGGCTGTTCTTTTGGAACTCCTTTACCAAAGGAGCCATCTTAATCGCCTCCGGCCGCGTGCCGAAGACAAGAAGTATCTTTTTCATAAAATGAAGTATATTAGAAAGAATGCCACACTCCAATAAAACCCAAAGAAGCCCATTGGCGGAATTGCGTCGCCCGGACAGAGTCGACCCTATGACCGACAGATATAATCGCATCGAGGTTATAGAACATAGTCTGATAGTTTTTCCCGTCAGAAGCAGTTGCCGAGTTTTTCTCGGCAACTGAACCCTTGACAAGTTCACCTGATGCGAATATGTTTTTCAAATGAAGGCCAATATTATCACTGGAACAATCGAATAGTTGAGCCATCGCTTTTTGCGTAGCCCAAATCGTTTCGTCCTTATACATCACTTGAATCCCATCCTCTTTGCCTTCAAGCATAAATATCAGGAACTCTGCCGTACTGTTTCTTACTTCGAACCGCTTTGCCATTGTACCTAATTTTATTCAACCAATCCCAACCCACATCATAGCGGCATTTCTTTCGTCCGAACCCGCGTTGGGCCGTATCTTGCCAACAACTTCGCTGTATCCGTCAGCCCAAAGTCCGACGTATGACCCGTCAATATGACTTTTACATAACGCATTTGCTTTCACAACTTTCGCCACAACAGCCACCAAGCATACTTGACCAAGTAGATTTGACGCTTTATCCGCTTGGGTTCTTTCAACAGGCGATAAGCGAACTCCAGATTATGATTCACCCACCATTCAGGAGCCCTTTCCACATGCCCGGTATAAACATCAAAACTACCGCCAAGGCCCTGAAATATAGCCTTATGGCGTTTCTGTATCTCTTCCATCAACAGTTCCTGCTTGGGCGACCCCATAGCCACAAACACCACACCCGGCTTCTTGTCCACAATATCCGCGATCAAGTCCAAACGCTCCTGCTCCGACTTCAAATAGCCATCCCGATACCCCACAATATGGATTTCAGGATACTCCGCTTTCAGCTTCGCAACCGTCTCCTCTATCACCTGCGGTTTCGAACCCACCAAATAAAAAGTCTTCTCCTTCAGGAAACGCTGTATTATCTTCAGCCACAACTCGCATCCCGCAATTTTCCGCACCTCCTTATACCCCTTCTGCTTCAAAGCCATGACCGCCCCGGAACCATCACAATAACCGATGTTCCGGTTGATGATAGCCCGCGTCTGGTCGTTCGCGTGCAAAATCTTTTCCGCATTGATAGCCACCAAAATGCCCGGACAAGAGTCAACATAATCCAACAACTCTTTTTCCGAAGCGAAGGGATAAACCTTTACCCCGTTCAAATCTACTCTTTTATCCTGCATGACGACAAAAGATAATAACTTAACGCATTAAACATAAAGGCATTGCTCCAACGCATATACGGAATCTTGGAACTGATACCCTGCTTCAACTGGTAATAAAAATACCCTTTCCGGTCCTGCATGTGGGAAACCGTCCACTCCAGAACCTTTTCAGCCAAATCCTTATATTCCGCAAACTTGCCCAAACGATGCAATGTCACAAACAACTGCCCCGGGCAATGGATGTCGATAGGAAATTTCCTGTCATGGTAATACTTGGGACAACCATCCGATTCGAAAAAGTTCTTGATATAAAAATCGAAACCCTTTTTGATATGGGTGCTGAACGCATTGTCGCCCGTTTGTTCCTGATAGGCAATCAAGCCATCCAAATTGTACCCTGTATGGAAACTATCTATCCAAGACTGCACCGGCAACATCCCATAAACCCAGGAGCCATCAGCCGCCTGCGCTTGACAACAAGCAAGGACTGAAGACCGGGCGGCCTCTTTATATGTTTCATTTCCCGTGTAATGGAAACAATAGGCCAATAACTTACTCCCCAAAAGAGAGGCATTGAAAACCGTATCGTTTCCCGGTAAGGGGCTGTAAGAGAACAAGAAACCATCTTTGTAATCCGTCCTGTGCAAATCCTCCAAAACGAACCGAGCCGAAGAAAGTGCCACATCCAGATACCGTTGTTCCCGTGTCACCTCGTAGGCATCCATCAATGCCGTGGCGCAGAAATTGGTCGCCACCACGGTTGGCGTATCTTTCGGGAACAGGAATATGCGACGAGCCTGCCAATCAAAATTATACCCCCAACAAGCTCCACTGTACTCCTTCGACTGCAACGTAAGCAGCAAATCGGCCAACTCTCGCACCTGTCCTAACAGACTTTCCGGAGTTCCCAACGAAGCCTCCAAATCCGGATTATCCTTAACCGCCTTGTAAAGATTACAATAAGCCTGCAAGAACAATCCAATCCCTTTGGCATTATACTCCTTGGGGACGAGCGCGATAGGTCTGAGATTGACAGGGCATCGTTTGAATCCCTGAATCACGACCAGACGACACAAAGCCGACTTTTTCAAAAAAGGGATAGCTTGGAACACCTTCGAGTTCAGACCATCATAGGGATCCCAGCCTTTGAAATGCTGGGATTCGCAATAGGTACGAAGTTTCTTGATAGGTGTCAAAAAATCACTTCCCATAATAGCAATTCTTAAAGGTCACTGTATACCCAATATTTTCTCATGTTTTGCAATATCGTCTTCTGAAAATCGATACCGGATAACTCTGGCAGGATTTCCTCCAAC
>JADIMZ010000115.1 GCA_017694335.1 Candidatus Pullibacteroides excrementavium
TGAGGACGGCATAGGGCTGCCCCCTGTTGACGAAAATGCAAATCATGGAAAACATTGTTTTTGCCAATCCGGAATTACTGTGGCTTCTGGTCATACTGCCATTAATCGGATACTGGCTTTTTGCCCAAGACAAAAAGACCCATCCTTATCTGCATTATTCCGGAACGGACTTCAATAAAGAACTGAAAAAGACTTGGAGGCAACGCCTCTACCCCCTGCTGAATGTCCTTCGCCTAATCTGCATCGGCCTGATTATCGTAGCCTTGGCTCGTCCTCAAGCCAAAAGCAAGAACAGCCGGAAGAACATCGAAGGGGTCGATATCGTAATGGCTATGGACATTTCGGGCAGTATGCTGGCGGAAGACTTCAAGCCCAACCGACTGGAAGCCTCCAAGGATATAGCCCAGGATTTCGTCCGGGCACGGGAAAACGACCGGATTGCCGTAGTGGCTTTCAGCGGTGAAGCCTACACCCAATGCCCGCTGACTATCGACCACGGGATTCTGGAAAACCGGATTCATGAACTGCGCAGCGGACTGATTCCTGACGGCACTGCCTTAGGCGATGGTCTGGCCGTCAGTATCAACCGTATCCGGAAGAGCGATGCCAAAAGCAAAGTCATTATTCTTCTCACGGACGGTGTCAACAATGCCGGATCAATCGACCCATTGACAGCCGCTGAACTGGCAAAAACCTACAAAATCAAAGTCTATACCATCGGTGTCGGCACCCGAGGATTGGCCCCCTATCCGTTCCAGACCCCCTTCGGCATCCAATACCAGAATACCAAAGTGGAAATAGACGAAGACCTGCTGACCCAGATTGCGGAGGAAACAGGAGGACGCTATTACCGGGCCACGACCGAAAACAACCTGAAAGAAATCTTCGACGAGATCGACAATCTGGAAAAGACCAAAATCGAAGTCATTTCCTTTGAACATCGTTCCGAAGAATACAAAGCCATACTTTGGCTTGCCTTAGGCCTGTTCCTGCTAGAACTGGCTGGAAGATTGTCCATATTCAAAACCCTGCCGTAATCATGTTCATCATAGAAAAACCTCAAATCCTGTACTTGCTGCTGTTGATTATCCCGTTTACAGCAGCATTCCTCTGGAACATGGCCCGCAGACGAAAAAAGCTGGCCCGCTTTGGCGATTACGAAGGCATGCTGAGCCAGATTCCAGGCTATTCGGGAGGCAAACCCTACCTGAAATTCATCCTCTCCATGTTCGCCTTTGCCTTGCTTGTCTTTTGCTTAGCCAATCCGCAAATGGGGACGACCGTCAAAAAGGCCGAACGCAAAGGAGTGGATGTCATGATTGCCTTGGATATATCCAACAGCATGAATTGCAATGATATCCAGCCATCCCGCCTAATGCGTGCCAAGCAAACGGTAATCCGCATTCTGGACAAGATGGAATCGGACCGCATCGGACTGGTCGTCTTTGCCGGCGATGCCTACCTCCAACTCCCGCTGACGACCGATTACGGGGCTGCCAAACTGTTTATCAACAACGTACAGACTTCCGACTTGAGCCGCCAAGGCACGGCTATCGGATCGGCCATCGACCTCTGCGTCCGGAATTTCGACCCCAAATTCGCCACATCCCACAACAAGGCCATCATTGTCATCAGCGATGGGGAAAATCATGAAGACGATGCCATCGGCGCAGCCCAGAATGCGGCCAAACAAGGCATCATGGTCAATACGGTCGGCATGGGTTCCCCGCAAGGAGCCCCTATCCCTGAAATCCGGAACGGCCAAGTGGTAGCCTACAAAAAAGACGCTAATGGCAATGTGGTGGTCACCAAAATGAACCGGGAAATGCTGCAGCAGATTGCCAAAGCCGGAAAAGGCTTTTACGTGGAAGACAACAATATCGCTTCGGGCGTGGAAACGGTTTTCGACAAACTCTCCGATTTGGATGCAGTTTCGTTCGAATCCAGGAACATTTCCGACTACGAAACCCGCTTCCAATATTTCCTAGCGGCAGCGCTCTTGCTCCTCTTGCTCGAAATCTTTATCTTTGAAAAACGGAACAAAGTATTCAACCGAGCCCATCTGTTTGGAAGGAAAAACATGAAAAAAGAAGCACTGGACAAAACAAGAAACCGGGCAAGCACAAAAAACGTACTGAACCTCTTTGCCTTTGCTTTGCTGGCCATCGGAGGGATTTCCTCCGCGCAAGCCCAAAAAGCCATACCGACCCACCAAGGCAACAGGCAATACCAGGATTCCGTCTTCGACCAAGCGGAAATCTCCTACCTGAAAGCCTTGAGCCAGGACAGCACATACTACAAAGCCCGATACGGCTTAGGCAACGCCAAATACAAACAGGGCAACTACGACCAAGCGCTCGAAAACTATTCCAGAATAGCCACGGACCCGACCTTGGGAAAAGAAGAAAGAGCGGACCTCTTCCATAATATGGGAAACGCATGGATGCAGAAACAGGATTACCAGAAAGCAATAGAATCCTATATCCAAGCCCTGCAAAACCAGCCCGGGAAAACCGATACCCGATACAACTTGGCCTACGCGCAGAAAATGCTGCAAAAACAACAACAGCAACAACAAAACCAACAACAGAATCAAGACCAACAACAGCAACAGAACCAGCAGAACCAGAACCAACAGCAACAACAAAACCAGCCGCAGAACCAAGACCAACAACAGCAACAGACCCAGCAGGATCAGCAGCAAAACCCAGGCCAGCAACAACAAGAGCAACAACAGCAACAGGCCCAAGCGCAAAAGGCTGACAAAAAGAAGCAGCAAGAAGCCGAACGTATCCTAAGAGCCATGGAAAACCAAGAGAAAAACACCTTGGACAAGCTCAAGAAAGAAAGGGAACAAGGAGGCGGCGGTTCGCCCGAAAAAGACTGGTAAACGAAAGGGAATCATGCAAAACATTGTAAAATACAAAACAATCGCCGGGAGAAGGATTGCCGCATGCCTCCTTCTCCTTTTGAGTTGGACAGGAATGCTGTCGGCGCAAGAGCCTCAGCTAAGCGTCCAGGCCCCCCGGTCCGTCCCCGCAGGACAAGCTTTCGAAGTTGTCTATACGATTAATGTAAGAGGCGCCAAATCCTTCCAAGCCCCTTCCTTTGAAGGCTTGGACATCTTGTATGGCCCCTACCAGTCCCAATCGAGCAGCTTCCAATTCGTCAACGGCCGCCAGTCCCAAAGCTTCAACCTTTCGTTCACCTATGGGTTGCAGGCCACCCAAGAAGGCAGTATCACCGTAGAAGCGGCCAGTATCGTAGTTGATGGAAAGACCTACCAATCAGAACCTTTCACCTTGACCGTGACCCAAGGCTGTTCGAATAGCGCCCATCAGGCCGGAAGGACGAACTCCTCCGGTATGCAGGCGCGTTCCCAAGCCCAAAGCCGCCAAACCAACACGCAAAACCAGCAGAACCTGCCGCCCGAAGTCAGCGACCAGGACCTCTTCGTCACCGTGCAACCCAGCAAGAAAAACCCCTATGTGGGGGAACAAGTGATTCTGAACTACCGGATCTACACCTCTATCCCGGTAGAACAGTTCATCATCAACAAGACACCTTCCAACAAAGGCTTCTGGGTCGAAGAACTGGAAGTGAATCCTCAATCCCAGAACCAGGAAGTAATCGATGGACGGAACTATGTCTATGCGGACATACGACGGGTGGCTCTTTTTGCCCAAAACGAGGGCGTGCATACAGTGGAACCGATGGAGGTGGAAGCTTTGGCTCAGATTGCCGTGCAACGCCAACGGACCAACAGCATCTGGGATTTCTTCGACGATCCTTTCTTTGCCCCGATGCAGACGGTAAAGAAAGAATTGAAGACACCCTCTCTCAAAATCAACGCCCGCCCGCTGCCTGAAGAAGGGCGGCCGCTGTCTTTCGATGGCCTGGTCGGTGATTTCGATATCGACTTCGACTATGATTTGCAAACGCTCAAGACCAACGAAGCCAGCACTTTCCGTTTCAGCGTCAGCGGCCGGGGCAATATCGAGATGATCCATGCGCCCCAGATTGTGTTCCCTCCCGACTTTGAAGTTTACGAACCCAAGATTTCTTACAGCAAAAACAGCAATGCCAATGGTGTGGGAGGAAAAGCCGTCTTTGAATACATTGTCGTTCCCCGCCATGCCGGCGTATATAAGATCGATGCATTCAGCTATTCTTTCTTCAATCCCGCCACCGGGAAATACGAAGAAAAGAACATACCTGAAATCGTCCTGAATGTCGAAGCCGGGAAAAACGCCGCCATGGCAGCCGATGGTGCCCATGGGACACAGGCAGGCAGCGATATCGAATACATCAAACCCCGCGTGGAAAAATGGCATCCCATCGGCAAGAATTTCCTGTTCTCGGCGGCATTCTGGATCTGCATGGGCGCGGAAATGCTTCTTTTCGGGCTTTGCCTGCTCCTGTTCCGCCTGCATGCCAGAAACAAGGCGGATATCGTAGGCTTGAAAAACCGTAAAGCAGCCAAGGAAGCCAAACGATGCCTCAAAAAAGCGGAACTACTGCTCAAAGAAGGAAAAAAAGATGAATTTTTCATCGAAATTTCCCAAGCCCTGTGGGGATTCTTATCCAACAAGTTCAACATCCCGCCAGCCAACCTTTCCATGGATACGGTACGGGACGAACTGGGCAAGCGCCAAGTTGCCGATGACTTGAGCACACAATTTATCCAGACCTTGGATCATTGCGAATTTGAAAGGTTCTCGCCCCAGGCTTCAAGAGAAGAAGGCATGAAAAAAATGTACGAAGAAGCCTACGCAATCATTTACAAAATAACCGGCGCGATCAAGTAAGCGGGAAAAGCGGATAAAAAGCGAATCTGAAATGAAAAAGAAACTTTGCAATACAGTCTTGAAAACCTTGGCCTGCCTGATCCTGCTATCCGGAAGCCAAGCCGTACTTTCAGCCCAAACCTCTCCCAACCGAGCTTTTGAAAACGGCAACGCTTTCTATGCCAAAGGAATTTACGACAGCGCCTTGATAGAATACCAAACGGCACATCAAAGCGGGTACGAAGCTTGGGAGCTTTACTTCAACATGGGCAATGCCTATTATAACCAAGGAGAATATCCCGATGCGATACTCTACTATGAAAAAGCGCTCAAACTCGAACCCAAACAGGAAGACGCGCAAAACAACCTGGCCTTGGCCGAACTGAAAATCGTGGACCGTTTCGAAAGCATGCCGACATTCGCCTTGACCAAAGCCTGGCAGAACTTCACCCAGCTGTTCCCGATGCAAGCCTGGGCGGCGCTGATACTGGCTTTTATGCTCTGCTGCCTGCTCTGCGCATTGCTATACCGGACAAGCAAAAGCTACAGCCGAAAGCAAATGGGATTCTATGCCTTATTGCTAAGCATCCTGCTTTTCGTATTCAGCTTCATAGCCGGCGGCAGCGCCTACCACCAATCCAAACACAAATATGCGATTGTCATGCAGGAAGCCGTCCCTTTGCAGGACATGCCCGAAGCCTCCAGCCCGTCCTCCATCACCCTGCATGAAGGAAGCAAAGTCTCGATAGAAGACGAGATACCGCCCTACTACCAAGTCAGAATCAAAGACGGAAGCAAAGGCTGGATTCCTATCTCAGCGGTTGAAATCATCTAAAATCGGCAAGGATTCAGCCGGATTGGCTGCTCATTCCTATCGACAAAAAAGCTGGCTTGTCCGAACCAATAGCCCGAATGCCCATTTAAAGCATCCGGATGATGATGGAAGCCCGGAACAAGCCAGCGCCATATCTTCCTGCAAAAACAAGTCTTTGCAAGCCTCTTCACACTAATATTCGATGATATCCAAATGGAACACCTCCGCCATGACCGAAAGCAGCTTGGCCTGCACTTGGCGAAAGTCCACTTCAGACCCCAATTCCTGCGCCATGGAGGTCACGCCCTTGTCAGTAAAACCGCAAGGGTTAATCATCTTGAAATAAGAAAGATCGGTATTCACATTCAAGGCGAACCCATGCATGGTGACATAGCGCGAGCATTTGACACCGATAGCACAGATTTTCCGGGCCCGGCTGGAATGAGGCTCGATCCAAACTCCGGTAGCTCCGGCAAGACGCTCACAGGAAATCCCGTACATCGCCATCGTCCGGATAATGGATTCCTCGATAGCATCCACATAGGCCTTGACGCCTAAACCCAATTCCTCCAAATTGAACACCGGATAGCCCACAATCTGCCCCGGCCCGTGATAGGTCACGTCGCCGCCCCGGTCCACGTGGATGAACTCGGCATGCTTGGCCTGCAACATCGCCGCCCCAGCCAGCATATTGCTGTCTTTGCCGCTACGACCTACGGTAAATACGGGATCATGTTCCACAAAAAAGAGGCGGTTCATCCCTGTCCGGCCTTCCCTCTTGGCATCCTTGACCAACTCCAAGGTCTTTTCCTGCAAATCCCAGACCGAACGGTAATCCCGCCGCCCCAGATTCTCAAAATAACACGGTACCATAACGATATCGGTATTGTTTTTCACTTATTTCCGCTCTACATGCCGCTCGGCGTGGTAACTGGAACGAACCAAAGGCCCGCTCTCCACAAAACGGAAACCTTTTTCCAAGCCGATTTCCTTGTATTCAGCAAACGTCTCCGGACGCACATACTCCTGCACTTCCACATTCTGCCGAGTCGGTTGCAGATACTGCCCTATAGTCATTACACTGCAACCCACCGCCAGCAAATCGTCCATCGCTTGCAGAATCTCATCCCTCGTCTCGCCCAAACCTAACATGATGCCGCTCTTGGCCGTAATGCCACTGGCCGCAATCTGTTTCAACACCTTGAGAGAACCATCATAAGTGGCCTTGCTCCGAATCGAAGGCGTAAGACGGCGAACCGTTTCCAAGTTATGCGAAATCACCTCAGGCTTTTCCGCAATCACCAGATCGATGAGTTCAGAGCGGACTTGGAAATCCGGAATCAACACTTCCATCGTCGTGGAGGGATTCAGCTTCTTCACTTCACGGATTACCGAAGCCCAATGCGAGGCCCCCAAGTCAGGCAAATCGTCCCTGTCCACCGAAGTGATGACAACATGCTTCAACTGCAACAGATGAACCGAATCGGCCACATGCTGCGGTTCGGTCGGATCCAAAGGCAATGGCTTGCCTGTCTTCACATTGCAGAAACGGCATCCTCGGGTACATATATCGCCTCCAATCATGAACGTAGCCGTCCCGCAACCCCAGCATTCCCCTTGATTCGGACAACGACCGCTGGTGCAAATCGTATGCAAGTCGTTGTCCTTGATTGTATCCTGCACCTTGCGCGACAATTCGCCCATCGGCAGCTTTATCTTAAGCCAGTCCGGCTTCCTCCTGCTGTTCTCCATCGTTCCCGAATTATTGTTATCGGCTTGCTTATTGGTTATCGGAATTTTCCGCCTTCTTAGCCAAGCGCTTGCGTTCGTTTTCATCCAAGATAATCTTGCGCAAACGCAAATGCTGCGGCGTGATTTCCAGATATTCGTCCGGCCCGATATACTCCATGTATTCTTCCAAAGACATCTTCTTGGCCGGCGCGATATGGGTAGCCTCGTCCGAACCCGATGCCCGCATATTGGTCAGCTTCTTGCTCTTGCAGACATTAATCACCAAATCGTCCGGACGGATATGCTCGCCAATCACTTCCCCGGCATAGACTTCCTCGTTCGGGTCGATGAAGAAAGTGCCTCTGTCTTGCAGCTTGTCAATGGCATAAGCGTAAGCTGTCCCGGTTTCCATCACGACCAAAGCTCCGTTGCGACGGATGCCGATTTCTCCTTTCCAAGGACCGTAACCGTCAAAACGGCTGGCCATGACCGCTTCCCCTTCGGTAGCCGTCAACACATTGTTGCGCAAGCCTATCATGCCGCGAGCTGGAATACTGAAAATGATATGGGTACGATCCGATTGGGTTTCAATCGACTTGATTTCCCCCTTGCGCATGGTGGCCATCTCGATAGCCTTGCCCGAGAACTCTTCCGGAACCACAATGGTCAGCTCTTCCATCGGCTCGCATTTCTGGCCATCTATTTCCTTGATAATCACCTTAGGCTGCCCAACCTGCAACTCGTAGCCTTCCCGACGCATGGTCTCAATCAGTACCGACAAGTGCAGAATGCCTCGGCCATAGACCAGCATCGAATCGGGCGAACCGGTATCTTCCACACGCAAGGCAAGGTTCTTTTCCAATTCCTTCTCCAGACGCTCGCGGATATGGCGGGAAGTCACGTACTTGCCATCCTTTCCAAAGAATGGGGAATTATTAATCGTGAACAGCATGCTCATCGTCGGCTCGTCCACCGAAATCGGCTTCAAGGCTTCCGGAGCCTCGTAATCGGCAATCGTATCCCCGATTTCGAAGTCTTCCAGCCCCATTACCGCACAGACCTCCCCGGCTTCGACCGGTGTCTTCACCTTTTCCTTACCCAAGCCTTCGAACACATACAATTCCTTGATTTTCTGCTTTTCAACCGTACCATCCCGCTTCACCAAGCTCACGTTCTGCCCGGCCTGCAAAGTGCCTCGGGTCAGACGGCCTACCGCAATACGGCCTATATAAGAAGAATAATCCAAAGAGGTAATCATCATCTGGGTACTGCCCTGCGGATGCTTTGGTGCCGGTATGTATTTCAGTATCAAATCCAAAAGATACGTAATATCGGTAGTCGGTTTCCTCCAGTCCTCGCTCATCCAGCCTTGCTTGGACGAACCGAAAGCCGTCGGGAAATCCAGCTGATCTTCCGTAGCCCCCAGACTGAACATCAAATCGAAGACCTTCTCCTGGGTCAGTTCCGGGTCGCAATTGGGCTTATCCACCTTGTTAATTACCACAATCGGCTTCAAGTTCAATTGAATGGCCTTCTGCAACACGAAACGGGTCTGCGGCATCGGCCCTTCAAAGGCATCCACCACCAGCAGCACCCCGTCGGCCATGTTGAGCACCCGCTCCACTTCACCTCCGAAGTCGGCGTGCCCCGGAGTATCGATAATATTGATTTTTACACCTTTATAACGAACCGACACATTCTTCGAAAGAATAGTGATGCCTCGTTCGCGTTCCAAATCATTGTTGTCGAGAATAAGCTCCTTCTTTTCCTGATTGTCCCTGAACAAATTGGACTGATACAAAATCCTGTCAACCAATGTCGTCTTACCGTGGTCTACGTGCGCGATAATGGCCACGTTCCTGATTTCTGTCATGAATCAACTCTATTTTAATGTCATCGAATACCTTCAAAAGCAGAGGCTTCCTGCAGTCCGCCCGCAAGGCCCGTGTCCCTATGGCAAACCTCCTCCGGGCTATGACAGCATCCCTGCCAAATAGAGAACCGCAATGTAAACCCATCGTAAATAAACCGTTATACACTACAGACCTCCAGCCTAGCCGAAAAAACCTGCAAAGGTAAGAATCTGGCCGAAATTCTACAATCACTATCTCTCCTGCCGCTTCAAAATCCAAATCCCGGTCTCGTACAAGCACCAGATTGGAAAAGCCACCAACAGCATCGTAAAAGCATCGGAGGTGGGCGTGATAACCGCAGCCAATGCCAAGACAATGACAATGGCATATTTCCTGTACTTCTTCAGGAAAGAAGCCGACAGAATGCCCATCTTGCCCAACAGCCAGCACAGGATAGGTATCTCGAACACGAAGCCCATCATAAGGTTGAGCATCCAGAACGTGCCCATATACGATTGCAACGAAATCAGGTTCTCTACCGATTCGTCCACTTGGTAAGTGCCCAAAAACCGGAATGTAAGAGGGAAAATCAGAAAATAGCTCAACAAGACCCCAGCCAGGAACATCAGATAGCCTGCACTCACCGCCTTGACAGCGTAGCGACGCTCATTGGCATACAATGCCGGAGACACAAACTTGAATATCAAATATAAAACATAGGGAGCCGCGCAAAAGAAACCAAAAGCGAAAGCCGTCTTGACATGAATCATGAACTGTTCGGCCAGCCCGGTATTAATCAGTTCCACATTGAACGAGGAAGGCATCGGATGCAAGTCACCCAAGCCATTGATCCAATCAAAAAGCCTATAGGTCGCAAAACTGTCCCGGCCCGGTGCCAGCACGATGGAAAAAAGCACCTTCTTGAAGCAGAAAGCCACTATCCCGAAGCCTAAGCTGACCACGACAATGCGAACCAGGCTCGACCGCAGCACATCCAGATGGTCCCAGAAAGACATCAACGTCCCGGATTTCTCCGGAACGGGAACAGTTTCTACCGGGCTATCTCCGGATTCTCGCTTTTCTTCTTCCAATCCGCCCATAGCCTATTTGTCTTCCGCTTCGGGCTTCGCCTGATTGTCCGAAGACATCTGCTTCTCCGCCGTTGAACGCGCTACATCGCCTTCTCCAGCCCGTTTCTTGGCCGCCGAAGTACCAGCGTCATCCTCGTCAATGCCTTTCATACCATCCTTGAAGCTCCGCACGCCCTTGCCCAGTCCTTTCATCAATTCCGGAATCTTCCGCCCGCCGAAAATCAGCAGTACAATCAATACCAGCACGATAATCTCGGGCAAACCGATACTTCCCAAAAACAAAAGTTCCATATCCGATTTATTTGTCTCTCAAAGTACGTTCCTGCGTCAATCCGTCAAGCTGCCCCATCGCCATCCATTACAGGCAATCGCATCCCGCATCTTCCTGCACCGAATCAGGATTTCAAAGTCCGCAAGAAAGCCTCTATCCGCCACAAGCAAGCCTCCGGGCTTTCGGCAAAAAAGCATCGTTTTTCCAAAGGACACCAGTCGTTGCCTGCCCGGTTGATAATATGGGGCACAAGGTGTTCTGCTTGATAAGGAATCCCATACTGCCGTAAAAGCCAGCTAGCCGGCAAGCTCAATATCCTTGTATGCAATTCGGCTATCCCGCCCAAAATCATCAAGGATGCAGCCGCCTTGCCCACCACTTTGTCGGCCACGAAAGCGCCGCGAAGCTGAACCGGATCGGACTCCAGCAAATACAGCAAATCCTTGACCCCGCGTTCCCGTCCTACCCAACGATTCTTCCCGTTGCTCAGCACGCAAGAACATCCCAATTCATGCAACAACCGGACACATTCGACTTTTTCCCTATCATCCATATATTTGCCTTATCTCTTGAGAACACCTTTACCAGAAGGCGGCACTCTAGTTACAACTTATGAGGAATACCAATCGACAAGTATAAGCAAAATTTTCAATCCCACCAGCATTATACGAAAAAAGGCAGCCTCACAGCTGCCTTTCTCTGATTGATTCTGTGGAGTATAGGGGAGTCGAACCCCTGACCTCTTGACTGCCAGTCAAACGCTCTAGCCAACTGAGCTAATACCCCAAGATGGTGGAGAATAAGGGATTCGAACCCTTGACCCCCAGCTTGCAAAGCTGGTGCTCTAGCCAACTGAGCTAATCCCCCAAAAGGAATGTCTTAACACATTTCGTAGTCTCGAGCGGAGTTGAACCGCTGACCCCCACATTATCAGTGTGGTGCTCTGACCAACTGAGCTACGAGACTGTCCAACTGTCTCTCGACCCTGCACGTCCGCAACAGCAAGAAACCTTAAGAGTGAATCCCTCTCCAGAAAGGAGGTATTCCAGCCACACCTTCCGGTACGGCTACCTTGTT
>JADIMZ010000116.1 GCA_017694335.1 Candidatus Pullibacteroides excrementavium
TTTTGGCTGCAAAATTTATTTGTGCTCCTGGTGTTATTAAAGCCGAGCAAAATGACACTCTGACCAAAGACAAGATTCCACGATTGGAGCCTGAAAATATCCGTGAATCCATACTCGATTTTACAGACCGTTTGGGCGAAATAAACCCCGACATGCCCTATCTTTGCAGACGGGGTCTGTCGGGGCCCGAAAGGGCTGTTTTTGCCTTTTTTCCCTCTGTTCGGAGGGAGTCGATGAAAAAAAACGTTAAATCTTCGATTTTTTCGCAAAAAAACAAGTAAAATTTTGAGTAGTCTACCTTTTAAGACATAAACCATTGATAATCAATCAGAATACGATGATGCATCGGCAAAATCAATAGACGGACTCACATACTGTCGTAAATAAATTTCTAAAGACTGGTTCCCCTTGGCCTTCTCTTTAGAAACATCGAAAGTTGTTCCTATTACATCCCATGTTTCATCCTTTACCCCAAAATACAGGTAAGCAAAGTCTTGCCGCTCCAAACATGCCCCATTGGACAAAGCTGAAATATATCTACCTAACTTATCAGTATCCTGATAATTGGATTTAAATTCCAAATAGCGGTTTTCCCGCCCCACCAATCCAATTTGTTCATCCAACAACCTGCTATAATTTTTGTCTTTCTCCATAAGACAATACGATTTTAAGCTTTTCCTTCATCAACATATTTCCCAGACATTAGAACCATCACTTCCGGCGGCGGGTGTAAGCATTGTTGTCCTTGCGGTTCTTCTTGCCCGTCCGATAACCCGGCTCTTCCTGCGGTTCCAAGAAAGCGAAGGTGAGCTGCTTCTTGTTCATGTCGATCTCCGTAATCCGGATCCAGACCTCCTGCCCTAACTTATAGACATTGCCGTTCCGGTAGCCGACCACCTGGTAGTTTTCCTCATCCAATTCGTAATAGTCGTCCTTGAGCGAACGCAAAGGCACCATCCCCTCGCAATAGTTCTCGTCCAAGCAAACGTAAATGCCCCATTTGCTGACCCCGGAAATCACGCCGTGGAACTTCTGCCCCACCTTGTCCAGCAGGAACTCAGCCTGCTTGTACTTGATGGAAGCCCGCTCGGCATCGGCCGCTTTCTTCTCCATATCCGAACTGTGCACGCACTTTTCCTCGTATTCTTCCTTGTCCACGCTCTTGCCGCCGTGGATATAACTTTCCAAAAGACGGTGAACCATCAAGTCGGGATAACGCCGGATCGGCGAGGTAAAGTGCGTATAGAACGGGAACGCCAGACCGTAATGCCCGATGTTCTGCGTGGAATAATGCGCCTTGGCCATCGTCCTGACCGCAATGGTCTCAATCATGTTCTGCTCCGCCTTGCCTTCCACCGCCTCCAAAAGGTTGTTGAACGACTTGACCAAGCCGCTGCGGTTCTTCAGGTTCATCTTGTAGCCCAACTTGCCCACAAACTGCGTGAAGGTGGCCAGACGTTCCGGGTTCGGCTCGTCATGGACACGATAGACAAAAGTCTTGGGCTTGTCGGAAATGGCTTTGACCTTGCCGGAAAGCTTGACGGCTTCCGCGTTTTCCCCCTCGCCGGGCAAAGCCTTTTTCCCTCTCTTTTTCGAGCGAACCAAAGCCGCAGATGGCCGCCCGCTTCCAGCCACGTCCCCGTCGAAATCCTCCATCGAGTCCCGCCAAACCTCTTCGTCCTGCCCGAACCCGCTCCTTTCTTCCTGCATCGCTTCCCGCTCTTTGTCGAACGAACCTACCCGGTTGGTGCTCTCGCTGCCATAAACCCCGTTGCCCTCCTGCCGCACCTTCATGCACTTGCCGATAAGCTCCGCCACCCGGCGGTTGGCCAGCAACATGAACTCTTCCACCAGATGGTTCGACTCCTTGCTCTCCTTGATATACACGCCCAAAGGCTTGGCCGTACCCGGTTCAAGCTGGAAACGAACCTCTTGCGAATGGAAATTTATCGCCCCGGTCTTGAAACGCTTGTCACGGAGGATGCGCGAAAGCTTGAAAAGCTCGCAAATGGCCTCGATGTCCTCCGGCGAACCCAATCTTTCCAAACTGGACGAGCCTGCGGAAGCGGCCTGCGCCTTGGCGGCCGCCCGAATCTTGGATTTTGCCGATACAGGCTTGGCAGCTTCCGTGCTGGCAGCGGCCGGACTGCCCAAAGTCGCCATCGGTTGTCCGTCACCCGCCGTATCTCCCGAACCTGTCTTAGCCGAATTGCCCGCACCCGAAGATGCCGCTTTCTCGGCCAATCCCACCGACTCCAAGATAGCTTGCGCCTCCTCGTAAGTGAAACGGCGATTGGAATGAATCAAGCCTTTTCCAATCCAGAAATGCTTGATTTGCGCCTTGTTGTCCATTTCAAAAATCACGCTGAAACAGAAACGGTCCACATCCGGGTTGAGCGAACAAAGGTTGTTGCAAAGCCGTTCGGGCAGCATCGGAATCGTCCGGTCCACCAGATAAACCGAAGTGGCCCGTTCGTAAGCTTCGGCATCGATGGCCGAACCCGGCTTCACGAAATGGCTCACATCGGCAATGTGCACGCCCACTTCCCGGTTGCCGTTGGGCAGCAAGCGGTAGGAAAGCGCATCATCAAAGTCCTTGGCATCGGCCGGGTCTATCGTGCAAGTATAGATGTCCCGGAAATCGCGCCGGGCTGCCAATTCCTTGGGCGTCACCTTCTCGCTCATCTTAGCCGCCTCGTCTATGGCTTCCTGCGGATAGCTCAGCGGGAAATCGAACTCGGCCAGAATGGACTGCATCTCCACGTTGTTCTCGCCGGGTCGTCCCAAGATAGCGGTCACTTTGCCAATCGGATTGTTCAGATGAGCCGGCCAATCCTCGATTCTGGCCACCACTTTCTGCCCCTGCTTAGCCCCGCAAAGATTCTCCTGGGGCAGGAAAACGCTCTGCACCACATTGGTGCTGTCGGGTATCAGAAAGGCGTACTTGCCCGCATAGTCCACCGTCCCTACAATATTGTGCTTGTTCCGTTTAAGCACCTCCACAATCTGGCCTTCCATCCGGTGGCCGGCCCGCCAAGGGAAGAGCAGCACCCGCACGTAGTCGCCATGCAGGGAATGCCCTATGTTGTTGGGCGCGATATAAACGTCCTCTATCTCCTTGTTATCGGGAATGATATAAGCCTTGCCCGAAGACTTCATGTCCACCGTGCCGGTGATATAGCTCCGAAGGCTTTCGGGAATATGCTTATGGGGATGCCGTTCGTCTCTCGACCTTCTTCTCGACCGCCTCGGCGAGGATTCAATGGCATAGACATCTTCTTCCGATGTCCAGTAATTCCGGGATTTCCGGGAAGAACGCCCGCTCCGTGGCTTCATTGAACCGCGGGAAGCCTTTTCCGCTTTGAACATCTTTTCCTCTTTGGACGCTTTCTTGCCCCGCTCTGTTTTTTCCTTATTTCTTCTGCTCATGATTCAAAATCTATATATCAATCCAAACTGCCATCCTCATCAGATTCCTAACATACAAAAATAACATTTTCCCGGCATGCAAGATCCTGCAAATTCAAAGAAAGGCCGAAAAAACAATCCGATCTTCATAACAGAGCATTACACATCGAAGCCGTCCATAGTGCCGCATCCAACAGTTTGTTGCGGCACACTGCAAATGTGTTATCGGTTTATTTTGTCACCTTATATTTTATTACGATATTTGCATTACGATAAACTCGTAACAAAATAATAGAAATTGTATGAAGCCCAATAACCCTTTCCTCATTTCGGGATATTACAGTCCGGAATTCTTCTGCGACAGAGAGCAAGAGACCAAAACTATTCTTGAGGCACTCCACAATGGACGCAATGTGACATTGATAGCTCCCCGCCGTATGGGAAAGACCGGACTGATCCGACATGCCTTTTACCGCCTAAAAGAGCAGCTGCCTGATATTGTCACTTTCTATTTGGATATCTACTCAACCCAGTCATTAGGGGATTTTGTCAGATTGTTTGCCTCTACAGTGTTAGGACAGCTGGACTCCGCCCCTCAAAAGGCTTTGAGCCGAATAGGCCAGTTTATCCGAAGCTGCCGCCCCGTGTTTACTTTTGATGAACTTACAGGTGTCCCCAAGGTGAGGATAGATGTGGCTCCGGCCGAGGAAGAAAACACCTTGAAAGAGATATTCGAATATTTGGGTTCGTCGGAAAAACGATGCTATGTTGCCATCGATGAGTTCCAGCAGATTACAGAATACCCGGAAAATGGAGTCGAAGCTTTGTTACGCTCCTATATCCAGTTCCTGCCCAATGTGAACTTCATCTTTGCCGGCAGCAAGCAACATCTGATGCAGGAAATGTTCACATCATCAAAAAGACCATTCTATCAAAGTACGCAACCGCTTACAATCGGTTCGATACAACGGGACGAATATGCAAGTTTCGCTACAGGACATTTTGCCAAGCGCAATGTGAAATTGCCTCAGGATGTTTTCAACTCGATTTATGAAAAATACAAAGGACATACCTGGTATGTGCAGTGCCTTCTCAATCGCCTGTACGGGTACAATCGGGATGTGGACATGGAACTGGTTTCATACGCCACAGAGCAAATCTTATCCGAGTACAGCTACACTTATGCAAACCTCTTGAAAGCGTACACCCCCGGCCAGGTGCGCCTATTGAAAGCTATCGCCAAAGAAGGGAGCGTCAAGGAAGTTCTGTCCGGGGATTTTATCAGTGCCTACAGGCTTCGGGCAGCAAGCAGCGTAAGTGCAGCATTGAAGAAGCTACAAGAAAGCGAACTGGTTTATCAGACAGCCGACGGCTACATAATATATGACCGCTTTATGGGCGAATGGCTGCGAAGACAAGTATTTTAAATTCTTGTTCCTCTTTTCCACGGATATTGAGAAATAGCAAGGGACGGATTCTGCATTGTACCACCCATTTGGGTAGTATAATTTGATTAGTGGTATATATCATAGCTTCGTTAGCAAAACCTGCCATTTCCCAGCTTTCCGTGAACCAGAACGTATGATATACCTTTATTTGATTTCCGGACGAAGAACGAACAAAAGCATCAGATAATCCCGATTATCTCCTTGATATCCGCGATGCCTTCCTTGCAGCAATAAGCCTCCAAGCCGTCCACCACCTTCTGCGTCACCGAAGGATCCACGAAATTGGCCGAACCTATCTCCACCGCCGAAGCCCCCGCCATCAGGAACTCCAACGCATCGGTAGCCGAACAGATGCCCCCGATGCCGACAACCGGAATCCTGACCTTCTTGGCCACCTGCCATACCATCCGCAAAGCCACCGGCTTGACGCAAGGCCCAGACAACCCGCCCGTAACCGTGCTCAGCACCGGCTTCCGCCTATTCACATCCACCGCCATCCCCAGCAACGTATTAATCAGCGACACACTGTCCGCCCCCGCTTCCTCCACCGCCAAAGCCATCGCCACGATGTCCGTCACATTAGGCGAAAGCTTCACCATCATGCAACGCGGATACACATCCCGCACCGCCCTTGTCACCTGCGCCGCCATCTTCGGATCCGTCCCGAAAGCCATCCCCCCCTGCTTCACATTCGGGCAGGAAATATTCACCTCGATAGCATCCACCTCCTCGCATGTAGCCAGTTTCCCAGCCACCTCCACATACTCCTCAATCGTGGAACCCGACACATTCACCATCAGCCTCGCCGGGAAATCCGCATTCCTATCCCTCTTTTGCCCGATTTGCGGAATGATATGCTCAATGAAATAATCCACCCCCTTGTTCTGCAAGCCCACCGCGTTCAGCATCCCCAGCGGCGTCTCCGCCATGCGCGGGTACGGATTGCCCTCCCGAGGCTGCCCCGTCGTGCCCTTCACGATAAAGCCCCCCAAGTTGTCCAGATTGACAAAATCGCTGAATTCCACCCCGTAGCCAAACGTCCCGGATGCCGTCAGCACCGGATTCTTCAGTTCCAGATTCCCGATATTGGTTCTCAGATTCATCATTTCCCTTTTATGATTTTTTTGCCCTGCGGGCGAACCCACAGAGATTAGCGCACCGCAGCCGCCCGCCTCAGCCAGCAGCCGCCACCCTCACAATACCGAAGCCCGCCTCCACAGACCCAAGCTGCCGCACCCGCATCGAACCACCTCACAAACTACCAGCCCAACTCTCCCGCATCGAACACCGGCCCCTCCGTGCAGACACAGACATTGTGCCCCTGGGCATCCAGCGTCACGCAGCAGAGGCAAGCCCCCAAGCCGCAAGCCATCGTGTTCTCCAAGCTCACTTCGCAACGCGCCTTGAGTTCCTTGGCCTTGACCGCCACCGCCTTCATCATCGGCGTAGGACCGCAGGTATAGATATGCGTGTAAGCCACCCCTTTCCAAAGCGGATGGTCCGTCACCAGACCCTTGATGCCCACGCTACCATCCTCGGTACAGATGCCCGTAGGCCCAATCTCCGCTAGCTCGTTGGCCAAAACCAGACGCTCCTTGTCCCTCGCCCCCAGCAGGATATCGAACGGCAGACCCTCCTTTTCCAAACATTTGGCCAGATAATACAAGGGGGCCAAGCCGCAACCGCCCCCTACCAACAAAGCCCGGAAAGCAGCATTCTTAGGGTCTTCCACCTCTTGGCGCAACGAAATCTCCGGCCAGCTGAAACCTCGCCCCAAAGGCAGAACCATATTCAGCTTAGCCCCTTCGTGCAAAGCCGAAATCCAGCGCGAACCATCCCCCACCTTCTGCACCAAAAGCTTGATTTTCCCCTTTTCCGCCTCGGCATCGTGAATGGAAATAGGTATCCTCAGCCACCCGTGGATGGATGAAGGTATCTGTATTTGCACAAACTGCCCGGGGTCTATCTCGGGCAGCTTGTCATGCGTGTACAGATGCAATTGAACGAAATTGTCCCCCAACGAGACATTGCGTTCCACAAAGAAATCGCTTATCTGCTTCTTGACGTTCAAATCTCTTTCCTCCGTTGTTAAAAATACATCAGCCTATGAATCCTCGCACTGTCCTCAAACCGGCTTCCAGGCAAATCCCTCACCGCCAAACCGTCCCTGAATCAAATCCTCATGCCGCAAGGCAGCCGGTTCCGCTCCCCTCTTATGCATCAGACCAAGCCCGCGAACACTTATTCCGCCTTGGACGAATCTTCCGCATCCTTGGACTCTTCCGCCTCATGCTCGGCAAGAGCTTCCATCTGGCGTTTTTCCCGTTCGGAAAGTTCCTGATCCACCAAATTGTTATCCGCCAAGATATTGTACCATTGCAGCACTTTGCGGATATTGGAATCGTAAACCCTCTCCTGGTCGTAATCGGGCAGCACTTCGGCGAAATAAGCCCTCAACTCAGGAGACTTGGCATTATGATCCAGACACTTGCCACCATTCTCTTTCTTATGGATGTTGCGGAACACATTCGGCAGCGAAATTTCACCCTCGTTGGTATAAATAGCGATTTCCGCCAAAGAACTCACCTTGTCCATCGTGAACACCGGCACACGCTTGTGGTCGGCCAAGGATTCCACAATGGCCGAAGTCCGTCCCTGCGATACCAATTTGTACAAGCCCGGCTTACCGGGAACCGTAAAAATCAACGACAAATCCATATTTCAATTCGTTTTTATTGTTTTACAAGCCCGAAGCCGCCCCCATGTCAAAACAACCGGGGCATCCTCTCGGAGCGGGCAAAGGTAAGAATTTTCCGTTACTGACGTTCTTCCCGCCAGCGGATGCTGTCCTGCGCATCCAAAATCGTGGACTTCCGGTCTACCGAATAAACTGCAAAGTAACCGAACGCCCCATCCGATACATTTCCCCGGCAATTAGCCGGTGCCGGACTGAAAACCGGAACCTGAGGCGAAAGCAAAGCCCGGACATCCTGTAAATACATATAATACCTTGGACTGTAATTCCTCACCACCATTTCCACCTCCGTTCCTGCATGTGCCACCGCCTCGTCCTTGCCCGTCTGGAACATGAAAATCGGTAAACCATCTATATGCAGGCTCGATCCCATCTCATCATCCCACATCCGCATAGAATGAATGCTGTCATTGTAATTCCGTCCATCCACATACAAAGCTATCCCGTAATAATTCTTCACTGGCTCATCCGTGCCGTAAAGCAAGATGCTCCAACCTATCCGCCTGCGTGAATACAAAGGCGGACAGCCGAAACCATACTCGGCCGTAATGGAATCCATCCGAATAGCGTCCGGCATCGTCTCCCGTGCCGAATAAAGCTTTTTAGTCCCATTCCCATCCAAAGCCGCCCACACTTCCAAGGTATAAGTCGTACCCGGCTCTCCGGCAAAAGCCTCCCGGCTTCGATACAAGCCCGCCTGCAAGGAATCTTCCTCAAAAACATATGTATACGAACCGTCCAAGATCTGCACCTCCGCCCCCCGCACGCCCCACTGGCTCGCATTGGTGTCGAAATAGGGCGTACTCCGGCTCAGACGGACCTCATGGCGGAGGTATTCCGTGCTGACCGCCCCTTCCACCACCAAGACAGGATCTTCCTCCTCCAAGTCAAGCGTTACCGGCTCGTAACACGAAACCAAGCAGAACGGGAAAAGGAAAAGCAAGCCGCGCCGCGCTTGCCGCCTGATAGCATCCATCATGTCCATGTACCGCAAAACTCCCATATATACTGTCAATTACGCGCACCTCCCTTACCTATACTTGCCAAATCACAAAAAAGCCGGTTCGGAACAAGCTCTTGCAAGCTTCTCAAACCGGCTTCCATTTTTTAACCCGAATCGGTCGTTAGACCCGCCCAGTCCGTTCCTGATTCCAAGGATGAGGCTTTCGGGTTTAACAGAAATAATTAATATTCAAAGCTTATCGTACCTACCCGGTTGCCTTCTTCATCAAACACGGTCACCTTTTCCATCAAGCCGTCCGCATCCAAAACATACTCCACACGACCGTAATCCCAGCGTCCATCCGGCTCGTACTCATCATCCTCGTACAAGGATTCCGGCAGATTCTTGCTCATTGTCCCTGTAAAGCCAAAGACCCCTACAAATTGAGAAGGATCCACAATACCTCCTAAAATTGTCCAAGCCAGCGAAGCAATATCCACATTGGACTTGTTTTCATGGCTCGTGTATTCCATATGGTAGTCCGCATACCAATCCACGGACTTCTTGGTCGAACCATGGCCTCTATCAGAAGAAGAAAGAATACCGCAAAGAGGGAACATCAGCCGCGTCATGGCCGTTCCCAAATCTGTCTTGCCATTCCTCCTGTTTTGTGCCGGGCTTTTCTTGCTTCCCTTCACATACTCATCGTATGATCCAACCCGCACAATATTGCCGTTCTCCCATCCGAATTCAAGCCCATAAGATGCATCCATGCCCTCGTAAGGCACAGCCACACGTGTGAGGAAATTGTCCGCATATTCAAAATTCACCAACCATTCGTCAGAAGATTCCTCTTCAGACACGAATTTCGATCTGGCTGACGAAACTGCCTTGTCTGCGTTCATCTGCAAAGCCATGGTTCCCGTCCCTGAATAATGTTCCGGGCCATAGCCTGCCTCGTCATAGGTCGCATCCATGGAAAGCGAAACATTGACCTTCTCGCCATCATAGGTAAAACCCACGGTGGCCGTGCCGCTTGTCTTATCTTCCATCCACACACTCTCTTCCGCCTTGGCATTGCCTTCAGGATTCACAGGATCAGGTTCAGAATAGTCCATGTAGCGATAAACATACTCACCTGTTCCGGTAATGCTGGCCAAGCGGCCTTCCTCGTAAGCAAAATTCAAGGTAGCCGAGCCATCGTACTCCTCATCGTAGGCGGTATCCGTGTAAGCTGCCGTGACCACCATTTTCTTGACAAGGCTCTTTCCGGCCGAACCGGCCACATCATCGCTTCCCGTATCCGAGTTTTTTTCAGGAGTAGGTTTGCACCCTACCAAGGCCACAGCCAAGGCCAAGAGAGGTAAAAGGAAGGCATTCTTTTTCATGACTTGATTTTTTAGTAAATAATTGGGTAATTATTGATTTTTTGTTTTACCGATATAAGTATTTTGCTCAAATCCCTCGCTATATCTGCTCTCCCAAGAACAACGAGCAAATATAAACAATATATCGGAACACCCACGGAACCCCCTGAAAAAAAACAAACATATCCCCCCAAATGCCCGCAGCAAGCCCTACAACACAAGCAAACGCTTGACCGCAATCCCTTCCCGGCTGACGAAACGGATAAAATAAATGCCGGAACGGGACAAACGCAACACCACCTCATCCGAATCCGCTTCCAGATCCCGGATTCTCTGCCCGGAAACCGCATAAACTTCAACCTTGCCGACAGAGGGAAGTCCAAGAAAGACTTCGCCGGTAGTAGGATTAGGATACATTCGAAAATCGGCCGGGGCGGACCAATTTTCTACCCAAAGCGTATCCGGATTTGGACCCGGTTCAGGCTCAGGTTCTGGATCAGGTTCGGGTTCGGGCTCTGGATCAGGATTGGGTTCGGGATCGGGATCGGGATTTTCCGGGTCGAAAGGCGTATTGTCCTCACCCCAGATTTTCTCCACCAATTCGGGATAATCGATGAACGGATTGCGGTTTTCCTGATAGACATAGACCGCATCGTTCCGGTCTCTTTCCTTGTCGCTGACCGGATCCTGTTCATGCCACTGCAACAACAAATCCACCACCCAGCTGTCGAAAGCCTGGTCATCCGAGCCATTACAGATAGGGCAACTGCCCCAATTGGCAATCCTGTCCTCGTAACGGGTCGCCATATAGAAATACGTCCGGGCAAAATCTCCTTTGTATTCATCCAAAGGTTCGAAAACCGTCCCCGAATAACCCGGCGTGGCATTCGGTCCCACCTTGCAGCCCGCCTGGCTCGTGTAAGTCGGGTTGTCCACTTCCCCGAAAGGATTGTTGCCCCGGCGACCATTCACATAGCCATCGGTAGGATAGAGATGGAAAAGATCGGTGTACATAGGGCTGGCATCGTCAAACCAGCTTTTGGGAAAGGAATGCTCCCGGTTATAACAGTCGCCCTCTTGCTTGTAGTTGCCGCACTGGTTGCTTCCAAAGACAAAATCGCAATCGGAATACATATCCCAGACATAACCGTCTTCCCGCACGTCCGTGGTACGGAATGCCTCCCACAATTCCTTATAACTCAAAGAAGCATGGTCTCGGATGATCTGATGCAATGCGGTCTTCAAGGCATAACCGCTCTTGCCGTAAGCCGATTCGTAATAGCCTTCCGGCTCATCGGCTATGGCCAGCGAAGCCCACGAAGGCAGCAAGGCAACAGCGCAAACAAAAATCTTTCGCAGCAAACTCTTTTCCAACAGGTTCATGATAGTATTTTTTTAGGCTTCCGAAGCCACAGCAGCCCCAAAACAGCGCGCAAACATACACAAAAAAACGGACGCACAGGATTGCGCCCGCTAAACAATGCAAATGCCGAGCATACAAAAAACGACCCTGCCAGAGAAAACTCCAACAGGGCCGCTTCGTTGAACAGAGAAATTCCGTCATCCCGAAAAGGACTTCAGAATTTCCCCGAGGCAAAAGCCAAATTATCAATAATGACTAACGGACAACCACCTTGTTCATGGCCGAACCTTCAGCGGTCTTCACTTCCACCATATAAACACCTTTCGACAGGCCGGAGAGGTCGATTCGAGCTTCAGCGTTCAAGCCTTCCTGAGCCAGTACCAACGTGCCGTTGACAGAATATACATTCAAGTCGAAACGGCCTTCCGCGCGAACGTTCAGCTCGCCATCGGTAGGATTGGGATAAACAGCCACTTCGATTCGACGGGCGTCTTCATTAGCCGAAGGCGTGAAGATATCTTCCTTGACACGAGGCAGAATCTGCGCCTGGTTGTTGTACCAGCCGATATAACCGATCACGCTGACTTCCTCAGTAGGAATGGCTTCACCCAGATAGCTGCCTTCACGGTTGGTACGGAACACGATGGTGCTGGTACCGTCCGAGATATTGTAGCTGGTATTTTCTTCAAAAGAACCTGTTTCGGCAAAAATCACCCCATCAATGCGGACTAAGGCATTCTGGTAATCCATGCCGTTTTCGCCCAAAAGTTCGGCAACCGTCACCGTGGTCACCGTCACATCGGCGGTTTCTCCGGTTATTTCCATCGAAGCCTCGTCGATGTACTGCATTTCAACCAAGTCGTTGTAAACGGTCAGCTGGCCAATCAAGTTGTTGATCACGCTGCCCACTTGCAGGTTCGAAGCGTTCTCTTCAATCCGGTACAGCATCATCGAATGACCAAGCGTGGTTTCGCAACCCTGATCCTGCACCCATACGTTAGTGGTGTTCTGGCCGCTGCCGAACTTGCCAATCACGGCGGTCACTACCACCGGGTTGGTGATACGGTAAGCCTGCCCTTCCACATAGCTGTCGCGCAAATCGTTCAAAGCGGCCAAGTCTGCCACATCGATATAGCCGAAAGTGAAGGCATAGGTAACATTGTTCATCGCATTGCCGGCACGGTCGGTTACACCGTTAACGGTAATCGTGTATTCAGTTCCGGCGGTCAGTTTGGAGGTCTTCAGCACCACGTATTCCCAATCGGATTTATAAATGGCCGAGTCAACGGTAGCGTCGTTGTTCAGACTGTAATTGGATACCGTCACAGCCGAAAGCGAATCCAAGGGTTCCGTAACATGCACCATGATGGTGTTGGGATCACTGGCTTCGCCGGTCACCATACGGATGGAAGGAGCTTCCACATCGGCACCGAATTTGCCCAAATCCGAGAAATCATCCTTGTCGGCTTCCGTCCATTCCGAAGGGTCGTAGGTTGCGGTAGGCCCTTCGCCATAGATACGGCGCAAGGTCACATCCTTGCCCCAATCCGCCGTGCTGCCGAACACGCCGACTTCGTCAATCTTTTCCGAACCCTTGAACAAGGCCACGGCATCGTTACCGTTGAAATTCATGGCTTGGGATGAGGCAATCGTATCAGCCAAATCCCGCAAATCGCTATTATCACAATCTTCAACAACAATAACATACGTCAAACCATCAGCTAACATACCCGATAATTCCAACGCATTACCATACTCGCCCGCACCATTAGACTGCTTCTGCAAAGTATAAGCAGACAAATCCACATCGGCACCGGTCCCGTTATAAATCTCGATGGCTTTGTTGTAGCTCGAACCTTCCACGTACTCCGAAACAATCAAATCGGAATAAGTGTGCGTGTCTTGCGCAGAAGTCATTCCCATGCCGAGAAGGGCAGCTGCCAGAATAAACATTTCCTTTTTCATGACTCTATTGAATTTTGGTTGATTGCCAATTTGAATGCAAAATTACATTATTTCTTTGTTCTCCGAACACATAAACGCTGACCCGTACTCCAAACGGCGCGCAAAAATACACCGCTTCCACAAAATCCCAAACCTTTCACAAAATCTTAACCCTTGCGATAAGCCGAGAACAGCGTCAAGCTTGCTTGAACGCTGCCGAGGCGAGCAAGGCTCGGCGAAGCCAACCCTTGCGGTAAGCCGAGAGCCATGCCAAGCACCTATGAACGACAGCACGCCAAAGTTTGTATATATCATATATACAATATATCTTTGCCTTGTAAACATATTCACACAATGGCAACAACAGAATCTCTTACAAAAAGAAAAATTATCGATATCCCGAACGATGTGTTCCGCTTTCTATCCATCAGGGCGGCAGCACAAGGTACGAATTTGAAAAATTATATTGAGAATCTGCTAAAGAAAGACATGGTAAATCACATGAACGACGAAGAAGCATATCGTTGGTTATCCATGCATGAACCCGATGGTTTACACCCGGCAAGTCCGCAAGAGCAAGAAGCATTCCGTAAATGGCTTGGATTATGAAACTCACTTTTTCAAAAGCATTCATTAAATCCAGCCTCCGCTTATCCGGGAAAATGAAATCCTCCCTGCAAAAAGCACTCCAAGAAATAGAAAAGGCAAAAAGCATCGATGAAATTTCCGACTGCAAAAAGCTCAAAGATATTGAATACATCTACCGCATTAGAATCGGAGGGTATAGGGCGTTCTTTGTCTTCCACATACATATTAAAGACGATGTTATCCTATTTCAATACCTATTGGCCAGAGGAGAAGCTTATAGCAAGAAAAACATGGACAATTTGCGGAAGTCCGATTTATAGCCATGCAGGGAATTTCCCTAATACCAAGGCAGTCTTAGCTTCCAAGGAAAGATTGCCGTCGAGCCATTCAATCCGGTAGCCCTCGCGTTCCATCTTGCGAAACCAGGTCCGCTGCCGCTTGGCAAACTGGCATATCGCAAAATACAACTGCTCCCGCATTTCCTCGAACGACAATTCGCCTAAAATATAACGAGTGATGAACTTGTATTCCAAGCCGTAATACAACAACTGCTCCGGCTTCAAGCCCCGATTCAGCAGCCCCTGCACCTCCTGCACCATACCCGCCTGCAAACGGGCATCCAGACGCTGCCCGATTCGTC
>JADIMZ010000117.1 GCA_017694335.1 Candidatus Pullibacteroides excrementavium
ACAAGGAGCTTTTCCCCGTGCCGGTCTTGCCAATCAAGTACACGAAATCGCCCTGGGCAATCTCCAAATTCACATCCGAAAGGATTTTCACATTCTTCTGGTACACATCCAGATTCCGCGTCCAGATGACCGCATTCGAATCTTCCATAAACCAAATATCGCATTAAAAATCATAGCGGGTTCACAAATCAAGCCGAACTTTGAACCTGATTTGCCGAACACGCCTAAAGCTTGCCTATTTCCTCCTCGCTCAAACCGGTAGCCTGGGCAATAACCTCCAAGGCAACGCCCAAACGTTTAAGATTTTGGGCGTTCTTGATACGTTCCTCTTCCCGGCCTTCTTCCCTCCCCCTCTTCTCGGCTTTCTTCTCCGCCGTGCTTATCACGCTGTGCCAATCCCGGAAGTTCTTCAAACTCTCCTCGTAGGCGTACAACTCCTTCCGGTCGAACTTGGCTATCTCCGCCGCCTCGAACAAACGATTGAACACCCTCTCCTGCAAAGCCTGCGGCCTCTTCATCAGACCCGACAGGTTCCGCAGCACGAACATCCATTTGTCGAACAAGGTCTCTAGTTCCTCTTCACCCTTGTTGAACTTGGGCATCTCCAAATAGATGAATGTCAGCTTGTCGTAGAACACCTTGCCCGACCCCAAGTCCACCAATTTCACATCGTGACGGTAGCGTTCCGGCTCGCTCTCATCGAACGAAAAGTTCAGTATTCCTATCGCGTATATCGCTTTCAAGCCGTAATCCCATTGGCCCCGCTTGCCCTGCTCCCGTATCGGGAAAGTACTGTAATACAGACTCCTGTCCTTGAAGAACTCCTGTTCCCCCTTCTGCATCTCCACCAGGAAACGCTCGCCACGGCTGCTCTGGCAGTACACGTCGAAGACGGCTCTCCTGTCCAGCTCCCTGTCCCCCATCTGCTCCACGTTCAGGTAGGTGATATCTTCTATCTCTTCCTTCCCCTCCAAGAGAGCGTTCAGGAAGCTGATCAGCAGTTCCTTGTTCATATCCGTGCCAAACAGTTTCTTGAAGCCGAAATCCGTATAGGGATTGATGTAGCGATCCCGGATACCTTCAGTTCCCATGGTTCAGTTCTTTTTATGCATGCGGCAAAGATAGCGAAAGTCGAGCGCAGAGGCAAAGCCCCGGTTGAGCCGAGTGCCATATCAAGCCTGTATCCTCGCTTGAATATGGCCGAGGCATAGGGGCTTCGGCGATAGCCAACACGCTCCCTTGCTTGAGCTTTGATTTGCATCGAAGGCAGGCTGCGCCTCAGCATAGCTAAAGCAAGCTTTGCTCTGCATTCGGCTTGCACTGCCTTTGCCGAGACCAAGCTATTCCTTCCCGAACGGCTTCAAGCCCTTCACTGCTTCATCCGGCGTAATCCGCTTGCCGCCGTTGTCCAAGTCAATCAGCACGTAACGCCTATTGCCCATGCCCAATTCCTCCATGTACGAAAGCTGGCGATGCCCGTGCCGGCTCTCGATCCGTTCCACCAAAGCCCGGTTCTCGGCCTCGGTCATCGCGTAAATCAAATCCACGCAAGCCTGGTCAATGGCAAGGATATCGGTCGAGGACAGAATCCCCACATTGGGCGTCACCACCGGTTCGGCATTAACCCCTTCGCAATCGCAGGACACCGACATATTGCGCATCACGTTCACATAAGTAATATGCTTGCCGAAATGATCCACCACCGCCTTGGTCGATTCGGTCATCCGCTCCATGAATTCCTCCTTGGCAATATCCCACTGGTTGTCCTGATGGGGCGTGGTATGGATCCAGGCCTTGCCCACCCGGCCATCAGCGCATCCAATCCCGATGTTCTTGTTGCTGCCACCGAAACCGCCTTGGCTATGGCCTTTGAAATGCGTCAGAACCACCATCGAATTGTAATCGGCAATATGGCTGCCCATGGCCATCTTCGTGAACCATTTCCCTCCCTTGACAGGCAGGCAAAGCGTGTCCTCCTCGTCCATGATGTCCACCGGGCAGAACGTCCAGCCGTTCACCTTCAAGGTCTGGCGGTGCTGCTCGGTCGTGTAGCGGTCGCCCGTGTAATAGGTGTTGGTTTCCACGATACGGGCATCGGGCAAGTCTTTTTTGATTAATGATTCGACCCAATCATGGGGAATAATGTTGGGCCCGTTTTGCTCGCCGGTGTGCAACTTCACCGCCGTTTTGCCTTCGATATTCCCGCAAACCTGCTCATAGGCCTTGATCAGCCCTTCGGCGCTGAGGTCCCGGGTGAAGTACACAATGGATTCGTTGCCATTCCGTTCTTCGTAGGGCACGTACTTGTCGCCGCCCGTCCCCGGCACAGGCTTTGTCTGCGCCATGGCGGCAAAGCTCAAGGCCATCATGCCGGTCATCATCGTTGTCAGTATTTTTTTCATATCCGGATAGTTTTTATTCTGCCGTAAAACGTTGCCCCTTGCGGCGACGCTGGATTTCCGCAGCGGGATGATATACCTGCATTTTGCCATAAACCGTTGCCCCTTACGCTCTCCATATCAAGCTTGAACTCCGCCCAAAGAAATCGAAACCAAGCCGAAACCAATGCCATTCAAGTCAAATCAGCACAGCCAATGAGCGATCCAGGTACAATCCCGCCAATGAAATCAATGGCAAAATTAAACATTGGCCATCAACCAGCATCTACCTGCATGCACGGAATCATGACCCGGATTACAGGAAGCCGTATCCTGTCCAACCGCAAACCCGATCGGCGGATATGGCTGCGCATTGGCATGTCCAGGCCTGCGTATTCGGATTTTTACCTATCTTTGCTGTTTGGTTTGTCCGCTGGAATAGCATGATGCCGACATGGGCATCGCACGCAAGCCAAAACAGGAAACGCTGATATTTAAATATTTGTAAAATAATGAACATCACAAGAGAACCAAAAGGGGAATTGTCCGCTTACCTGAAGTTAGAGCTGGTACCCCAGGATTACGAAGGCAAGGTTGCCGAGGAGTTGAAGAATTATCGTAAGAAGGTAACGATGCACGGGTTCCGTCCCGGACAGGTTCCCATGGGACTTGTAAAGAAGATGTACGGGCAGGCCGTCCTGATGGATCAGATTAACAAAATCGTGGCCGAAAGCATAACCAATTATATCAAGGAAAACAAAATCGATATCTTAGGCCATGCCCTCCCCGTGCCGGAAGAAGAAAAGAAGAGCGAATACGATTTCGAGAACCCCGGCAACTTCACGATGTGGTTCGAAATCGGGTTGGCTCCCGAATTCTCGATCGACCTGGCCGGCATCAAGACGACGGCTTACCATGTAGTGGCTACCGATGAACAGATCGACAAGCACCAGGAAAGCATCTGCCGCCGCTACGGCGTAGTCAGCAGCCCTGAAACCGCAGGCGCTGCCGACACCTTGGGCGGGGAACTCTTCGAATTGGACGAAGAAGGCAACATCAAGGAAGGCGGCATCAACACCAAGACATCGATTGCCATCGACCTGATTGCCCTGAAGACCATCCAGAAGCAGTTCATCGGCAAGAAGGTGGGAGACACCGTGGATTTCGAAATCCAGAAGGCATTCAAGAACAAGGCCGACCTCTCCTCGATGCTCAACATCAAGGAAGAAGAACTGGCCAACATCGCGCCCAAGTTCCGTTTCCGGATCGACAGCATCACCCACGTGGAACCGGCCGTTCCCGGAGAAGACCTCTACGCCAAGGCTTACCCCGGCGTGGAAATCAAGGACGAAGCCGCTTTCCGCGAACAAATGCGCAAGGAAATCGAAGGCTACTACAAGCAGCATAGCGACAAGAAGCTCTTTGTCGATACCGTTGACAAAATCATCGACAATACCAAGTTCGACCTGCCGATGGACTTCATCAAGCGTTGGGTCATCTCCGAAACCAACCGCGATGCCGAAGAAAAGAAGCAGGAACCCATCAACGACATCCCCGAAGAAGAGCTCAAGCAGATTGAACGCTCGCTGCGCTGGGATTTAATCCAGAACAAGATTACCGCCCAGTACGAAGTGAAGCTGGAAATGCAGGATTTGCGCGATTTCTACAAGAACCGGGTGCTGGCCCAGTACTTCCCGGTAAATGCCGAAGACGAAGAAAGCAAGAAGCGCATTGAAGCTTTCATCGATTCGATGATGAAGAACGAGGAAGAAGTGAAACGTGTCTACGACATGGTTTTTGAAGAAAAGCTGACCGCCCTGTTCATGGAGAAGACGCAGATGGAGACGAAGGATGTGGATATGGATGAGTTTGTGGCTATTCTTCAGAAAGACGGCACCAAGAAGTAATGTGGCTTGTGATAATGGGCAATCTGCGACGTTGCCGTCGGGATTCGGACTCGGTCACGTACAAAAGCACGCTCCCTCATCCTCACCCTCGGCGGCCTTGCATCTTGCCCATTCTGACAAGTCACACATAAGAACGGGTATTTCTTGGCAATCATAAAAACGAACGCCTCGTATCTTAGCCGTTCTGACAAGCTGCTTGAAACAGAGTGCTGTCTGACAAGCTGCTTGAAGCAGGAAACTTTCGGGCATCCGTGTGGTTGCCGGATTCTCACGGACAAGCAAACGGATATTTATTCCGATTCACTCCCAAACAGAAACTGAAATGAACAACGAATTCAGAAAATACGCCATGGGGCATCGGGGCATCAGCAGTCTGGCTTT
>JADIMZ010000118.1 GCA_017694335.1 Candidatus Pullibacteroides excrementavium
ATACAGAACGTACCCGAAGAAGAAATCGCAGGCATCCGTACCCGCCGCCGCCACGAACTGATCGATTTCGTGAAGGAACGCCTGCAACAGGAATGGCCGGTACGGGGCGAAAACCCGCAGAATTTAGTCAAGGCGCTCAACCGCCTCAACCCGGACGTGCTCACCATCGGCTTCGCCCGCCGCTTTGCCACCTACAAACGGGCGCATCTCCTGTTCAAGAACATAGAACGCCTCAGCCGAATCGTCAACGACCCGGATCGTCCGGTACAGTTCATCTTTGCCGGGAAAGCCCACCCGGCCGATGAAGCAGGCCAAGCCTTGATCGCCCAGATCATGGAGGTGTCCCGCCGGGAAGAATTCCTTGGCAAGGTGGTCTTCATCGAGAACTACAATATCGATGTGGCCAAGCACCTGATCCAAGGCGTGGATGTCTGGATGAACACGCCCACCCGGAAGATGGAAGCCTCCGGAACCAGCGGGGAAAAAGCCTTGATGAACGGCGTATTGAATTTCAGCGTACTGGATGGCTGGTGGGCCGAAGGTTACCGGGAAGGCGCCGGTTGGGCCTTGAGCGAGGAACAGACCTACGAGAACACCGCCTACCAAGACGAGCTGGATGCCGAAACCATTTACACCATGCTCGAAACCGAGGTCTGCCCGGACTTCTACGAAGGGCATAAACCGGGCAACAACCCTGTCTGGATCGGGCATATCCGCAACAGCTTCGCCCTGATTGCGCCGCATTACACCATGCGCCGCCAGCTGGACGACTATTACCGCCAGTATTACTACGACTTGAGCGAACGCTATCACCACCTGACCGAGAACGGCGGTGCCGGATTGGAAAAACTCGGCCAATGGGTGCAGCGCGTAGCCTCCTCCTGGCCGGATATCCGCGCGGTATCCTTCCGTTGCCGGGATTCCACCAACGCGCCTTTGCAGATGGGGCAGGAATGCGTCTTTGAAGTGGATGTCTTCATGGCCGGCCTCCAAGCGGAAGAAATCGGCGTGGAAGTGGTTTTCGGGCACAAGGTCAATGACAAAGTACAGGAACTGAGTTCCGTGAAAGCCATGGAACCGACCGCCTTCAAAGACGGAGTGGCCACTTATTCCGCCCGTCTGGTACTGGAAGGCTCCGGCGTTTACGACTACGCGTTCCGGGCGTTCCCGAAGAATGCCGGGAAGGAACGGGGCAAGGGCTCGCGTTTGCTCAAATGGCTATAATTGCGCAATTTTAACACATCCAACATTATACAATTTTAGACAGGCCGCTGTTGGCGTAACTCGTCTAAATTGTTTAAATTTGCCCGCCGGTTCGGGAAAGGGGTACTTTCCCAAAACATTCCCGGACAGGCGGACACGCTTCGACGGCGTCGGAAAAGACGTCTTGAGAGACGGAAAGAAGAGTAGAAGAAAAACAAAAAATCAAATTTCACTATGGAAGATTACAGGGGCAAGGACCGTGAAAAGGAAGAAGTGTACTCCAAGGCTGTAAAGGCAGGGAAGCGTACCTATTTCATGGATGTCAAAGAAACGAAGGCCGGGGATTTGTACCTCACCATCACCGAGAGCAAGAGGATTTTCGATGAAAATCTGAACAAATTCATATACGACAAGCACAAGATTTTCCTTTACAAAGAAGATTTTGAAAATTTTGTGACCGGTCTGCAACAGACCATCCGTTTCATCGAGACCGGCGAAGTTCCGCCTGAAGAACCGGAACAGCCGCGCGAAAGCGGCATGTCGCAGGATGACATGGATTTCGAAAACCTCGGCAATTAGGATTTCCGCCACATCAGCAGGTTCTACAAGAAACCTTTCTGAGACGGACAAGGGTTGGAACGGACTGAATCGAGAGGGCTGTGCCATAGCTCGGATTCCTGTTCCGGCTCGCAAAGACTTTGCCTAAAGGGAAAGCCGTTCGGGCATGGACGGCTTTTTCTTTAGGAAGCCATCAACCGCAAACAAACCATAATGAGCAACGTAATTTCCATCGCCAACCAGAAGGGAGGTGTCGGCAAGACCACCTCGGCGGTCAACTTAGCCGCCGCCTTGGCCGCCTTGGACCAGAAAGTCCTTTTGATTGATGCCGACCCCCAGGCCAACGCCACTTCCGGGGTAGGCGTGAACCCCGACCATGTGAACGGCAGCCTCTACGAGTGCATGCTGGGCGACATGGCACCGGAAGACGTGGTCCAAAGCACCCGGATCAAAAACCTGGATCTGATTCCCTCCCATGTGGATCTGGTCGGCGCCGAGGTGGAAATGGTCAATCTGCCTAACCGCAACCTGGTGCTGCGAGGCAAACTGAACGAGATCCGCAAGAAATACGACTACATCATTATCGATTGCGCTCCTTCCTTGGGCATCATCACGATGAACGCCCTGTCGGCCTCCGACTCGGCCATCATTCCCGTGCAATGCCAGTACTACGCCTTGGAAGGACTCACCAAGCTGCTCAATACGATACGCATCGTGCAGAGCCGCTTTAATCCGGACTTGGATCTGGAAGGCATCCTGCTCACGATGTACGATGCCCGCACCCGGCTGTCGAAGCAAGTGGTGGAAGAAGTCAGGACACACTTCATGAACCTTGCCTTCAACACACTAATTCACAGCAATATAAAATTAGCCGAAGCTCCCAGTTACGGAATTTCCATCCTGGAACACGACATCAACAGCATCGGATCCATCAATTACCTGAACCTTGCCAAGGAAGTCTTGCAAAGGGATGCCCAGAAAGCCGCTGCAGCCGCAGCCAGGAACAATAACGAGCCAGAAAACGGAAGCCCGGTTCCATCCACCAACCAATAAAAACGATTTGCCATGACAGCCAAGAGACCCGCGTTAGGAAGAGGATTGGATGCCTTGCTGGGCGACAGCAGGACAGGCAACGCTGCCACCAAAACAGAAACAGTGCCTCTTTCGCCCGATTCGGAAGAAGGAGTCATCGGCGCCATTGCCGCCATTCCTATCGACCAAATCGATGCCAACCCGTTCCAGCCCCGTACCCAGTTCAACGATGAAAGCTTGGAAGAACTCTGCCAGTCGATTCGCATCAACGGGGTCATCACGCCGATTACGGTCCGCAAGGCAGGGCATCGTTACCAGCTCATCTCCGGCGAACGCCGTCTAAGAGCCTCCAAACTGGCCGGCCTGACCGAGATTCCAGCCTTTATCCGCATGGCCAACGACAACCAGTCGCTCGAAATGGCCTTGATCGAGAACATCCAACGCGAAGACCTCAATGCCATCGACGTGGCCTTGTCGTTCCAAGCCTTGATGGATGCCTACAAGTACAATCAGGACGAACTCAGCAAACGGGTGGGCAAAGGCCGCAGCACCGTGGCCAATTTCCTTCGCCTGCTCAACCTCCCGGCTGTCATCCAGCTCTACCTCAAAGACAACAAAATCAGCATGGGGCACGCCCGCTGCCTGGTCGGCATCGAAAGCGAGGAGAAACAGCTGGAACTGGCCCAGCAGGTCATCAGCCAGGACTTGTCGGTCCGTCAATTGGAAGAACTGATCCGCAAAAAGGACAATACGGGAGCCAAAGCGCCGAAAGAAAAAGCAGTCGTACCGGAATGGTGCAAGGAAGCCAAACAGAAACTGGCCGACAAGGTTTCGGCCAAGGTAAGCCTCAAACCTGGCCGGAAAGGCAAAGGCAGCCTGGTCATCGATTATGGCTCGGAAGAAGAATTACAACGGATTTTCAATCTTTTAAATGAGTAAGCATTTCCGTTCTTGGACTGTACGGATGCTGTGTTGCCTAAGCTGCATCCTGCTCCTTGCCTTCCAAGGACGGGCTCAATATACGCCCAGGCCGGAAGCATCCCTTTCGGGTTTCTTGGCATCCAACCATCCTTTGCCCGGAACTACAAGCGGTGGAACCGGCTATGGCGATTTCAGCCGGGGAGGATATTCCGGATTCTCCACGGAATCCTTTGCCCTAATGGATTTTTCGAATCCCGGAGGCTTCCGTTTCTCCAACGAGTTCTATTCGGCCTCCGATCTATTTGCTACTGAGAAGCTGTTTTCTGCCGATGCGCTCGCTTTCTTCAAGAAACCCAAGCAAGACACGCTGTTCGAAGCCTCTCCCGGCGTGGATCCCAAGCTCCTCACTTTCAAGCAACGGAATTCGGGCGCCTTCAAGCGAAAGAAAAAAGGAGGCTTGAAGTCTCCCGGAATGGCGGCACTCTGCTCGGCCGTCGTGCCAGGCCTAGGACAAATCTACAACGGACAATGGTATAAAACGCCTGTCGTTTACGCCGGTGCGGCGGTCTTGGTCTATTTTACCGACGACATGCTGAAAAACCGGAACCTCTACCAGGACGAAATCAAAGTCAGGACCGACTCCACCGCCACCAATTCCAATCCCGACCTAGTCGATTACTCGCTCAGCGAACTGCTGGAACTGCGGAACTATTACGAACATAATTTCGAACTGTGCATCATCATCGCCGGAGCGGTCTATCTGCTCAATATCGTCGATGCGATTGTCTATGCGCACCTCTCCTCTTTCAATGTGAGTCCGAACCTGTCCATGTCGATAAAACCCTATGCGCGAACCAATTTCCATATCCGCAACGGTTTTCCCTTGGACGCGGGCATCAAAGTCTGCCTCACCCTGAAATGAGGGCGGCACACCGCCGGGCTCCCAGCAATACAAAACCGACATAAAAACGACTAACACGTAACCAAAACTCACAATGCTCCCATAAGGGCCTGCGGCAAACGGCAGCCCCAACGGAGCTCGGCAGAGATTGGCATTCAATTGGCATTCAAAAAATGAAACAACTCAAAATAGCCCTGCTCGGCTACGGGAAAATGGGCAAAGAGATAGAAAAGACAGCCTTGGAACGGAAGCATTCCATCATCGCCGTCATCGACAATGAACAAGACTGGCAGGAAAAGACCTCGTTGCTGGCGCAGGCCGATGTGGCGATTGATTTCAGCACGCCCTCCGCAGCACCGGGCAATATCGAACGCTGTTTCCAGCACCACCTGCCCATCGTGGTCGGCACTACCGGCTGGGATAAGGCAATGCCGGAAATCCGAGAACGCTGCCTGGCCGAGAATCAAAGCCTGTTCACGGCCTCCAACTTCAGCATCGGGGTCTATATC
>JADIMZ010000119.1 GCA_017694335.1 Candidatus Pullibacteroides excrementavium
GGATAATGGAAACAAAGACATTTGAAATCACCTTGAAAGACCTTTCTTTCGAGGAAATCGGACAAATCATCGACGGCCATTGGCCAATCAGCCTCTCCAAGGAGGTGATTGCGGCCGTGCAGAAATGCCGCGACTATTTGGATCAGAAGACCAAGACCCATCCTGAACCTATTTACGGGGTCACGACCGGTTTCGGCTCGCTGTGCAATGTGAGCATTTCCGAGGCGCAGCTTTCGCAATTGCAGAAAAACCTGATGATGTCGCACGCTTGCGGCCTAGGCGAACCGGTGCCGCAGGAAGTGGTGAAGCTGATGCTGCTGATGAAGATAAAGTCGTTGTCTTACGGCAATTCGGGCGTGCAGGTAGTAACCATCCAGCGTTTGGTGGATTTCTTCAATAACGATGTGCTGCCGGTGGTTTACCAGCAAGGCTCGTTAGGCGCATCGGGCGACTTGGCTCCGTTGGCGCATATGTGCTTGCCTTTGATCGGCTTGGGAGAAGTCTGGGTGAATGGGGAAAAACGCCCGGCTTCGGAAGTTCTGGCCCAGCATGGCTGGCAGCCGGTGGAACTGGCATCCAAAGAAGGCTTGGCTTTGCTCAACGGCACGCAGTTCATGAGCGCGTTCGCGGTGCACAACGTGATGAAGGCGCAGCATCTGAGCAAGATGGCCGATTTGATCGGGGCTTTGTCGCTGGAAGCCTTCGATGGACGCATCGAGCCGTTCTATCCTGAAATCCAGGAGGTACGCCGTCACCAAGGCCAAGTGGATACCGCTGCGGCTTTCCGCAAATACTTGGAAGGCAGCGAGATGATTAAACGTCACAAGACGCATGTGCAGGATCCCTATTCGTTCCGCTGCATCCCGCAGGTTCACGGAGCTTCGAAAGATGCCATTGAATACGTGAGCCAGATCACGTTCGAGGAAATCAATGCCGTGACCGACAACCCGACGGTTTTCCCGGACAAGGATTTGGTTATTTCCGCCGGCAACTTCCACGGCCAGCCTTTGGCCTTGACTCAGGATTTCCTGAGCATCGCCGTGGCCGAATTGGGCAATATTTCCGAACGCCGTACCTACCAGCTGATTGCCGGCAAGCGGGAACTGCCGAGCTTCTTGGTCAAGAAGCCGGGCTTGAACAGCGGTTTCATGATTCCGCAGTACGCCGCCGCTTCGATTGTAAGCCAAAGCAAGCAGTTGTGCTGCCCGGCCAGCGTGGATTCGATTGAATCCTCCCAAGGGCAGGAAGACCATGTGAGCATGGGGGCGAACGCGGCTACCAAGGCATACCGCGTCATGGACAATACCGAGCGCGTGTTGGCTATCGAGCTATTCAATGCTGCCCAAGCTTTCGAGTTCCGCCGTCCGGTCAAGACTTCCCCGATTCTGGAAGAATTCCTGGCCGCTTACCGCAAGGAGGTAGCCTTTGTGGAAGACGATAGCGTGATGTACCCGCTGATTCAGAAATCGGTGGATTTTGTCCGTAACTGGAAAATCTGATTCAAGCTATAATTGGCGGATCGGACAGGGCCTTGGCGGAGAACTGCCGAGAGGACTTTCTGCGGTCTTATTGTCCGCCGCCATGACACTGGAAAGATGCCGTTCCGGTAAACAACAGCGAACGCCTTGGAAAGGGAATCAATTCCTGTTCCGAGGCGTTTTTTTTCATGCGCGGGTTCGACGCCCGATAAAAAAACTTTCTGGCAGTGCGCATCAAGTCTTGGCTATTCGGGGATGGCCGATTGATGCTGTATATCCCGTCTCTTGGCGGAAACTTTTTGCTTTTTCGGATTTTTTGAAGCCGGGAAAAGGATAGAAGCCGCTGCGCCGAAAGTGAGTTGATGAAAGGTGTCAGGATCCCCTTCCGGCATGATGTCCGGCAAAAGCTCGTAACGGGCAAACAGTTTCACACCCAAGTGTTCCTTTGCCCGGAATGTCAGCGAGAGCGCGGGGCTGAAAGCGAACCCTTTCCTTTTTGTGAGGAATCCTTCTTCGCCCCGCAAGGCATCGGAATGCAGATAGCCCATCGAAATATTGCCGCCCAGCAACAGCCTGTCCATGACGGGATAGGAAAAATGGACGCCGGAATAAACCGAAAGCAGGCTTAGATTGTCTTTCTTTAGCGCAATTCCCTCCACGGGCAAGCTCGACAAGCCGAAACTGCCGCCAAATCCGATATAGGGATTGAAGAAATACGCCCCTTCGATACCGGCCGAACTGCCGGGTAAAAACTTCAAAGCTCTCCCGTCCGGCAAACGGTAGCGTCCCGGCATCGAAGCCAGGCCGAGGTAAACCCCGAGAAAAGAAGGCCTGAAGGGCTTGGCAGAAAAGGGTTCCTTGGAAAAATAATTGATTTCATGGGCGTGATTGATGCCTTTCTCTTTGAAAATCAAATCGGCCAAGAGATAGCCTATTTCCGTGGTGATGATTCCTATCCCGGCACCGGCTAACACATCGCTGAGCCAATGCTTGTTGTTGGCTATGCGCATCAGCCCGGTGGCCGTGGCCACGCTGTATGCACCGATGCCGACCCAAGGGCTTTTGTAGCCGTATTCCTTGTTCAGCATCGTGGCCGTCATAAAGGCCGTGGCCGTATGCCCGGAAGGGAAAGAATGACGATTGGACCCATCGGGACGTTCCACTTGCATGGTGCTTTTCACTGCGAATACGATGCCACCCATCAGTGCTGCGGAAAACGCATCCGAAACCAGCATGCGGCTCCATGAACTTCGGCTTTCCACGCCACAGGCTTTCATCCCTACCATCACGGCTGCAGGCAGGTATTGCAGGTAATCATCCACCTGACAGCGGAATTCCGGCATGAAGTCGTTGCGCAAGCTTCGGAAACGGTCGTCCACGCTCTTTGCGGCAAGCCCGGTAACCACCAAAGGCACTCCGGTAAAAGCCATTCCCAAGGCATCCGGTACATTTACTCCGAACGAAAGTGCCGCCGCTCTATCGGATACACCCTTGCCATTGCCACGGAATGCCGTGTCTCCTTGCCAGATCTGGAACGGAAGAGCCCGAGAATGATAGCCGTTTCCTGCCTGAATAGGGCCGGAGACGAAGACCTGCAAGCAGATGAACAACAAGAAAATCCATTTTTTCTTATACATGGCACAGCTTGATCCAAGGCTGCAAAAATAGTCGATTCAGGAAATAACATGGTCTATATACCCGAAAAACGACCCTGCAAGCCGTAGAATGGCGTGTTGGATTCTCAGCTTTTCAGCCTTTGGCACGAACCGCCGGGACGAAACAATCTTTTTGTAATTTTACATTTTTGCAGGCGGCTGCCCTCGCCAGGGCATTCCCAAACCAAAGAGACATGGCAACACAGCAACGCATCAAAAGACAAGAATCCCGTTCCGGCTTGCAGGCACGATTCTATTCCGACAAGATGCTGTGGGCCTTGTTCCTGCCGTTGATGGCCGAGCAGTTCCTCAAATACAGCCTCGGCATCGCCGACTCGATGATGGTATCCGGTATCGGGGAAGCCGCTATCTCCGGGGTCTCGTTGATCGATTTTGTCATCTCCCTGTTCAACAGTCTTTTTTCCGCCTTGGCCATAGGAGGCTCGATAGTGGCTAGCCAGTATTTGGGGAAAGGGATGAAAGGGCAGGCGGGAATCGCTTCCGTGCAACTCATTTGGCTGAGCGGAGCTTTGTCTGTCCTGACCACATGTGGAATCTACCTGCTCAGACCCTTCATCCTGGGCCGCCTGTTCGGGGACTTGGCGCCGGAAGTGGAACTGAATGCCGGAATATACCTAGATATCACCGCCTTGTCTTTGCCATTCTTGGCCGTTTACAGCGCCGGAGCCGCCATATTCCGTTGTGCCGGGAATACCGTGTTGCCCATGAAAATCATGATAGGGGCGAACCTGCTCAATGTAGGCGGCAATGCGCTTCTCATCTATGCCTTGGATATGGAAGTGGCCGGAGCGGCTTGGGCGACCCTGATTTCCAGAATCCTGTCGGCAGTCTTGGTCATCGCGTTCTTAGTCAAGGCGAGGATTCCGTTCATGCAGGATGCCCGCCTGCATTCCCTAGCTTCGGCTTTCTCCACCGAATACAGAGGGTCTGTCGGAAAAATCCTGAAAGTGGGAATGCCGTACAGCTTCGAAAACGGGATGTTCTACTTAGGAAGAGTCTTGGTATTGGCCATGGTGGCGGCAGCGGGCACATCGGCCCTTGCCGCTAATTCGGTGGCCGGGACAATCATCCTCTTCCAAGTCCTGCCGGGCATGGCCATCGTGGCCGGGATGCCGGTGGTGATTGCCCATTGCGTAGGCGCCGGGGATTATGTCCAAGCCCGCTTCTACAACAAGAAAATACTTGGCTACACCTATCTTTGCCTCTTGGCCAGCTGCGTTTTGGTAGTAGCTGCCTTGCCTTTGACGCTCCGCATCTATGGCCTGCCGGAACAAACCTCGGCATGGATACGGGAAATCGTCTGGCTCCACGCCCTCTTCACGGTCTTGTTCTGGCCGCTTTGCTATGTGCTGCCAACCACATTCCGCGCTGCCGGGGATGTACGGTTCCCGATGTGGACCAGCATCTTGTCGATGATTTTCTGCCGCCTGCTGTTTTCCTACCTTTTCGGTATCGTGCTTGAGGGCGGCGTGGTCGGCATCTGGCTCGGGATGTTCGTGGACTGGGTGGTCAAGGCCGTGGTCTTCGTCTTCCGCTATTTCAGCGGAAAATGGACCCGATTCCGATTAATCCGGCCCGAAGAAACCGTCCCGTTCAACCCCAATCGGCCCTTGGATTTCGGGTAGTGGGAATGCCTATGGTTATGTATCAATCAGGCTATGCTCTACAATCAAAAAAGGCGAATACGAATATTTGCATTCTAACTACACAACTTATAAATACAATTAGGCACAAAAGGTTACCTTTATCCGTTCATTGTCATAAAAGGAAAAGCAAACATATCGTATAACCCGGGCGAAGTTGCTTTCCGGGGCTTTGCCTAAAACCTGAATAGACATGAAAAAACTGATTAAGTGGCTATTGATATCGATAGCCTTGATTATCGTGCTGGTCTTTGCCAATGGCTGTTACTATGTATTCCGGGGGCAGGAGCGGTCGATGGCCAAGCTGAGGGAGGGCAAGGAATTGAACCTGTACGAATGCTGCAGCATCTATACCATGCACATGGCGGTCTGGATGTTCGGATGGCCTATATCCCCAGAAGCGGCGAAGGAGGCTTTCTGGCTGCATGCAAAGCCAGACGGTTATTATGGCAGTCCATATGATGAAATGGGGCTGTATATCAAAAGAAGGCGAGATAGAAGCGACTTTTATAAATTGGATAAGGTTAAAAATCATCCGAATTACAAGCTCAAAAAGCCGTTCAGGATATCATGGCCTACCGACTTGACCAAGATATCAAAGGATGAAATCAGGTATGCTCTTGCGTATAATACGCCGAATACACAAGTAGTTTTTGGTTATGCATACAACACAATTGAACATCCCAAAGATTTAAGTCATTGGCATCCAGAATGTATTAATCCTTGGCTAACATTAAGAGTAGGGTATGGAGATGTTGTTTATAACTTTGGGCACATCACAATTTATACCTCACTCTTTAAATACTTGCAGGATATAGGTTGGTTGTATCCATATGATTTAACAGTTGGCGCATGATAGTTATATAGTTATATGGGGATAAATAATCCCCATATAACTCTTGTATTCTATGATACACATCCCATGGAATGAAGTATTGTCGCCTCCTGTTGTTGTTTGCGCGAAACTCTTCATTCATTTTTCTTCTAAAATCCACTCCAGGAAGTTTGTATAGTCCAGGCATGAATCCTTCTAATGTTTGATCAAACTCACGAGAAAGCAATTCATTATGTAGAATACATGTATCGTAAGCAGCCTGTGTCTTAGGTCCTCTACCACCTTGTGCATCTTCTGGGGTTAAATAGTCATGATTAATCAGATATTTTTGTATTTGTGCTACTTGCTGTTTGTTCTTTTTATCGATTTGATCGATAGGAGGAATTCCGGTTAATTCTAAATTATCGTTTATCCGAGTGCTATAAGAGTTTTGAAACTAAGAGCATCTTTTTGCCTATGGTTTGTATTGCAGAACAAAATTGTACAAAGATGCACAAGCCTTCTTTTGGCAATCATTTATTTTGCAAGGCGTGTCGGTACAATTCACCAATCATCCGGCAGGCTTCCTCTATCGAGACATGGCTGGTATTGACCACCAAGTCGTAATGATGCGGGTCGCCCCATTTCCGTCCCGTATAATATTCGTAATGCGCCATACGCTTGCGGTTCACCCGCTTGATTTCCGATTCGGCCTTGTCGGCAGGCAGCCCGTATTCCTGCACGCAACGTTGGCGGGCATCATCCAAACCGGCACAGCAGAACACCCGGATCAAGCCCGGCTGCCCGTCCAGCACAAAATCGGCGCAACGCCCCACGATAACGCAGTCTTCCTTGGCAGCGGCTTCCTGCACGATTTTGCTCTCGGCCACGAACAGCACATCGTCCGGTGCCATGCTTTGCTCCACCGTGTTCTTGTTCTGCGCATAGACGCTTTTGAGCCAGAAAGAGGGGATGGATTGCTCGTTTTTCCGGATATAAGCCTCGTCCATGCCGCTTTCCTGCGCGGACAGATGGATGAATTCCTTATCGTAGAGCCTGATGCCTAATTCCTTGGAAAGCATTTCTCCCAAAAGATGACCGCCGCTGCCGAACTCCCGGGCGATGGTGATGACCCGATGCCCGGGATGGAAGTCTTCTACTGGCAGGGAGGCTTGCCCGGCGGGTCTGCCGGTCTTTCCCGAAGGATAGAGGAATCGGTCGAACACCTTGAACCAAGGACTGATGAAATGGACGATAGGTCCTACAATGACAGCGGCCACCACCGTTCCTTCCCGAACCCCTTGGATTGTCCCCATCACGGCATAGGAGACAATGCAGGAGAGCGCCACCAAGGAACTGTCGAATCCTAATTTGGTATAACCGAAATCGGTACGGAGACGGCGGGCAATGGCTTTGACGAAGTATTCCCCGGCAGCCATCGCCACATTGGCCTTGACTTCGAGCGCGATGCCGAGCGCCAGGATGACGCAGCCGAACAGGAGGCTGGCAATCTTCAGAACGTACATCTCCGGTTGAAGCCAGGACAAGGCATTCATCGACACATCGATGAACGAACCGAAGAACAGCGTGGTCGGGATCTGGAGCAGGTAACAGGCCAAATCGGTCCTCAAATCCTCTTTCCGCATGAAAGGCAGTTCCAGTATCATGAAGCCCAAATTGAGGACAATGGTCCATTGCCCCATCGTCAACGATGTGAACATGCTCATCACGTAGGTGATGCTGGTGATGGGCGAGGTGCCTAAGAGGGCGCGGGTAATGAAGGCGATACCGAAAGCGTTGATCGCCAGGGCAATGACAAAAAGGATATAGGCACGTGGGTTGCGTGTGTTCATTAATTTGACTTTAATAAAAAACGTGGTCTTGTCTGACAGAGCAAGGAGTCCTCCGAGAGGGGATGCGGACGGCTTGGTATCGGATGAAATTCCGGACGGCAAAATTCGTCAAATTTTCCAACTTCTTCAAGTGGCATTGCCAACATGGAAGCATAGAGGCTGACAGCTTGCCGGAAAATCATGACAGGGAATTGGCCCGAAGCCGGACATCCCTGCAAAAATGGCAGGATTCCACGCGTGGCACGGTTTATGCTTGAAGCGGGTGTGTCCGCTTGAGGAAAGGGGACGGAAGCCCGGGGCGGGAGGCAATCTCCGGCCTTTGGTTCAAAAAAAATTAAAAAATAAAATTAAAAGGAGATAAATCATGTCAAAACTTGCAATCAAACCCTTAGCAGACCGAGTATTGGTTGAACCTATGGAAGCCGAAGAAAAGACGGCGGCCGGTATCATTATTCCCGACACGGCAAAGGAAAAACCCCAACAAGGCGTGGTTGTCGCTGTTGGCCCGGGCAAAAAGGACGAACCGATGACGGTGAAGGAAGGAGACAAGGTATTGTATGGTAAATATTCGGGTTCCGAATTGAATATCAATGGTTCCCATTATTTAATCATGCGCGAAAGCGATATTTTCGCCATCCTGTAGTTTGTTCCTAAGGGAATCCGTCCCCGTGGCATCGCTTGAAGCATCGGGCTTGTAGCGAAAACAAAAGACGGAAATCCGGATGCGCGGGTGCAAGACGGCAGGAGCCGGTCGGCATCGGGCATCGGAAAACAAAATGGTTTAATATTAAAATTCGATAAAGCAATGGCTGCTAAAGAAATTCTCTTTGATCAAGAAGCAAAGAACCGCCTCAAGAAAGGCGTTGACGCATTGTGCGATGCTGTGAAAGTGACCTTGGGTCCTAAAGGCCGCAATGTTATCATAGATAGGAAGTTCGGTGCCCCTCACGTAACCAAGGACGGTGTGAGCGTGGCCAAGGAAGTGGAACTGAAGGATACGGTTGAAAACATGGGTGCCCAGATGGTCAAGGAAGTGGCTTCCAAGACCAACGATTTGGCCGGTGATGGTACCACCACCGCTACGATTCTGGCTCAGGCTATCGTACGCACGGGGCTTAAGAACGTGACCGCCGGTGCCAACCCGATGGATTTGAAACGCGGTATCGACAAGGCTGTTGCCGAAGTGGTTGCCCAAATCAAGAAGATGAGCACCAAAGTGGGCGACAGCACCGAAAAAATCGAACAAGTGGCTACGATTTCGGCTAACAACGACAACAATATCGGGAAGCTGATCGCGGAAGCCATGCGTCAGGTGAAGAAGGAAGGCGTTATCACGATTGAAGAAGCCAAGGGTACTGAAACCAGCGTGAAAGTGGTGGAAGGTATGCAATTCGACCGTGGTTACATTTCCCCGTACTTCGTAACCGATACCGAAAAGATGGAAGCCGTGATGGAAAATCCTTTCGTCCTCTTGTACGACAAGAAGATTTCGGTGATGAAGGATTTCCTGCCTATCCTGGAAAAGACCGTTCAAACCGGCCGTCCGTTGGTAGTGATTGCCGAAGATATCGATGGCGAAGCTTTGGCTACCTTGGTAGTCAACCGCCTGCGCGGCTCGTTGAAGATTGCTGCCGTGAAGGCTCCCGGATTCGGCGACCGTCGTAAGGAAATGATGGAAGATATCGCCGCTTTGACCGGTGGTACCGTGGTTTCGGAAGAAAAAGGCTTGAAACTGGAAGACATCGACTTGACTTTCCTGGGTCAGGCTGAAAAAATCACGATCGACAAGGAAAACACGACGATTGTGAACGGCAAGGGCCGCAAGGAAGATATCCAGGATCGTGTCAACATGATTAAGGCTCAGCTGGAAAAGACTACTTCGGATTACGACCGTGAAAAACTGCAGGAACGTCTGGCCAAGCTGGCGGGCGGGGTTGCCGTCATCTATGTTGGCGCTGCTTCCGAAGTGGAAATGAAGGAAAAGAAAGACCGCTTCGATGATGCTTTGCACGCTACCCGCGCTGCGGTTGAAGAAGGCATCGTTCCTGGTGGCGGCGTGGCTTACCTGCGTTGCTTGCCCGCTTTGGAAAAGATGAAAGTGGACAACGAAGACGAAAAGGTAGGGGTGGAAATCATCCGTCGCGCCTTGGAAGAACCGCTGCGTCAGATTGTGGAAAACGCCGGCTTGGATGGCTCGGTTATCGTGGACAAGGTTAAGGCCGGCAAGGACGACTTCGGTTTCAACGCCCGTACCGAAACCTACGAAAACCTGCTCAGCACCGGGGTTATCGACCCGGCCAAGGTTACCCGTATCGCTCTTGAAAACGCCGCTTCGATTGCCGGCATGTTGCTGACCACCGAATGCGTATTGGCGGAAATTAAGGAAGATAAGCCGGCAGCGCCGGCTATGCCGAACGGGATGGACGGCATGTACTAAAATCGAAGCGTTCTGAATGGTGTCTGCGTCGTTGCGAGCCTTGCGCAGCTTGGTCACATACCTAAGTATGCTCCCTCGCTGCGCGGCGGCTCGGCGCCTCGCAGTCACGCATCCATAACGCTCCGATTTATACGT
>JADIMZ010000120.1 GCA_017694335.1 Candidatus Pullibacteroides excrementavium
CGGATGTTGCTGGCCCAGAGTGTGGCGTAAGACAAGAAGAAGCGCTGGGCTGGCGTGAAACCGTCGATTTCGCCTACCGGGTTTTCTTTCAAAGCCTTTTGCAGGGCCGCATAGGAAATATTCAGACCGCCGTTGTCAGCGATGTTTTCGCCCAAGGTCAGTTCCCCATTGGCATGGATGCCAGGCAGAACCTCGATTTTGTTGAAGTGGTCAACCAGCAATTGGGCGCGAGCCTCGAAGTTCTTGGCATCTTCGGCCGTCCACCAATCGTTCAGGTTGCCTTCCTTGTCGTAGAGACGGCCCTTGTCGTCAAAGCCGTGGGTCAGTTCGTGGGCGATAACTACGCCGATGCCGCCGTAATTGATGGCATCATCGCCGGTGGCATAGAAGAAAGGAGGTTGCAGGATACCAGCCGGGAAGCAAATCTCATTGGTGGTAGGATTGTAGTAGGCATTGACCGTCTGCGGGGTCATGTGCCATTCGCTGCGATCCACCGGTTTGTCCAATTTGGAAAGCATGTATTGGGTTTCGAAAGCGGCGTAGCGTTTCACATTGGCCCAGTAGGAATCGTCCTTGATTTCCAGGCCGGAGAAGTCGCGCCATTTGTCGGGATAGCCTACTTTTACCAAGATGGCATCCAATTTTTCCTGCCCTTTGGCCTTGGTCTCATCGCTCATCCAAGTATTGGCAGCCATGCGTTCGCCCATGGCAAGACGGACGTTTTCAACCAATTTCAAGATACGTTCCTTGGCAGCGGCCGGGAAATACTTTTCTACATACATTTTGCCTACCGGTTCGCCCAGGATGCCGTTCACCGAGCTTACGCTGCGTTTCCAGCGGGGTTTCATTTCCGTCTGTCCCGACATGGTGCGTCCGTAGAAGTCGAAATTGGCTTCCACAAAAGCATCGCTCAGATAGGAAGAGGCACTGCTAATCAGGTTCCACTCGTAATAAGCCTTGATATCGTCCAAGTCGGTTTTGGCGAACAATTGCGCCATGCCTTTCATGAAGTCCATCTGGCCTGCCGAAAGTTCTTTTACTTCATGGTTGGGAGAAATGGCTTTGATATAGGATTTCCAGTCGAATCCGGGAATCTTTTTTTGCAGTTCGTCCACGCTCATTTTGTTGTAAGACAGGTGCGGGTCACGCAATGACACCTTGTCCATCTGCAATTTGGCCAGCGCTGTTTCCATCTTCAGGACCTGTTCCATCTTGGCTTTGGCTTCGTTTTCCGAAAAGCCGCAAAGCTGGAACATGCGTTGTACGTGAGCTTTGTAGGCATCCAGGATGGGCTTGTGCTCTTCTTTCAGATAGTAGTCCCTGTCAGGAAGCCCGGTACCGGCTTGGTAGAGTTGAAAGAGGTTGGCCGTGCTGTTGCCAGGGTCGGAGCTGACATAGAAAGCGAAGAACGGGCTGGAAGTGGTCAGGTGCATCTGGACCAGCATGTCGAATGCGTCCTTTTTGTCTTTCATGCCGGCAATCGCGGCCAAGTCTTCCTTGATGGGGCTGTATCCGTCGGCATTCAGCTTGGTCGAGTCCATGGCCACATTGAACAAAGTCCCTATTTTGAGCGCATCGCCGCTTTCATTGGCGGTATTGGCTGCCAGGCCTTCAATCAGCGTGCGAAGCTGCTCCTGGTTGTCCTCGGCCAGTTTGTCGAATGAGCCGTAACGGGAATATTCCCCTGTCAGCGGATGGGCTTTCATCCAGCCCCCGCAGGCATACTGGTAGAAATCGGTTTTAGGATCGACCGAAGTGTCTAAATTGGCCAAATCCAGAGTCTGAGGCTTTGAATCCACGTTTGAGTTTGATTTGCAAGATGTTCCAATAATGGCCAACGCCACTAAAGGAACAAAGATGACTTTTTTCATATACCTTTGATTTTTAGTGATTTTTTTAATTGTCCGTTATTGGTTTTGGTTGTTTGGTTTTTCATGTCAGGAGTTCAGGTCAATCGGTTTTGCAATCCCGTATCCATGGTTGCTAGGAAGCATTTATTGGAAGAGTAGTCCAATCCCCACATTGACATATTGGTAAGGATTCAGGTCTTCGCCTCGGTAAGTGTATTTGTTGAAAGACATGCCGTATTTGGCGAAAATGTTGAAGCCCACCGGGAAACGTCTTCCCAATGTCAATTGCACGCCCACGGTCGGCGCAAACCCAAAGTTCCACGATTTTTCGCGCAAGGCCATGTCCAGGAAGATGATTTCTTCCCGTGTATAGACCGTACCTACGCCGATGCCGACATAGGGATGGATGATTCCCCGGGCAAAAACAGTGTATTTGAGGGTTGCCATGATAGGAATGTCATACAGCTTGTTGTAGGTCGATGCGGTAACAATGGAGCCCGGCGCCAATTCGAAAGAGGCTCTGTCCTTGTTCTCGTACAATTGGTGGAATCCGGCATCGATGCCTATGGACCAGTGTTTGGTTACGTTGAAATCCACCCAGACGGATCCGCCGCGCATGGAGTATATGTTAGCGAATTTGGCATATTTCCCCAAGGCGGTGGACATGTCCCAGTTCACCCCGCCTTTCAGTCCGATGGCATGGGCTGGCATGGCCATGCATCCTATCAGGAAGAGCATCCCGAAAAATATCTTCTTCATCTCAGCTGTGTTAAGTATAAGTATACGGTGTTTTTCAAGGCCCTTGGACCTCGGCTTTACTCTTCGGTGGATTGAAACGGGGCGCAGGCGGTCTGTTCAAAGCATTCCCGGATAGCATTCCTGATTTCAGTTTCGCTTCGGTTATAGCCGGAAAGACCCTTTATGACGGCGTTCCAGACCACATTCATGACCTTTTTCCCATCGTGGTTCACGTATTGATGCAATGCGTCTCCCATCTGGATGGAATAGGTTTGGGTCGTATATGCGCTCGAAATATAATAGGGCGAGTAGTAAGAATAGTAAGGGTAGTAATAGTACCCCCAGCCCCAGGGATCGTAACCGCCCCAATAACCCGGGTCGTAAGATATGGAGATGTTGGTTTCCGTGACTTCCATCATGGTCAGCCGCAAGTCGGCCTCTGTCTTGTCTGAAACCAATTCATAACCTGCATTCTGCATGCATTCTACAATCTGGTCCTTGATGAGCCTGGAGCGTGCATTGCAGGTAATGGAAACCTCGTCGTCTTCAATGACCCCCAAGGAGTCCCCGATATAGAAGGTTTTGTATTGGGTAAAATTGGTGTCGGGTTCATAATACGACCAAGAAATCAATTGTGCCGTATTGTCTCCTTCCATGCCGGGATATTCTTCGCAGGAAGTCAGCACCAAACCGGTGAGGCCCAATAGCGCGATGCCGGCAGCATGGCAGCGCTTTTTACAGATGTCAAGCATAGCCGATAGGGTTTTCAAACGTTTTCCAAGAGGCAAAAATACGGAAAAAGTCTGAATTTTTCGTTTTTGCCCTTGGGTTGAACCGGCCGGCTGCAATGCATTCAGGGATGGAATGCATTTTTCATCTACGCTGTTTGAGACTGCCGGGATGGAAATCAAGCTTCGACGGTTTGTTTTATTTGTTTGGATGTGGTTGATTTCCACAAGACAGTGTTGTCCGGAAGTGATTGAAGCTGCACGTGTTCTTCCGCAATGGAAAAGCGGAATCGCATTTCCGGATTCCGGGACTTGGCGATGTTCCACAGCAGGAATGCTTTTTCTGCCCCGTCACCGGTTCCGAAATTCCATACTTCGTCGGGCTGGGCCAAGCGATTCCCGGCATAGATGGATTCATTCGGCATTTGTTCCACCTTCCGGACCACTTCTTCCCAGGCAAGTCCGTCCGTTTCCCGGATGCAGACCGGGTTTCGTTCCAGTGCGGCTTTGACGAAAGGCCTCCAGTCGGTGTTTTCCATGTCCCGGTAAGCGTACAGGCTTAAAATGGCCAATGGATGCTTTTCGTCCAAAGCTTTTCGATGAAGGTAGGTGGAGATTTCCTCCCGGCTTTGCTCGGGGCGGATATCCAGGAGAGATGCGGGGACAAAGTCTTTTTCCGAGGCATCTGGCAGACGGGGCTCGGTTTTCAGGAACTGTTCCAGTTCCTTGAACATTTTTTGCCTGTTGGGGCATTCCCGGCATGGGGCCTTGCCCATGAAGTACTCGGCATAGGCATCCAGTTTGGTATGGGGATGCCTATTCAGGTATTCTTCTACATCGTTGATTATCATTTTGTCTCCAATAGGGGCTAAGGCGAAGTCCTGGCTGTTCATTTCTTCAATTAAAGCTTGGCGGCTCTCGTTGTCGAAACGGTTCTTGCTGGAACGCTGGGTGTTGAAGATGCTTTCCAAGGGGATATAGCATTCTTTTCCATTGCGTATATGCTTGTATTGGAAACATTTCCAGTAGCATTCCCGGCTATAGAGGAAATTGGCGAAGTATTCGAAGCTGAGCTCGGCTTCCAAGAAAGCGCAGAACTTGTCTTTGAAAAATGCAAAACGTTCCGGATCAATGGTGGCTTCCTTGTAAAAAGTGTGCATGCAGCCGCTCAGGTGCGAGACAATGGTAATGCGTTCGTTCTCGATGGATCGCCGGGCTTTGGCCGAAAGTTCGGTGCCATTGTACCACATGTTCTTGGTGACGATACGGCGGTTGTTGGTCATGAAACCGTCTTTCTCGGCAATGAAATTCTGCGAGTGCAAAGGCGTGCCGATCATGAAGATATCCTTGAGCGGAATCTGTCCTACGATAAACAAGGCGGCCACGTACAAAGCGGCTAATGAAACGCATTCCCCGGCCCCGCAGCTATAGCCTTCCTTGTTTTTGAAGGCCATCATGGCTTCGACCGTTTCCGTTTTCCAGTAAGGAATCACCTCGGCATCGTACTTGTCCAGGCCGAAATGGCGGCGGATATCCACATCGTAGTAATATTTGTCGCCTTCGTAGCCGAACAGCGCGTTGGATTGTGCTAAGGCTTTAGGGTCGATGAAGTCTTTGAACCGGTTGATTTCCTTTTCTTTGGTGGTGAGCCCCCAGGTCTCCAAATCCAGGTTGAACACGAAATGGTCCATGATATACTGTTTGACCCGGTTGATTTTGTAGCTGAACGACTTCTTCCCGATATTCTTGAACCAGGGCTCCTCCCTCCATTTCCAGATTTCCGGCGACATGATGTTGGCTAGGACCAAGGCATACATCAAATCGGGGAAGATGAAGATTTCCATATCCGAAAGGCTCAGTGCAGAAGAGTACATTTCCATCTCCTTGGGTGTGGCCGGCGGGATGGGGTTGTTTTTTTCTTGATTTTCAGGAATGTTCATGACGTTGATTTATGGTTTGCCCTCGGAACGGGATTCCGGTTCCCTTGGGGCTGTTTAGTTGCGTATGTTCGTTGGGGATTAAGGAATCATGAAGCTTAGTTGCGAAGGTTCCCCTGCTTGCGCCGACACTTCCAGACAGGCGGGGATGCCCATGTATAGGGTGTGGTTGTGCGGAATGTGTCCGGCAGGGAAGCCGTAGCAGACCGGGTAGGTCTTGCCCTCGGTGTAGCGGGAAATGATTTCCCATACATTCTTCATATAGGGGTTCGCTCCTTTTTTGACAAGGGTGAATGTGCCCACGATGAGGGCGGCAAGGTGGTCGAACCATCCGCCACGAGCCAAATTGAGCAGCATTCTGTCTATATGGTAGTCGTATTCGTCCAGATCCTCGATGAATAGGATTTTACCGGCAGGGTTTATGTCGGTAGGTGTTCCCCGGAGACTGTACAGGATGGATAGGTTTCCTCCGACAAGGGGAGCTGTGGCGATGCCGGGCCGGTTGATGAACTGGCTCCTGAACGGGTGGATTAAGCCTTCTCCGAACAAAGCGGCATGGAGGGAACCGGTGGCAGCCAAGGCATCCTCGCTGCCGGCAGCCGGATAGGTTTGCGGCATGGTGGAATGGATGCTGGCGATATGCAGGTTTTGTTGCAGGTGCGAATGGAAAACCGTGATGTCGCTGAAACCGACAATCCATTTCGGATTCCGGCAGAAACGGCTAAAATCCAACCGGTCGATGATGCGGGCTGAGCCATAACCGCCCCTTGTGCAGATGATAGCCTTGATTTCCGGGTTGTCCAAGGCCCGCTGGAAGTCTTCGGCCCGCTCTTCATCCGTTCCGGCAAAAGTACCGTAGCGTTTGAGCGCGTGCAAGCCTGTCTCGTATTTTAATCCCCAGCTTTCTATCAACCGGATACCCCGTTCCAGGCAGGCGGTCGTGATGCAACCGGCCGGGGATACCAGGGCGACTTTCTGGCCTTTCTGCAAAAAGGGGGGAATGGTATTCATGATACAATCCTGCATTATTAGGAAACCAACTGCAAAACTAAGCATATTTTCCGGGCTTTTTGCTTATCTTCGCTTGATTAAAGATTGTAACTATGAGCCAGGAATTATATATAGGCCTCTTCGGAAGGCGGAACCAAGGCAAAAGCAGCCTGATTAACCTTCTTGCCGGGCAGCAGGTATCCATTGTGTCCGAGAATCCGGGCACGACCACCGACCCGGTTAAGAAGTCTTGCGAATTGTTCGGCATAGGCAAATGCGTGTTTATCGACACGGCCGGATTCGACGATGCCGGCGAAGTGGGGCGGAAACGGGTAGAGAAGACCAAGGATATGGTGCTGCGGATGGATGCAGGAATCCTTCTGGTTTCGGGCAATACTTTTACCGAAGAAGACAAGGCTTTTGCCCATTATTTGCAGGAAGCAGGCGTGCCTTTTCTGATAGTGCACAACAAATCGGATGTGACTCCGCTTTCGGCCACTTTCAAGCAAATGTTGCAGAATCTGTACCCGGCTTGTACGGTCTTGGATTTCAGTATCAAGCAGGCTTTATTGATGGCCGGTTCCGTGGAATGCCCCTATCAACCGATATCCGATGCATTGAAGAGTCTGCTGGATCGGTACGGATTGGTGCATAAACCGGTGGTGGCTTTGGAAGATATTGTTCGTCAGGGTGATGTCGTGGTTTTGGTTTGCCCGATCGATGCCGAAGCGCCTCACGGCCGTCTGATTCTGCCGCAGGTGATGATGACAAGGCAATGCCTGGATTTGCATGCGATGCCGTTTTTATGCCAGGTGGAAGAATTGCCTGCGGTTTTATCAAGATTGGAGATGAATCCCGCATTGGTGATTACCGATAGCCAGGCATTCAAGCAAGTGGCGCAGCTTTTGCCGCTGGATATCCCCTTGACCAGTTTCAGTATCTGCCTGGCCCGGCAGAAGGGGCATTTTGACGATTATATCCGGGGCAGCGAGGCCTTTTCGCGTTTGCAGGACGGCGACAGGATTCTGATGTTGGAATCTTGCACGCATCAAGTCAATTGCCATGATATAGGCCGATTCAAGTTGCCGGCAGCCTTGAAGAAAGCCGTGGGCAAAGATTTGTCTTTTAGCTATGTGTCCGGCTTGGATCCGCTTCCCTCCGCAGTGGACGGTTTTGCTATGGCCATCCAATGCGGCGGATGCATGGTCAACGACCGGCAGCTTTCGGTTCGCGTGGATCGATTGCTCAAGGCTGGGATTCCCGTCTGCAATTACGGGATGACCTTGGCTTGGTGTTCAGGAATCCTTTCCCGCGCCATCCGGCCTTTTTCTAAAAGCCTCTGATGGTTTTGGAGGCATCGGTCTCTCTCATGAAGTCCCCTTTGATGGAAAACATCAGGTCGCGGACTTGGGCTTTCTTTCCCCTGCCTTTCTTCATGACAGCCCTGTAGCCTTGGTTCCGGTAGGTGTATTCATAATAGAGTTCCTTGAGCTTGAGGCCCGGGGCCAATGTATCGACAGCCCCTCGGATGTCGGCCGGGCAGTACTTCAAGGGAATTTCAGTTTCGGTGCAGTAATAGGCTCCGTTGCGGTAAACCACTTTCCGTTGGTCTCCGTCGGTGGAGAAGTAGCCTATGATATAAGTGTTCCGGCCTTCTTTGAGCTGGTACCAGTCCACTTCCGCCGTGCCCGAATTCCGGTTGCGGAAATGGCGGATGATGTTGTCGGAGGGGAGCTCTATCTTGACGGGTTCTGCCTTCGGCGTTTCTTGTTTCTTGTCTTGTGCGGATGCGCATTGCAACGAGGCCATTGTTACGGACAATGCCAAGATCCATGATTTTGTATTCATAGCATTGAATTTAATACTTGTCTATTCGTTTTCCTTTGCCGGTTCGAATTTCCGGTTTTTCCGCCTTTCCTTGCGGTCGGCTTTCTTTTTCTCCGGATTCAAATCCTGCTGGATGTATTTTTCGGTGTTCTCCGTGGCTTGCCGGCCGAGGTATTCCCGGTAGGTTTCGCGCAGGGTTTCTTCTTGGGTAAGTCCTGGGCGAGCCTGTATCGAATCCGACAAATGCTTCTTGACCATCTTTTCCTGCTTGCGCAGCTGTTCCTTGGTCAAGGCTTCTTCCGGCAGTTCTTCGTTCCAGCCGCCTCCTAAGGCTTTGTATAGGTCTACCAAGGCCAAGTATTCGTGGCATACGCTCTGCACTAATTCCAGCTGGGCATCGAAATACTGACGCTGGGCATCCAATACGTCCATGTAGCCGATGACCCCGTTGAGGTATTGCAATTCGGCCAGTTCGGCGTATTTGCTGGCCGCCTCCTGGAGGTTGACCAGAAGGGAGGAGGTCTGCGTGACTTTGTTATAGACCACCATCGCGTCGTTGACTTCCTTGAACGCGGTCAGCACCGTTTTTTCGTAGGCGGCCTTTTGCTGCATGTATTTTTCGATAGAGGCCTTGTACCGGTTTTGGTTACGTCCCCAGTGGAGCAAAGGTACTAAGAAATTGACGATAGGGTAGGCGTAGGGCGATTGGAAAATGTGCGCCCATGAATCGGTGTTGGCTTCGAAACCCACGTTGGTGTTGATTCGGAACGAGGGGAAGCGGGAAGCGAAATAGAAGCCGGCATTGGCCATGGCTTCGTGCAGTTCGGTCCGGGCTTGCCGTATATCCGGCCGGCGGAGCAGGAGGTCGGAGGGGAGGCCTACCGGGATATCGATCAGGAACTGGCTGCGCATCCGGGTCTGGGAGCGTTCCACACTGGAGGGGAATTCCCCGGCCAGCAATGAGATTTCATGTTCCTTGAGCGCGATTTGACGTTCGATTTCAGGAACCAAGGTGGCGGCACTGGCGTATTCCACAATGGCTTGGCGATAAGGGATTTCCGAAGTGAGGCCGCCTGCGAAACGCAATTCTGCCTTTTCTCGGCTTTCCCGGCGGGTCTCCATGGTCCGGCGTACGATTTCCAGTTGCTGGTCGAGCGAGAGCAATTCGAAATAAGCGGTCGCCACTTGGGCAATCAGGCTCATCTGCAAGGCTCGCTGGCCTTCAATCGAGGACAGGTAGCGGTCGCGGGCTTCCTTCGATTCCCAGATGGAAGCACCGAAGAGGTTGAATTCCCAGCCTATCGTGGCTTTCAATCCCGGTTCCGGGCCGGGGTCCTTCGGCAGGCCGTAATAATTCAGGATCTCGTTCCGTTTGCCAATCCACAAATCCACGGTGGGGAAGTTTTCGGCTATAGCCCCGCGGCTGCTGTATCGCAGTTCCCGGATTTTGGAAATGGCAGCCTGCATGTCCTTGTTGTTGTCCAAGGTCTTGCGGATCAGGCTTTGCAATATGGTGTCGGTATAGATTTCCCACCATTGCATGTCCGCCAATGCCAGCGAATCCAATACCGCCTCGTCCCGCAGGATATGGGCGGGGAGCTCGGTGTCCGGTGCCGGGCAGTACTTCTGCATGGAGCAGGAAGAAAAAACGAGCATTCCTGCTATCAGCGCGATGATGCTATGTTTTGATTTTAGAATGTTCATGCGTTGCAGTTCCTTTCAAAAGCTGGGTTCTATAATTAGGCTTGGCTGCCTGCGCTTACAGGAGCAGGGGCGAGGGTCTGTTTCTTCTTCCTTTTCATTTTGAGGCGGTAGATCCAGACAAAGAAATAGGGTACGAAGAGGATGCCGACCAAGATGGCGGTCATCATGCCGAAGAATACCCCTGTACTGATATCCCGGCGGGCTTCCGAACCCGGACCCGATGCGAAAATCAGCGGCAACAGTCCTAAAATGAAGGCCATCGAAGTCATGATGATGGGTCGGAAACGCAGCTGGGCCGCCTTGAGCGCAGCCGGGACGATATCCAGACCGGCTGCCACTTCGTCTTTGGCGAATTCCACAATCAGAATGGCGTTCTTGGCCACTAGACCGATCAGCATGACCAAGCCGATTTGGAAGTAAACATTGTTTTCCATGCCGCAAAGCACGATGCCTAAATAGGCGCCGAACACCCCGATAGGCAAGGAAAGAATCACCGCGATAGGAATCGACCAGCTTTCATATTGGGCAGCCAGGAACAGGAACACGAACAGGAATGCCAGGCCAAGCACGAATCCGGTCTTGCCGCTGGAATGCTGTTCCTGATAGGATAATCCGCTCCATTCCACGCCGATGCCCGGAGGCAGTACTTGCTCTACCGTTTCTTCCAGAATCCGCATCACGTCCCCGGTACTGTATCCGTGGGCGGCTTCGGCTTGTACCGTGGCCGAATAGAACATGTTGAACCTTTTGATGGTACCCGGTCCGGTGGTGTAATAGCTGGAGCCCAAGTTGGAGATAGGGATCATCGCGCCCGACGAACCGCGTACAAAGAACAGGTTCAGGTTGTCGCGATGCGCCCGGAACGGGGCTTCGGCTTGCATGTACACACGGTATACGCGGTTGAACATATTGAAGTCGTTGATGTAATACGAACCGGTAAATGTTTTCAGCGTGGAGAAGATATCGGAATTGGGCACGCCGAGGATTTTGGCCCGGTCTCGATCCACATCGAAATACAACTGGGGAATATTGCCTTGCATGGCGGCCGAAATGCTGCTCATCTCCTTGCGCTGGGAGGCCACCATCAGGAAAGTGTCCACGGCGGCTTGCAGTTGCTCGTAAGTGGTGCTTCCGCGGGCTTCCAGCACCATTTCGACCCCTCCGGAAGAACCCAGGCCGGGAATGACGGGCGGGGTAATCAGGTAAACCTTGCTTTCGGGATAGCTTTCGAACTCTTTCCGCACTTCCTCCATCGTCTTTTCGATGTCGGTCTGCTGGCGTTCGTCCCAAGGTTTGAGGATGACGGTCAGCTGGCTTCGCGACTGGCTCGTTCCCAGACGGGGGCTGCTCCCGGTCACGTTCAGCACGTCTTTCACATCGGGATGCTGCATCAGGTAGGCCATCGCCCGGTCGGTCACTTTACGGGTTCGTTCAATCGTCGTGCCTTCGGGCAGTTCGAATTCCACGGTGAAATAGCCCTGGTCTTCCTGCGACATGAAGCTGGTAGGCGCAACCTTGTTCATCGCCCAGATGCCGATTAGGACTAAAAGGAATGCGCAGAACATACGGCGGGAATGCGCCAAGGTGTAACGGATGCCGCTTTGGTATTTATTAGAGCCTATTTCAAGGAATTGGTTGATTTTCCGGAAAATCCATGGCTTTTTCTTGTGGACATCATCCGGGCGGAGAATCAGGGAGCACATGACCGGGCTCAACGTCAGGGCCACGATGGTCGAAATGATAACCGAAACGGCAATCGTGATGGTAAATTGCCGGAACAATTGTCCGGTGATACCGCTCAGGAAGCTTACCGGCACGAATACGGCGCACAAAACCAAGGACATCGCAATCAAGGCGCTGCTCAGGCCGTTCATGGCTTTCTTGGTGGCCTCGTAAGGCGAAAGCCCTTCCTGGTGCATGATACGGTCCACGTTTTCCACTACCACGATGGCATCGTCCACCACGATCCCGATGGCCAGGATCAAGCCCAACAAGGTCATCGTGTTCAAGGAGAAACCGAAGGCCAGCATGACCCCGAAGGTACCAATCAAGGAGATAGGCACGGCCACGATAGGAATGATGGTGGCTCGCCAGTTCTGCAAAGTGAGGAATACCACTAAGATAACCAAGAACAAGGCTTCAAACAAGGCTTTGAACACGTGATGGATGGAGTCGGAAATATAGGTGGTCATATCGAACGGGATCCGGTAGGTGATTCCGTCGGGAAAGCTTTGGCTGATTTCTTCCATTGCATTCTTGACGTTTTCCGCTACTTCCATCGCGTTGGCTCCCGGCAAGGTGCTGATTTCAAGCACAGCGGCATTGCCTCCGTTGATACCGCTTTCGGTATTGTAGGAAGAGGCTTCGAGCGAGACCCTCGCCACATCCCGCAGACGGATCAGCCCGCCTTCGGATTCGGCCCTGACGACGATTTCTTCAAATTCTTCCACGGACGAAAGGCGGCCTTGGGCGGTGATGGGAATCGTGATGTCCAGTCCTTCCATCGGGGCTTGTCCCAACACCCCGGCGGCCGATTCCCGGTTCTGATCCCGGATGGCATCTTGTATGTCTTTGACGGTCAGCCCGAAATTGGCTAATTTGTCGGGCTGTACCCAGATTTGCATGGCATAGTAACGGCTGCCCACATTCCTTACCCGGCCTACGCCCGGAACCCGTCGGAGCAAGTCCAATACGTTGAGGGTGGCGTAGTTGCTGAGGTAAATCTCATCGAATTTGGGGTCGCTCGAAAGCAGGGTCACGGTCAGCAGCTTGTTGGAAGCCTGCTTTTCCACTTCCAAGCCGTTAGTCACCACTTCGGCCGGCAGACGGGACTCGGCCAATTTGACGCGGTTCTGGATTTCTACAGCGGCCAGGTCGGGGTCGGTGCTGATATCGAAAGTGATGATGGCCGAGAAGCTGCCGTTGTTGGTGCTGGTCGATTCCATGTAAAGCATCCCCGGCGTGCCGTTGAGCTCCTGTTCGATAGGGGTGGCTACCGCCTGGGTCACGGTTTCGGAGTTGGCCCCGGGATAGGAAGCCGACACGCGGACCGAGGGAGGAACGATTTGCGGGTATTGGTCGATAGGCAATAGGGCCAGCCCGATGACTCCCACAATCAGGATCAGGATGGAAATTACCATCGAGAAGACCGGCCTGTCGATGAAAAAATCTGCTTTCATGCCTTAATCCAGATTAGGGTTAGAATCTTGTTGGATGCCTTGTGCGGCTATGGTCCCGGGTATCATTCCCGAGTCCCTGCCGGCGTCTTTGAAGGGAGGACGGAGCGAATCGGCATCCTTCTTTCGGCAGCTGTCGCTGGAAACCTGCGTGCTGTCAGGCAGTATCCTTGTGCTTGTATCCGTCGGGCTGCTGGCGGGAAGCGTTTCTGCTGAAGTACTGTCTCCCGGTACGGGCACGAGCTGGACCTTGGTGCCGTGGACAAGCTTGTGGTATCCTTCCACGATGATTTGTTCATCGGCGGCCAGACCGCGTTCCACAATGACCGAGTTGCCGATTTCAGGGCCTAATTCGATGAATCGCTGTTCGCAGACGCTGTCGGGGCGGACAACGAAGATATAGGCGCCGCCCTTGTCGATAATCAAGGCCTTCTGGGGAACCACGATGGCGTTTTCACGTACATCCAGCAGGAGCTTCACCCGGGTAATCTGGCCGGGAAGCAGGATATGGTCGGGATTGGGAATCGCGGCGCGGACTGTGAAAGTCCCCGTCTGGGGATCCACTTGCGGGTCGGCAAAATCGACCAGACCGCTGTACGGATATACCGTGTTATCTACCAGGGTGATAGTAATGAAAGGATTCCATTTCCGGTCGTCTACCTTCTGGCCTAGGTTCACATTCCGTTCCTTGCTTCTCAGGTAGTCGAGCCCGGTCATGCTGAAATCCACTTGGACGGTATCGCTCTTGACCACGGTGGCTAACAAGGATTTGCCGCCAGGGCCAACCAGTGTTCCTATGTCCACGCTCCTTTCGCTGATATATCCGGAAATGGGGGAACGTACCGAAGTGTATCCCAAGGCGATTTCGGCCTGGGTCAGGTTGGCTTCGCTCATCTGCACTTCGGCAATCGCGCTCTCGTAGGCGGCAATCGCATTGTCCAGGTCCAACTGGCTGGCTGCATCCTGTTCATACAGGGGCTGGATACGGTTCAAGTCCCGTTCGGCTTTCTGCGCCAAGGCTTTGTTCTTGCTCAGCGAGGCTTTGGCACCTTCCACGCGGGCTTGGTAGACTTTGGGGTCGATGACGAAAAGCAGCTGGTCCTTCTTGACATAGGTCCCTTCTTCGAACAGCATGCTCTCCAGATAGCCTTCCACGCGAGCGCGGATTTCCACGAATTGCTGTGCCCGGATTCGTCCCACGTACTCGCCATAGAGTTCCATGTCTTTGACTTCCACGGGCTGGGCGGAGACGATGGGTAGCTGGACAGGTTCGGGTTCGGGCTTAAGGAGAAACCAGAGTCCTACGCCGATAGCGGCCAGTACCACAAGGATGATAATCCAGTGCTTGAACTGCAGTTGTTTTATTTTCCCGAAGAACCGGGAAAGGGCGTTTTTCGCTGCACGGCCTTTTTCCAAGGCCTTGGTTCCGTATTGCATGAGTTTGTCGCTATCTACTTGCATGGCACGTTTATAATGTTTGCAAATAAGGGGATGCCCAAGAGTCAGGCTCCCGTGAAAGAACGGATGTTTGATGGATTGGGGCGGATAGGGAAAAGAGTTTACGTTGATAAACAGGTCTTTCCATTTTGGTTGCCCCTTGCATTGGTGGGCAAAAATAAGAAAAGTTTCGGATATTCGATGCCGGGGGCTTCCTATCGGATTCCCGGTCTTTTTTTATCTTCGCGTGCCGGAATTGGAGGAAGCGGCAGGTTCATTGTTGTGGCCTAAGGCGGTGTTTGGGATTGGACTTGGGTCGGTTGTTTTGCGCCCTGTTGCCGTTCTGGCATTTTAATACGTTTGCTATGAGCCGTTTGACATTTTTAGGGACAGGGACTTCGCAAGGCGTGCCTATTATCGGTTGCCATTGCCCGGTCTGCCAATCTTCTGATAATCATGATAAGAGATTGAGGACTTCGGCTTTGGTAAGCACGGATCAGGTTCAAGTAGTGATTGATGCCGGGCCGGATTTCCGCTACCAGATGCTGCGGGCCGGGGTGGAGAACGTGGATGCGATTCTGCTGACTCATCCCCACAGGGATCATGTGGGCGGTTTGGACGATGTGCGGCCTTTCAACTATTACCAGAAGCATCCGATGCCGGTTTACGGGAACGCGATTACGCTGAAGGCCTTGCGGACCACGATTCCGTATGCTTTTGCCGAGCACCGCTATCCGGGAGCCCCCGAGTTTGCGCTCTACGAAGTGGATGACAAGCCTTTCCGGGTCGGGGACCTAGAAATCCTGCCTTTCGAGGTGATGCATTACAAATTGCCTATTACGGCCTATCGTATGGGCGATTTGGTCTATATTACCGATGCCAAATTCATCAGTCGGACTTCGGTGGAGAAGATTAAGGGTTGCAAGACTTTGGTGGTGAATGCTTTGCGAAAAGAGCCGCATCTTTCGCATTTTAGTCTGAGCGATGCCTTGGCCTTGATAGAGGAAGTGCGGCCGGAACGGGCTTATCTGACCCATATCGGTCATACGATGGGGTATGCGGCGGTTTCGGCGGAGCTGCCGGCCGGGGTGGAGATGGCCTACGACGGGCTGGCGATAGACTTTTGAGGATATGATTTCTAGAAAAGCATAATAAATACAGTCATGCAGGCATATTTGGATCTTTTGCGGACCATTTTGGAAAAAGGTACCGACAAGCACGACCGGACCGGTGTCGGGACCCGGAGCTATTTCGGCTATCAGATGCGTTTCGATTTGGCCGACGGTTTTCCGTTGGTCACGACCAAGAAACTGCATCTTCGTTCCATCATCTACGAATTGCTTTGGATGCTCAAAGGCGATACCAATATTCAATATTTGCACGACCATAAGGTGACAATCTGGGACGAATGGGCCGATGCCCAAGGCGACTTGGGACCGGTCTATGGCAAGCAATGGCGGGACTGGGTATCTCCCGACGGGCGGCATATCGACCAGATAAAGAATGTGGTGGATCAAATCAAACATAATCCCGATTCCCGCCGCCTGATTGTGACGGCTTGGAATCCGGCCGATGTGGACAGCATGGCCTTGCCGCCCTGCCACGCCTTTTTCCAGTTTTATGTGGCGCAAGGGAGGCTTTCCTGCCAGCTCTACCAGCGCAGCGCCGACTGTTTCCTCGGTGTGCCGTTCAATATCGCTTCCTACGCTTTGCTCACTTCGATGATGGCGCAGGTCTGCGGCTTGCAGCCGGGCGTGTTCGTGCATTCCTTGGGCGATGCCCATATCTACCATAACCATATCGAGCAGGTCAAGTTGCAGCTTTCGCGCGAGCCTTACCCGCTGCCCCGTCTGGTGCTGAATCCGGAGGTCAAGGATTTGTTTTCCTTTGATTACGAGGATATAAAGATTGAGGACTACCAATGCCATCCGCATATCAAAGGCGATGTGGCGGTGTGAGGATTGGTTTCAGACAGGCTTGCATTTACGGCGATGCATGGCAAGTCTTACATTTTGACGCATTTCCGTGTTAAATCGTAATGGTATTCAACTGAAATCTGCTGGTTTTGTTTTACTCGCCATTGAATTGTATGGACAAAAGAGTGTCCGTTTTTCTGTTTTAGTGTTTGGGT
>JADIMZ010000121.1 GCA_017694335.1 Candidatus Pullibacteroides excrementavium
TCCCCCATGTCAAGGTTTACCGCATTGTTGCAGTACTTGTGAATCGATTCCGAGAACTGGTTTAAAGTCATCGGGACCTTGGATTGGAGGATAGCCAGTTTGCCATCGACAGTGCCTAACGCTCGTCTGAAAGCCAAGCGTTTGTCCTTGTGGTAGCGGATTTTGTTGTTTTTAATCAGCACGGTCTGCTGGAAGCCGTAATTGGACTGCCATCGCCCCGATATGACCAGCCCTTTGGTGGGATGAATCGAGATCCGTTCCAACCGGTTCGGCTCACCGTAAATCTTGCCGGCAATCCTGTACTCACCCTGCACGGTGTGGTCCGGATTGGAATAAGCCGCCGGAATCAAGAGCGTGGCATCCGGATCGTACTTGTCGGTGAACTTGACATTATTGGTTCCGAGCCTGTAAATATACGGGACATCGTAAGAAGCCATGTACCTTATGGCGAGGACAAGGAGGATGAGCCCCGACAGCCCGAGGAAGATTCTTCTAACCTTTTTTCTTTTGCTTTTTTTTGAGGCCATGGAGAGGGTCGTTTTTATGGGTTCTTCGCGCTCGTTTGCTGGTTCACGCTCAAGCTATAGCTCAGGGCGCAAATCAAGGTCAGCAGTTCGGAGAGTCCTAATGCCAGCCAGATGCCGGCATCGCCAAGGAAAGACGGCAGCAGAAGGAAGGCCGGAACCAGGAAGATGCATCCTCTCAGCAGGGAGAACGTGATGGCCGGTTTCATCTTTTCCAAGCTTTGGTAATATCCGATGATGGTGATATTCATCACAAAAAAGACAAAGGCCGAGGAAAAGTACGGGAATCCTTTTACCGCGATATCCGCTGCGTTCGTGTCCAAAGGAATGAATAAGCCTACCAAGCCCTCCGGGAAGAAACTGAAAGCCGCCGTGACAACGGCTCCGCACAAGACAGCCGTGCATAGAGCGATTCGCCGGGTCTGATGCACCCTGGGCCAGAGGTTCAGGCCGTAATTGAAACTGATGATAGGCTGGGCCGACTGGGCAATCGCGTTCCCTACCATGAACACGAAAGGCGTATAGTAGCAGGCGATGCCGAAAGCGCCCACGCCGTCATCCCCTAAATATTTCATGAACACGTAGTTCCCGACGAAAATCAGTACGGCCAACGTGGCTTCGCCCAAAAGCGCGGACGAACCAATCCGGCACTGATAGCCTAAGTTCCGCAGGGAGAGCTGTAGGCTTTTCCGGCTCAGTTTCACAGGGTATAGCCGCAGATGCCGGGCGTAGAACAAAAGATAGACCATGGCGATGATGCCGCCTACGGCCACGCTGATAGCCGTGGCGAAAGCCGCTCCCATCACGCCCCAGCCGAAGGGGAAGATGAAAAGCCAGTCCAGGACCACGTTGAGCAAGGCCGAGACAAGGCTGCAGAACATGGCTAATTTGGGCTTTCCGTCTAAACGGATTGCGAACAGGCCGATAGCGGTCCATAATTGGAACATCCAAGCCGGCGCGAACCAGAGCAGGTAGTCTTTGACCATCGGGAGCAGGTTTTGGGACGACCCTAACCAGAGAGATACCTGGGTGGGAAAAATCAGCACAATCAAGGTCGGAATCAGGGCGGCGATGGTCGCCAAAGCCATGGCTTGGGTTACGTTGATCCGGGCGGCTTTCTCCTTGTTTTGCGAGAGATGGAGGGCGGCTACGACCGAGCTCCCGGCTCCGATCATCAGCCCGATTCCGGTCAGGAGCATCAATGCCGGGCAGCAGATGTTGATGGCGGCAATCCCGTCGCTGCCTACGCCATGTCCTACGAAAATCCCGTCCACGACCGTCACGGCCGAAATGCTGACCATGCCCAAGAGGGTGGGGATGAAGTATTTCCTGAACAACGCAAACACATTGACGGTGCTCAGGTCGATGGCATCTCTTTGATCCTTGTTGGTCTTTTTCATGGTCTCTTACAGTATTCTTCGGTTCTCAATGGGGGCGTTTTTCCGGGCGTTTCGTGCAGGGAACCTACCGGGAACGAGCAGAAAAAAGGCCGGACAAGAAGATTGGTTCCTCCGATGCTTCCTTTGTCATGGCAGAGAACCTTGACGGCTGCTGCCTTGGCTCTGAACGAAGCCTTGGTTTTACCCAGTCATCTTATCCGGCCTTCCGGCCCTCCGATGAGGATTACAAAACACTTATTTTTTTCCGGTTAAGCCTTTCCCTTTTGTTGCAAGCCCGAACCGGAACGGCTGCAAAGGTGGGTCAAGATTTTGGAAAATCCAAATCGGGCTTGAATATCGAATTCCGTCAAATGACGAACTCCTGATGCTTCAAGCCTTTTGTGAATCTTGACTTGTTGGGATTCCGTGCCCGCGATTAGAACGCGATTAGAATCCGATCGCGGCCACTTCGGCTACTTCGGGCACCTCGCTGCGGATAGCTACTTCCACGCCCTGTTTCAGGGTCATCTGGGCACGCGGGCAGCTGCCGCAAGCACCGTGCAGGCGGACCTTCACCACGCCTTCATCGGTCATTTCCACAAAGGAGATATCTCCGCCGTCCATTTGCAGGGCCGGACGGATACGGCTTTCGATAATGTTTTTTACCCGTGTTTCCACGTCTTGTTTCTGTTGTGCGTCCATATTGTCTTTCTTTTTTTTCGGTTAATAAAATGATAGGATGCCTGGTTGCAAGCTTAGCAGGCTCTGGCTGTCATCACCTTGGCGGCTAACTGGCGGAACGCCTCCGTTACCGGGCTGTCCCCGTTCAGGATTTCCGGTTTCCCGGCATCCCCGCTGCGGGCGGTAGCTTCGGTCATCGGGATTTGTGCCAGCATCGGCAGGCCCATCTGCGCCGCGTAGGATTCGCATGCGCCTTGGCCGAAGATGTAATATTTCTTTTCCGGCATGTCCGAAGGCACGAAATAGGCCATGTTTTCCACCATGCCCAGCATCGGCACCTTCACCGCCTGGAACATCTGCGCTGCCCGTTTCACATCGGCAATCGCCACCTGCTGCGGGCTGGAAACCAGGATGGCCCCGCTCACCGGCAAGGTCTGCACCAAGGTGATATGGATGTCGCCCGTTCCGGGAGGCAGGTCCACCACCATATAGTCTATCTCGTCCCAAAGGGCTTCGGTGAACATCTGCTTGAGCGCGTTCGAGGCCATCGGACCGCGCCAGAGCAGGCCTTTGTCGGCATCCACAAAGAAACCGATTGAAATCAGTTTGATGCCGTATTTTTCAATGGGCAGCAGCAGCGTCTTGTCGCCTTGCTGTACCCCTTGCGGCTGCACGTTTTCCAGGCCGAACATGGTAGGAATCGACGGGCCGTAGATATCGGCATCCACCAAGGCAACCTTCTTGCCTTCTTGGGCCAAAGCCAGTGCCAGGTTGGCCGCTACGGTCGATTTGCCTACGCCGCCTTTGCCCGAAGCCACCGCGATGATGTGCTTGACATCCTTGAGCTGGCTCAAGTCCGTCTGCGGCTGGGTCGGTTTGGACGAAGTCAGGTTGAGTTCCACCTTGTAATCAGGGGAAATGTACTCGGCGATGGCCGCCTTGCAGTTGTCGCTCAGCACTTGCTTGAGCGGGCAGGCCGGTGTGGTCAGCACCAAGTCGAAGGCGATGGTCTTGCCTTTGACCACGATGTTCTGGATCATGTTCAGGCTTACCAAGTCGGCGCCTAATTCCGGATCCATCACGTGGCTCAGGGCCGCCTTCACGTCTTCAATTCCGGGTGTATTGTTCATAGAGCGTGTTTTTTGCTTTTTCTGTTCGCCTCATGGTTTTGCCGGACTCCATCCCGTTCCGCTTGGCCGCATATTGGCCTCGCTTCTCCATGAAGGCGAGAATCTTATTTTCTGTGCTTCTCGATTTCGGCTACCAGGCGGTCGAAAATCTCATCCAAGCTGCCGACCCCTTTCACCGGGTAGAAGTTCCCTTTTTTTGTGAAGTATTCGGCTACCGGCAAAGTCTTGCTTTCGTATTCTTTGAGCCGTTCAATGATCACATCTTCCTTGTCGTCCGAACGTCCGGAAACTTTTCCCCGGTTGATCAGACGCGCTATCAATTCTTCCCGGGGCACTTCCAAAGAAAGCACGCCGGTGAAAGGCATTTGCAGTTCCTCCATCAGATCCTCCAACAGTTTGGCCTGCGAGAGGTTGCGCGGGAAGCCATCAAAAAGGATCCCATTCACATGCGGGCTTTCCGCAATGGTCTTGTGGATGATTTGCATGATGAGCTCGTCCGAAACCAAATGCCCTTGGGAGGTGATTTCGTTGATTTTCTTTCCTAATTCGGAACCCGAAGCGATTTCTTTGCGCAGGATATCCCCGGTGGAGATATACAGCAGGTTGTACTTCTGAATCAGTTTTTCCGATTGAGTTCCTTTTCCGGCGCCCGGAGGGCCGAAAAGCGCTATATTCAACATGGTTTGATTTTTTTATGGGTTGCCCGGGCGGAAAAGCCCGGCTTTTTTTTCTGTTGTAGTCGCCCATTGCGGATTGTCCGCTGCCCGCCCGTTGCATGGCCGGTTCCGTCAAGGACTGGTGAGGCCTATTCGTTGAGCTGGTAGATGTCCGGCAGGTTTCGCCCAAACCCATCGTAATCGAAGCCGTATCCTACCACGAACTGGTTAGGGATGGACTTGCCGATATAGTCGATCTTGTAATCCTTGGTGAACTTGTCCGGTTTGAATAGCAGGCTGCATATGGCCAAACTCTTAGGCTGCTCCTTTTTCATCCGCGCCAGCAAGTGTTCCATCGTCACGCCGGTATCCACAATGTCTTCCACGATAATTACATCCTCGTCCTTGATGCTCTCCTGAAGCCCAATCAGCTCGCAGACATTGTGCGTGCTTTCAACCCCTGAGTAAGAGCTCACTTTGATGAGGGAAATCCGGCAAGGGAAATCCAGTTTCTTCACCAGGTCGGCGGCAAAGATGAAAGCCCCGTTGAGAATCGCCACCAGCAAAGGTTTCTTCCCGGCATAGTCCCGGTTGAGGCGTTCGGCTAGTTGGCAGATAATCCGGTCTATGTCCTTGGCTTCTATATATGGCTTGAACTCCTTATCCTTGATTTTGACTATTTTGTGTTCCATGGCTTCTTTTTTTTCAGGGACGAACCCATCGGGAAGAAGGGCACTGCAGCCGCTATGCTCTCCCCGCCGGCGCAATCAAACTGCAAACTTACTATTTTTTTGCCAAGGAAACATGATGTTTCTATCTAGGCTTTCCGGTCTTGATTTCTTCTTCTAAGAAACTGTAAACATATCGGGGGCTTTGATAATACAAATGTGTTTTTTCATTCAAAACTTTTTGATAGGTATCCGAATTGAATACTATGTTCAAGGCTTGTTCCATCGACAAGTCTGTATAGTGTTCCATAAGGAGCATGGATAGGTTTTTGACCATGTAGGCCATCATCTCATTTGACTCTTTCATGACGTTTTAGAAATTGAATCGCCCTTTCTGTACCAAAGAAATATTGTATTGTGATTCCTTTCATGTATTGGAGATTCTGTACGAGAGTCGGTAGGTCTATCGAATGATTCTCGTATTTCCACAATTGCAGTCCAACCCGATCATCCGCAATGGGACCAATGACAATATCATAGTCATGGACTTGTTTGTCTGACGAGTTATTGCGGTTCATGAGGATGAATTTTGCCCAATCCTCTGTGTAGCTGTCAAAACGAAGAACTTTGAGCTCATTGAATGCCGTTTCCTCAATCTCGTATGCCATGACTACGGGACTTCCTGCTTCAAGTTGTTCCACTTTTACTTGAGCCATCTTTGCTGCCTGTTCATAATCGGCGGATAGATAAAAGCCTTTCCCAAAATCTTTGTTGGGTTTCGATTGGGCTAAATCTATTTTGTCGAATTCTATGTTACTGCCGTGATAAAGTTTCATGACAATTCTCCTCCATGACGTTGACAGTATTCGGAAATATCTTGAACCATTGATGGAAATGATTGCGTATGCACGTAATCAAAATGCCGGCTTATGAAATCAATGCCTTTGTATCGGCTGAGGTAGTTGAAGGCTTGTTTCATGGAAAGTCCATACCGACGTCCGAATTCCAACACAAAAACCACAATCCATTCCAATTTTCCCTCTGTTTCTTTTGCGTTTTCCATTAGTGTTGCTTGTTTGGAGACAAAGTTAATAAAAAAGGCAGGATAGTTGTTATTTGTCAGAATTTGAACCGGGCTTGGAGCTTGATTTCCGGCAGGAGGTAGCCTTCGGTCTCGTTGTCCCCGCTGCCCGTCTTCTGCACCCCGTCCTGCAAGGTGTGCGCGTATTTGAGTTCCAGGACGAGCCAACGGAAGGCTTCGTACCGGCAGTTGAGAGCGAAGCGGAGGCCTTTGCCGTAGAGGGCCGAGATGGAAGAACCGTATAGCACGTCGTGTTCGTAAGCGTAAATCCGGCTCATGTAGTCCTTGGTCTGGAAGACCGCCAAGCGGAAACGGATTTTAAAGCGGTTGTCCGGTATCGTGTACCCGAAATCCTGCATCAGGAGCAGGCCGTCCGTGAAGTTCCGGCATTCCACGCGGCTTTCGCCGAAGAAACCCAAGGGCAGGAGATAGCTGAAATCGGCACGGATCGAATGCCCTTGGCGGCTCAGGCTCTTGTCGTAGCTGAATTGCAGGTAGGCATCCAGCGAGGAACGGCTATAGGCCAGTTTCCCGGCCAGGGAATAGGTCTGGACAGGCAGGGCCAAAGCTTTGCGTTCGATGCCCAAGTCCCCGTCCAGTTCCAGCCGCAGGCCTTTGGGGAGAAGCGCCAGCATCTGCCATTCGAACCTTTGTTTCTGTTTGCCTTCTTTAGGGGTTGTCATGGGACGGGACAAAGGGCAGTCGCCATATAGGACAAAGTATAGAGGGCTGTAATGCGTGTAGCGGGCGGCCAGCGCGAAATTCTCGGACGGCTTCCATTGCGCTCCTTGCAAAAAGGCGTAGTCCAGACGGAAGTTCATCGAAGCCTCCCCGTACAGGTGCAGGCGGCCGATCAGCCATTGGTAATAGAGCGATGCGGCCGATTCCCGATGCGCGGAAGCGTGGGAGAGGGGCGTGTGGTGGCCGTTTCCCAATTTCAGCTCCGGATTGCCGATGCCCCCGAGCGTGCCGGTGGACAAGACCAGACCGATCCGGGCGGTGCGGAATTCTTTTTCGAGTTTCCAGGCCCAGAGCTGTTCCCGGAGTTTCTGCTTCCCGGCTATTTCGGTTTCTGTCCGGTGGTAGCCGTTTTGGGGCATGGACGTAATCTGGTCGAGGATGGAAGCTGGGTTTCGGATGCCGTTTGGGCTTTCCGCTCGGAACCGTCCATCCCTTTTCCGGCTGGAATAGAGCAGGCCGGTCTTCCAGGAAGTGCCCAGGCGGAATTCCGCTGCCGCCCCTTGCAGGAAGCCGTATTCCGCGCCGGAGGCGAAAGGCCGGATGCCTTGGCCGCTGGCCAGCATCAAGTCGGCCTGCGTCCCTCCGTAGAAGCCGCCGCCCGAACCCAGATGCAGTCCGAAGCCCCAGTCCGCCCGGTAGGTGCCGATGACAAGATTCTGCAAGGCGCCGATTTGGCTGAGCGCCATATAACCGGCATAGAAGTCAAAGCCTTGCCGGCCAAAGGCTTCCCCGGCATCCTGCTGGGCGGAAAATCCGATGCGAATCCTGTTCTGGGCATTGAAAAGGTATCGCAGGTAATAATTGTTCGGCCTTCCGGCATATTTCCCCTCCCGGAAAGCCTTGCTGGGTTTGAGTCGGCGGTTGTAGCGGGCCAGAATCTGATGCTTGCCTTTTTGGAGCAAATCGCCCGCCTCCAAGGCATCGGATTCCGGGCCTAAGTAAAAGAATGTCTGTAACAAGGCGAGGCTTTCGGCCGAAAAGCCGGGCACGAAATCCGTCAGCTCGTTCCAGTGCACGATCCGGCCGTAGCTCTCCCTGTAGTGAAGCAGGGCTTGGATTTGCCATTCGTCCAGAAGTTGCAGCCGCCGCAGTTCTTCCGCGTTTACCGTGTTCAGGTTGAGCGGGTTTTCTCTGTAGGACTGGCGTTCAAAAAGCAGTTCCTCCCAGTCTTCGGCGGGCAAGGAAGCCTCTTCTCCGGCGTTTTCAAACAGCTCTTCCATCCGGCTTTCGACCCAGTCTTCCATCTGCATCTGTGTGGGTTCGGATGGGATTTGCCAGCTTGTCGAATCTTTTGGGGGCGGTTTTGAGGAGTTTTTCTGCGCGTTTGCTTTTTTTGTTGAGGGTGTTTTGGGCGGGGCTTGGCGTGTATTGCGGCCTTGCTCCTGCTTGATGGCGAGCGCGTTTTCCCCTGAAAGCACGCAGGGAAAGAAAAGGCAGGCAAGGAAGACGGTTCTGATGAAGATACGTTCCCATATCTTCCCTGCGGTTCGCCTTTTGGCTGTACTGCTGCATCGGTGTTTCAAGGGGGCTTTTTTCATGGGTTTGCAAAATGTGGGAGGATTTATGGGGATGGTCGATTTTATCCCGAAATCTAATGACCGATTAGGGGTCATGAATCAGGCCGCGTTGATTTCTTTCGAGGATTGAACAGATGTTTCCAGACCACGCCCGCCGAGCTTTCAAAGCCCAAGGGCGGGTTGTAGCCGCAATTGACTTCTATATGCAAGGCCGGGCGGGTATAGGCGAAGCCGAGCTGGTAGGCGAGGGGATTGATCCGGGTCTGGCCGTAAATCAGGAATCTTTCTTTGAAGAGATAGCCGAGTGCGATGCCGGCCTGGAGGGGATAGCGGAGGTCTTTATAGAGGTCGGCGCCGATTTGGATTTGGTCGAACACCCGGATAGCCGTGCCGATTTGCAACGAGAGCGCCCGGTTCCATTCCTTCCGCTGCTCGCTTCGGAGCACCACCGGGTAGCGGGCTTTGAAGTTGAAGCTCCAGATTTTGTGCTGGAAAGCCGTGGAAAAGCGCAGTTCGAGCAGGTTTTCCCGGGCGCGGTCTTCTATCTTGTTGGAAGTCAGGTAGGCGATGCCTATGCCTGCCGAGAATCCGGGCAGGAAGTTTCGGGCATAGCCGAGGCCGCTTTGCTGCTGGTTCAGCACCGGATAACCTTTGTATTGGTAATGCAGAGTCCAGGCATTCTTGCCGTGCAGGAGGCCGGCATCCAGGCTATAGACCGCGTTCTCCTTGATGAACCCCATCCGGGCGAGGCATCCGGCAAAGAGGAAAGGGGCTTGCGGCTGAGGATTGAGCATCGTTAGGGCGGGATTCCCGGCGGTGGACAGCCAACCCGGCTCTTCGCCCGCATAAGCCGCCTGCAAACCGAAAGGCAAGCTCAGCCCCTCTTGCGCCTTCAGTCCTCCGGCATCCAGCAGACAGGCGCAAAAGAGCCATCCTGCAACCCGTTTCGTCCGGCAAACCCCGCCTCCCCGCTGTTTTCGGCAGTCCGGGAAATACCGCCTGTGCGGCAGGCGTAAAGAGGACAGGCATTGGAAGAATGGAAAAGGCCGTTTTTTGGAGAAAATCCGCTTGGTTTTGAAGAAAATCCACCTGGCCCAAAGGCATGCAGGAAGGAGAACCGCAAGGAGATATAAGAAAGCAGGGAGATATAAGAAAATCGGGCGCATCTACATGCCCTACCTGATTGGCAGCATAGGGTATATAGATAACGCCCGGATTACGGTTTTATCGAAGTTTCAATGAGTAAATCTTACATTTTTAGTAAGATATTTTTGTAGTACACGAGCATTCATGCTCCATACTCGCAAAACTCAAGCAAAATGCAAGCTGTATTTTCCGAATGCCCGAAATTCCGTTTGGCAACAGCCTCTTGTTTGCCAAATTCCGTAGGACGCAAGCACGGCAAGAGAAGGTTTTGGCTGGTACTGCGCCGTGTTTGCAGGTTTGGCCGGTTCTGTACCTTCTTTGCTGTGCGGACTGTACTTGCCCCCTGTTTGCAATACTACGCCTATATTATTTATAGCCGAAAAGATATTTATACCCGGAAATCGAAGGTATGGCTTTTCAAGTCCTCGTTGGCTTTCTTGATCTTGTTCTTGAGTCCTTCCTTGTAGGCGGCCAGTTTCTGGCGGCAGGCTTTCGACAGTTCGTCCTCGCCTGTGGACAGCATCTGCAAGGCTAAGATAGCCGCGTTCAGCGCCCCGTTGATGGCTACCGTGGCCACCGGGATTCCCGGAGGCATCTGCAGCATGGCCAAGGCGGCATCCATGCCTTCCAGGCTCGATTTGATAGGAACGCCGATGACCGGCAGCGGGGTCAGGGCCGCGATGACGCCCGGCAG
>JADIMZ010000122.1 GCA_017694335.1 Candidatus Pullibacteroides excrementavium
TTTGCTGCACAAGTTGTGAATTGCTTTCAAACTATTTAATTTTGACCTGCTGAAACAGCCTCTTCAAGGAGAAAAAGAAGTCAAAAATAGTTGTGAATTGCTTTCAAACTATTTAATTTTGACCTGCTGAAACAGCCAACGCGCATTATCCAACGCGCTCGCGCAGTTGTGAATTGCTTTCAAACTATTTAATTTTGACCTGCTGAAACAGCTTCCGAATCCTAAGTACAAGGCGACTAAAGTTGTGAATTGCTTTCAAACTATTTAATTTTGACCTGCTGAAACAGCCCTGCTTGAATGCGTCTACGCGTCCCAGTGTTGTGAATTGCTTTCAAACTATTTAATTTTGACCTGCTGAAACAGCGATAACCCGATACAATGAAATATTATGATAGTTGTGAATTGCTTTCAAACTATTTAATTTTGACCTGCTGAAACAGCCCACACAGGCAAAAAGATGCCAAGATTTTGGTTGTGAATTGCTTTCAAACTATTTAATTTTGACCTGCTGAAACAGCAATCAGACTATACCAAGGTTTGCTGCACAAGTTGTGAATTGCTTTCAAACTATTTAATTTTGACCTGCTGAAACAGCCTCTTGCCCTTCCCATACATACGTGCCGGGTTGTGAATTGCTTTCAAACTATTTAATTTTGACCTGCTGAAACAGCCGCCAACAAAATCGAAAAGACCACAGAACCGTTGTGAATTGCTTTCAAACTATTTAATTTTGACCTGCTGAAACAGCGCTTGTAACTGAAAAGGGCGAAGACTACGAGTTGTGAATTGCTTTCAAACTATTTAATTTTGACCTGCTGAAACAGCAATGCATGGAATGCAAACGCGCCAAAGCAAGTTGTGAATTGCTTTCAAACTATTTAATTTTGACCTGCTGAAACAGCACCGTTAGATTAAACGAATCAATGGCGAAGGTTGTGAATTGCTTTCAAACTATTTAATTTTGACCTGCTGAAACAGCGCACGTTGCAGAAATTGAAAAACGAAGCGCGTTGTGAATTGCTTTCAAACTATTTAATTTTGACCTGCTGAAACAGCTTTATAAAAGGCTTGATTAAATAAGGAAGTGTTGTGAATTGCTTTCAAACTATTTAATTTTGACCTGCTGAAACAGCACGGCCACGGAAGCGGCGAACGAGGCGGCGGTTGTGAATTGCTTTCAAACTATTTAATTTTGACCTGCTGAAACAGCGGCATGAACATGAACAAAGTGCGACTGCCGTTGTGAATTGCTTTCAAACTATTTAATTTTGACCTGCTGAAACAGCCGGCATGAACATGAACAAAGTGCGACTTCCGTTGTGAATTGCTTTCAAACTATTTAATTTTGACCTGCTGAAACAGCGATAAAGTACTACATGAATTAGCAATTCTCGTTGTGAATTGCTTTCAAACTATTTAATTTTGACCTGCTGAAACAGCCAAACACGATTAAGTGCAGAACTCGGATTGGTTGTGAATTGCTTTCAAACTATTTAATTTTGACCTGCTGAAACAGCAGTATTAAAAGACACTAATTCACTAATCCTGTTGTGAATTGCTTTCAAACTATTTAATTTTGACCTGCTGAAACAGCCCAAACCTGGGAGATACCCGCGTGGGACGCGTTGTGAATTGCTTTCAAACTATTTAATTTTGACCTGCTGAAACAGCAATGGAATGGAGACGAAATCGCACGTGATGTTGTGAATTGCTTTCAAACTATTTAATTTTGACCTGCTGAAACAGCATAGAGGATTTCGGGCTATTTGCCTTCACCGTTGTGAATTGCTTTCAAACTATTTAATTTTGACCTGCTGAAACAGCCAATCCACTGCGGACAAGACAAGGCAGCTTGTTGTGAATTGCTTTCAAACTATTTAATTTTGACCTGCTGAAACAGCGAGTACTATGCCATGTCGAAAGCGCAACGAGTTGTGAATTGCTTTCAAACTATTTAATTTTGACCTGCTGAAACAGCAGAATCAAAGCAAAAAGCAGAAATTCAAAATTTTAACAACTGTTTCAGAATTAAAAAATCCGATGTCACCATCGGATTTTTTGTTTTATGACAGCCTGTTTCTGCAATCCAACGGAATCGGCAACGATAACCCTTAGCAGACAAAAGAAAATCAAAACAACTCTAACTGTACATTCTCAACCGGCAACTCCTGTGCCTCTTGACCAAAGAAAAGCTCCATTGCCCCAAACTGCTTGTCTGTAATGGACATGATACCCACATGGCCCACTTTAGGCAACAGCGATTTTACCCTCTTGATATGTACCGCTGCATTCTCCACACTGGGGCAATGCCTTATATAAATAGAGAACTGAAACATAACGAAGCCATCCTGCAGCAAAGCCTTACGGAAATCAGCCGCCACTTTCCTTTCCTTTTTGGTATCGGTAGGCAAATCAAAGAATACAAGTACCCACATAACCCTATATTCACTGATTCTATCTTTCATACGCACACAAACAAATCCCACAAAGCAGCCCCACTGCCGAATCACATCTCCGGATACAGCACTTTTCGAGATTCCCCAGTAAAGCATCTAGCCAAAGAAGCTGCCGTATAGGATGCCGCCACCATCAACGGGCTTCGTTTCCCATTAATAGTTACCTCCAAAGCCGGAATCTCCAGCAACTTTGCCTTCTGTTGGGTCGTCAACTCAAAACTTTCCAAATTTCTGCTCAACGCATATACATGACTATCCACATATGGTCGATACGGCTCCATAATATCATCTGCCAAGCAATAGGCATTGTAACGATTATGATGATGTATCCCCAATGTCGGCAACAATCCAGAAGAAACCAATGCCCTTGCAATGACAGCCCGAAGAATGGCATAACCGTAATTGAGAAAAACATTAACATCCCCCTCGTCCCGCCCCCTGACAAATTCCGGATTGTCCGGAAAAACATTTTTCCAATAATAAGCCGCAGCACGAGCCTCTAAATTCTCCGAATCCCCGCTCTTGACCCCAGAAACCCACGCCAGCATATTTGGATGCTTCCGACCGGTCACTCTTTCCAAAACAGCAGCCTGATTAGCAATCTTGCCTTGTATGGTCTGCTGCCATAATTGCTTTTTTAAAGGCACGGAAGCATCCAACTGTTGCCTAAACCGTTCATTTTGAACAGTATTCCCGTATAAGGGCAACATCAATCCTACTGGCAGATGATTGGAACCACAAGTAACCAATGCACAATTGTTATCCAGCAGACTTTCCATCAAGGCCTGAGTAATTGTGATTTGCTTATGATCCAATACCACAACTCCAATATCTTCAATCGGGATAGTCCGGACAACGGCAGACGGATCCAACTCATCATCCTCTTTAGTCAAACGGATAACCAACTGCCCCAACCGCAATGACAAATAAGCCGGATTGCCAAAATAAAGGGTTTTCTTAATCATGCTAATACTCTCCTACTGCTACGATTTGACCAATATGATTAACCCGAACCTTAACTATTTGGTCTATGGATCCCAAAGATTGTATTCTCTTCCACGTCACATCACGCAAAGCATTCACATCCTCTACCGTAGTTTCTAAATGATGACGGAACACATAATATTTTGTAGTCAATTTCTGCACCCGGAACAAATGCGGGCTAATCAATTCATAATTCGCAGGATTAGTCAAATCCATATCTTGTGGGTCAAACCCTGTCTGAGTATCTGGAAACACAAAATACTCGTTCTGTTTCATTGTGAACAGAAATGCCCAGCCTTTATCCTTATTATAGTCCTTATCAACCACTGGCAATCCCTGACGAATCCTATCCATAGCCTCGAAGAACGAAACAATATGTTCCTGGCAATTTCCTTCCGCATCCCGAAAAATGGCCACATGGTGATTGTTTGACGTGCTGACATAATCCACAGGCATAGTATTTCCCTCTCCATCCAATAACAGCCGCCCCTGCATATCCCGTTTGTCATGCAAAGCGGTTGCAACATTGACACCGGTTATACGCACTCTTTTTATGCAGATTCCCTTCTCCTTGTTCAGCCAAATCGGATTTTCATCCAAATTGCTGAATGCCTTCTTGGCATCGCCGCCAAACGATTTCAATCTTTCCTGCAACAATGCCCGAATATGCGGATCAACCACCTTTTCTACTTTCAAATCAGGAGAAATTTCCTTCCGTACCGTATAAACCGACACCAATCTCACTGTCTTGACAGAAACCGGCACTTGCCGTGTGTGCATCTCGTCAACAAACACAGGATTCTTATCCAAACTGTTCTTGCCGGTAAAAGCCTTTTTGGCATCACCTCCAAATTGTTGCAATCGATCCATCAATGCTGCTCTATAAATCGGACTGGCCACGGTCTGAATCTTTGCAACATCAAAAGTTCCCCCAACTTTTTCCAGTTTTGACTCATACCGCTGCATTGAACCATATATAGTCTCATTATGCAATTGCCCTCTCGGGGTTAACTGCACTTTCTTATTGAAACCGCCCGCCTTCTTAGTCTTATTTACATTCCGGGTGGCCACCTTGTTCTTGGCCTTGATTGAAATCAAAACTTTCGACAAATGCCGCTTGGCTTCTTGCCTGAACATATCCAAGGGCATCGGCGGGTTAAAACGATAACGGCCCTCTTTGTCCTTATACAATTGCGTTTTTTGAATCCAACGAATAACTACCGGATAATCTTCCTTAGGCAATATGGACCAATCAATAGCCCGCAAGTCCGGACAAGAATCATCGATATCTTTCTGAATCCGAGCATTAAGATGATTCAAATATTGGATATAAGTCTGTTTTGTAAACGCCACTGTCAACGCATCCATCGCATGATGACGATGGTCATTCCGCTTGCTCCAATCCTTGATTTTGTGAACCTTTTGCCCCAAACGCCGTTCTATAACTTCTGTCTGCCCTAAAGCATCATACTTATCCCAATTCAATTCTTGCATCACATTCACCAACTGCCAATCCTCACGCAAACGCTCTGTAATCGCTCCACTGGTTGAAACCACCGTCTTCACAATTTCTTCCAACATTTCTTTAGCTTTCTTGGCAATATATTGCGTCTCTCGCAAATCTCTTGCAATAAAATCTTCGGGAATCTCGCTCTCAGCCATTAATAAATGCGCACGCTTGGTCTTGCTAATTGCACCGCTCGCTAATAAAGAATCCACTTTTGCCTTATATTTTTCCAAGCCATCATCACCATATTTCTTTTCAATGAAATCACGAGCCGTCATATGCCCCTTCTCTATATTAATTTGCTTAGATTCCAATGTCTTATTTGAAAATGAATCATCAAACAACTTAGCCTGAGGAATAATATGCTCTATATCAAAAGCCGGAGAGAAAAGCTGTTCTTTTGGCACATAAGTACCAGAGTACAACGTCTTGTATCCATTATCCTTAAGTTCCTCATACAACTTGTACCGTATAATATCATTCCGGCTTGGATTTTTGATGCCAAAATCTCTTTCCAAAATCTCCCGGATTTGTTCATGCCGCTTTGCAGACTCGCCTATACGAGAACTTAAAGACTCCCTCTCTTTGGCACTTTTCTTCAATTCCCTCGCCAATTCCACCCTGATTTCATCCAACCTGCCATACTTATCAACCACTCCATTCACCACATGCACCATCTGGTTCAGAATCTTTTCCACCACAGGATTGCGCAAGCTATTGCGAGGCAAAAGTTCCAGATGATCTTTTAAAACCTTGTTCTCTATTTCCTCTTTGGTAAGAGAACGCTTGGAGTGTCGGTATCCCGCGTATTCACATGCCAAACTATAGGTATGCCCTTCTTTCATATAAGGCAAAATACGCCGCATCGCTTTTGTACTCAACGAACCATAATCATCCGGGAAAGAAATGGACGCAATATATTTAGCATATTCTGGCTCGCATCCAACCAATTCCGCTATCTTTTGAATCAGTTTATCGTTGCCCGTCTTGGAATTATCACCCTCAAAGGAATACAACAAATGCCACAACCTATACAATGGCTGCTGTTCGAATGCCTTGTCCTCGGATTTCTGCCGCGAAAATTCCGCTTTATCAGAAGATTGTTTTTTCGCATCCAAATCCAACCCTGCTTCCGCATCAAAATGTAGAATCCCTGTATTATATCCAAAAGCAGAAAAGACAGGCTCCACTTTGCCCATAATCGCATCGGCATCCATCTTTGCCAAATCGCAATCACCATGTCCTGTGGCTTCTACAATTTTCGCATACGCCTTAAAAAGTGCCGCTTGTGTCCGATTGCCCTCCACTTCCGCATAATTCAGTTCTATGCCTTTAGCTTTCGGATACAACAATTTCAGAATTTCTGTTTTCTTCAACTTTTCTTTTATATTCAACTCTTTAAACAGCAAATCTTTCTGCTCTTGTTCCAAAAACCGGCCATTCACCGTTAAATTATTGAGAACTTGCCAAATTTTGAACTCTTGGTACAGAGGCGAAGATTTCGGACATACCTTAGGTCCGACCGTCTTCTGCTTTACTTTTCCATCTACCATTATCTTTATCGTCCGACCCTCCAACTCGCAAACAGAAATCAAACTCTTCTGACTCCGCAAAGGCCGTTGATAGAATATCACCGAATCACGCAAACGCCTTCTCAATTCTGGAGTCAACTCAGGATGAAAATGGGACTGAACCTCCCACAATTTTTCAAATTCATCCCAATAATCCCTCCGATAAAAGACTTGATTCTTAAAGCTATAATGAGGATTCTTCTGCAAACATTCCCATTGATACTGACCAATAGTCTGGTTCTTAAAAAAGAGTTCCTTGCTACGGTCGCTGATTTTTCCCAAGTAACCGCTGACATTCTTCAATTGCGCATTGATTTTCTGTAATACCACAGCCAGTTGTTCCAAAGAAACCTTATTCTTCACTGCTTCCGCCCTCCAAGCATAATTCTCCTTCAACAGTTCCTGTCGAGTTCCCTTGCGTTTCTCTCCAACAATAGCAAAGGCTTTCTGGCAAAGGATCCAAGTCTGGGCTTCCGTCTTCCCTTTCAAGGTTTCTTTCAATTCCGCCGTCAGCAAATCCGGATAAAATGCCGATTGCACAAACCAAACTTTTTCAAATTCCGACTCCAAATCAGAACGATAGAAATCCGGAATTAAGGTCTTCCCCTTTTGAAGCAAGTCGTTTGCATATTCACCAGGCGTCAACCCCTTATCAAAAAGTTCCTGTGCAACCGACATGGAATCTACCAAAGACCCCTCCTCGGCTTCCGATTTATCTGTTTTCCGATTGCTCTTATACCCTCTCTTCTTATTTATCATCAATAAGATGCGAGCGAATTCCTCCAAAGACACTTCTTCTGTGGCAGCTTTAGCCCGCAAACGTATCGTTTGGAAGGTCGTAGCATTTCCTTTTTCAGCTAAAACCGTTTGCGATGTTATCCATCCTTGTTCTTGCAACAACCGAATCAAGGCATCTCTCCTCAGCCTATAGCGAAAAAGATTCCTGCGCATGCTTCTCTTCAACGTCCTGTCTGCATTGGTAGTTATCGCTTTCCCTTTCTCAAAATTCCCTTGTTCATCTACCGTCAAAGGAACGATTCGTACACCTAAATCTATAATGGATGACTGTTCTGTAGCCGTTTCCGCCTCATTTACCACAGCCCAACCTATCGAAGTGGTCCCCAAGTCCAAGCCTAATATTTTCTTCATGATTTGCGATTTTTCCAGTCAGTATTTGTATTTTATTTGAATATCCGGCCCTCCAAAAGATGTCTTTTGTTTAACCGATTGACAACTAACAAATATACGATTTTTTTGAATATACTTTGTTTTTAAACAAAAAACCGTACCTTTGCATTAGTTTGAAGCAATTCACAATAAGGATTATTCCGTTGTGAAAACACTAAAGGCGGGTCCACGGACTCGCTTTTCTTTTATCCGAGGGTGATAGACATAACCAGGTAATAGCTACAGTGGTTATCATATCCTCAATCTTCATCGCAGTAAAAGGTATTGTTTTCTAGCCACAAGCGTACCCCCTCACCGCAACTTACCGGTGCAATTTAACACTTCCCCCTTGACAGCACGTTCGGCTTGCTCTATCTTTGCAGACTTCGTCTCGAAGATAGGCTGCGCCTCAGCATAGCTCGAACTCCGTTCGGCTCTGCGCTCGGCTTGCTCTATCTTTGCAGACCATTACAAATAAGACCATGAACACTAAATTCAGCCTTTCCATCCTTGCCTTTGCGTTCGCGCTCGGAGTCTTGCCGCAACAAGCCAAAGCCAAACGGCCCAAAGCAACAAAAGACACCCTGACCATCGTCTCGTTCAACGATTTCCACGGAGCGTTCCAGGAAGAAGGCGATGTGCCGGGCGCCGCACGGCTGACCGCCACCATCCAGCAGATACGACAAGAGTACCCTAATGTGATTGTAGTAGCCGGAGGCGACAACTACAGCGGCGGGTACTTTCCCCGAATCACCCAAGGCAGACCCTTGAAGGAATTCTTCGAAGCCTGCCAGGTGGAATACTCCGCCATCGGCAACCATGAGTTCGATTGGGGCATTCCCGCCATGGCAGAACGGCTCCAATGGGGACCGACCCGATACATAGCCGCCAACATCTTCTATTATCCATCCTCAGATGCCGCGTCCCAATCCATGTCGAACGCCGCGCCCCAACCGGCATCCACCAATACTTCGGCATCGACCCCAACACCAGCCCCAGCCGCTGGCAACCCCGCAAGGCTCCGCCCCGGCTGGGCCATCCCCTACGCCATCAAACACGACACCCTGCGCAACGGTACCCCGGCACGCATCGCGTTCATCGGGCTCAGCACCCAAGAAACCAAGACTGCAGCCCTGCCCGAAATAGTCAAAGACCTGGACTTTGCCGACCCCGTCCCGGTAGCCGCGCAGATAGCCGAACAGCTGCAAGACAGCGCCGAAATCCACATCCTCCTGGCGCATATCGGCACCGATAACCAAGACGGCCGAATCATCTTCACCGATGCCGGAACCGACGGACTGAGCCGGATCGAAGGCATAGACGGCATCATCTCCGGCCATTCCCACAAAATAGTCTGCGGACTGAAAGACAGCATGCCGATAGTCCAAGCCCGGAACTACGGACGGAAATTAGCCCTGCTGCAATACGAAATAAGCCGGGACAGGAAAGGACACATCCAGAGCCGTTTCCTCGGTGCCCACCTGATGGATCCCAGCCAAAACGAAGACCCGAACATCCAAAGAATCGTGAACCAATACCTGAACGATCCCCAATACGGATTCCAGAACGTGATTTGCCAGAACCAGCAGGCAATGAACCCCGAAGACCTGATTCCCGGCAGCGGATTCTGCCGCTTAGGTTCGCTCGTGACCCAATCCTACCAAGATTGCTACCTGCAAGCCAAGCCCCAGGACAGCAACAAGATAGTCATCGGGGTCTGCAACTACGGAGCCATCCGGACCATCCTTCCCGAAGGTCCGGTCAACAAGCTGCAAGCAGGCAACATCATCCCTTTCGGCGGGGTGCTGAATGCCTTCCACCTCAACGGACAGCAAGTACGGCAACTTTTCCAGTACGGCATCAACCGAGACTTAGGCTGGCTGCAATACCATGACATGGAAATAACGCTCGATGCCCAAGACCGAATCCAAAGCATTGTATATACGGGGAACGGGCAGCGGATCCCTATTCAAGACACTGGAAATTATATTATTGTAACCGAGAATTTCCTCTCATCGGGCGGCGACGGATACCCCACCGAAGTATTCCGGAACCGCGATGAAGCGTTTGCCAAGACCGACCCGGCCCGGCGCAACCCGACCGATGTATTCATCCTCTATCTGAAGAAGCTTGAATCCATCGATGCCAAAGCCATAAGCGTACCAAAAACACTTCATCGATAAGATTTCAGCGTCTCCCCTATACCGCCGTCAACTCACGGAAGCGGTCGCCGTCTTGGCACCGTACTTGATTTCAGCAGCTACCATATACCGCCGCCAAGCCCCAAAAACCAAAGGTTGAATGCGCCGTTTCCGGAGTGACCACAAGCACACTCAATGAAAACTCCGGCAAGCGGCTCGGATTGCGTTACCCGTTCACGGATTGCACAGCATGTACACCCAATGAATCAAGACAAGAAACAAAGTCAGATAAGCAAAAAAGAGAAGCAGCCTGCGCCAGAACCTACGAGGCCGGAAGACGCAGACCAAAGCCAGCAGCAAAACGCATAAAAACGGCAACAAGGCAGGATAGGAAAGAAACGACTCCCCTATTCTGCCTTGCCACAAAGCCCAAAGGGCGCGTTGCAGACCGCATCCCGGGCAAGCTATTCCGAAAGCCTGCTGGAACTGGCAGGGCAACATCCAAGAAAGTGAGTCCACCGAACAAGAAAGCGAATCCATCAAAGCCTCCTACAATCAGTCCTTATACAAAAATACCTTGTCCGCCTACAAATACTCCAACGAGTCCGAACCAAAATCCATCCCCGTCATCGGCATCCCCGTAAAAACAATCCCTAAAAAAAAGCACCTTGCCCCCAGCCTGCAAACCCAAGGACAAGGTGAAACATAAAAAATCTGCACAGGATGCGGGAAAAAGGAGTTCCTATGCGCTCAGCTCTTAGCAACCCTCCAAGAAGGGCAACAGAGTGAATCCAGTGCCGATAATGCCAACAAGAACGATGGCATACACAACATAAAGCGCACCTAGAACCACCCCGATAATCGAGGTAATCTTGCCTGCCTGCAACATTCCGGTACCCGAATAGTCATCCGGATTAAGCCTATAAGCCTTGAAACCGTTACCCGACAAGACCAAGCCGATAATACCGCAAATCAAGCCGACAAAAGCGCAGCTGAAAACAATCGAGCAGATGCCCAATACCAAGGCAGCTACCGAATAAGGAGGATTTTTCTTTTCCATAAATTCAATATTTTATTACTTGTTAATGCATTTACCCATCCCTCTTGATGTTCCACGTCCCCACCTTCCTATCAGACGAAACCAACATCCTCCAGTCCACCCATCGCCGCTTCTCTACCAAAATCAATCTCATCCAAAACAACCTGCCGCAACAGGCAAAAAAAACTGCCGCAACAGGCTCAATGGCACGAACGAGCGGACTTCTTAACGAGCGAGCATCTTACGCGGGCCTCTTCAACGCAACCTCCTGCTGCCTAATACGACAGCAAGGAAAAAACATCGTAATCCGGGCCTATCTTCTTCCGTCCGCCAAGTTCGGCCAGTTCGATCAAAAAGCAAATCGAAATATCGAAATTGCCCAATTGCTTGATCAAGTTGAGCGCCGCCACCGTGGTCCCGCCCGTTGCCAGCAAATCATCGTGCAACAAAATCCGATCGCCGGGAACCAAAGCATCCTTGTGCATCTCAATGCTGTCCTCGCCGTATTCCAGCTGATAGGTCGAAACCACTTTCTCGGCAGGCAGCTTGCCCTTCTTACGGATAGGCACAAAACCGGCATTCAGCTTATACGCCAAAATACTGCCAAAAATAAAACCTCGCGATTCAATTCCAAGAACTTTGGTAATCCCCTTGCCGGCATAACGCTGCACCAACAAATCGGTAGTCACTTCCACCGAACGAGGATCCTTGAACAAAGTGGTCAAATCCCGGAAAAGAATCCCCGGTATCGGGAAATCGGGAATGTCGCGAACCTGTTTTCTCAAATATTCAATTCTATCCATCATCTTTTTTTGCTATGTTTGGTCCTACCTGCCTTCAAGGCACAAAAACGCCCTACGCAGAGCCCATCGCACCTGTGCAGAGACGCATTCCATAGAATCACACAATCGACAAATTTACAAAAATTCCGCAAAACAGAGACAGAAAGAAATATCCCCACATCAACGCAGAAACACCTCATCCCTATAATCATCACATGGCCTCGCTCAACAACCCCCACAGAAACACCCCGAATCGACCCAAGAAGACAACATCCAATACGCATCCGCGCGATGCCTTGCCGATTTTCGACACCCCAAGACAACGCCAATATCCAATGCCCCGACAAAAACAGTAAATCCTGAAACAAAAAAGCCGCACTCCCTAGGCAGCGCGGCCACCCCTGTTCTGCGCTTCCCGGCAAGGTCCCCCACCTTTGCCCATCCACGACAGCAGCGGAATTAAATTTTGGACAAATATAGCCAATTTTCTCCCCGTCAACAAATTTTCCTCATAGAAGAAAAGCCTTTCTCCGAGCTGCTTCTGCCCGAAAAAAGGCTTTTCTCCCACTTATCTGAAATAAAGCACAATAGATTGATAATTAAATGATTATTGACGCTCGCCCAATTTGGAATCGAGCATGAACAAAGCCGAATCCCCGAATTTTTCAATCTTGGAAACAATATCCGAAGCCGTCGCTTCTTCTTCCACCTGTTCGCGGACAAACTGCCAGAAGAAATCCTGCGCCGCCTTGTCGTTTTCCTCAATCGACAAATCCAACAGCTTGTTAATCATTTCAGAAACCTTGCATTCATGATCATAGACATTCTTGAACATATCGATAGGCTTCTTCCACGTGCCGGGAACTTCGTCAATCTTGCCCATCTTGGCCGTACCGCCGCGCTTGATCAGGAAATCGGCCATCATGTACGCATGGGAAATTTCCTCGTTCGACTGCTTTTTCAGCCAGTTGCCAAAGCCGCTGAAGCCTTCCTTTTCGCAGAAGAAAGACATGGCCATATACAAGTTAGCCGACCACATTTCAGCCGTAATCTGTTCGTTAATCGCTTTTTCGAGTTTCTTTGAAATCGTCATGACAATAATTGTTTTTAGGTGTTTTTATATCTTTTTTTCTTTGAAGGCGAACCAAAAGGAGTTAAATTCCGCTGTCTTGCAAACCGGCTGCTCCTCTTGGCATCCACCGCCAAACAAGAAGTTTACCTATCAAATTCCGTGCAAAAGAGCCTTTTGTCTGCCAGAACGCCCTTTGCCTGCCAGAATGGCACGAAACAATGGACAAATACCTTGGCCGTCCCGGCTTATTCCGGCACGTAGATGATTTCACCGTTCTCCAGCTGGTAGGCCACGCCGACCCGCTTGCCCTTCTTGCCTTGGGCGCTCTGGTCCTCCGAGGGCTTGTACTTGTTTATCGTCTGCCCTTCCTTGGTGATGATTTCCATGTTCTCCTTGCCGGGATTCTTCACAATGGTGTAATCCTCCTGACTGAAAATCTCCGTCATGTTGAATTTGAAAACCAGAGCCACCATCAAGGCCACCGCGAACACCATCGCCACATCGAAAAGGTTCGACAGCATCGACATCGGATCCTGATCCTCGTTGTCGTCTATGATTCTCCTTCGCATTTTTCTATTTTTTTTAAGCTTTCCATCAAAGCCCGGTTGGCTGTCGGATTTACGGCGGGACATGCCAGCTTCCAATCTGCCCTCCATCACCCCCTGGCGGCTACCAGAGCCTGATGGCAGCGGAAACAAAGCCGGGCAGGTACACCCTCTGCATCTGGTACCCACCGACACCCTGGTTCAAGCCTGAACCGGAGAAGCTGTGCCGGCACAGAGGTTTTGCCAGACATTTCCCCGGCATCGACCCGGCATTCCGGCTATTTTCAATTCCAGCTATTTCTCAAGCAACGGCTTCCTTTTTCAATCCGGCCACAAAATCCAAGCGGACCAAATCCTTCTGCGCCCAGCGCTGCTTGCTCTGATAGAGGACAAAGCCCACCGCTCCGGCAAAAAGCCCCAGCACCGTGGTCGCAAAAGCCACCTGCATGTTGTAGGCCATCGAAGCGATGTCGCCTGTGGAAAGTCCCGCCAAGGCAGGACCCATCGGGATAAGCGTCCCCATCAGGCCAAGAATCGGCCCGAACTTGACCAAAATCTTGGCCTGGTTCAGTTCCTTGCTACAGGAAAGCTCGTATTCCGAAATCAACTTGCCTACAGCGGCTTCGCTATACGTCGAAGCGGTTATCCGGCTCATGCACTGCCCGAAGCGGGTCTTGGACAAGGCCTCCGGCAGCTGCAACTGCGCCACCTTGGTCTTGTCCATGTCCTCCAGAAGCGAAGCCAATTCCTTTTCCAGCCGGGCCCGCTGCACATAACGCGACACGAACCCGCCCAAGAGCAGCACGCTCCAGACAAAGAAGAACAACAAGCCAACGACTACCGGGATGAGGAAGCCGTTGGAGAGCCAGAACATTACGTTTGAAATCGTATCCATATAATTAAAATTATTTATAAAGGCATCTGCTTTGTTGCGACCCTCGGTCAGGTCGGTCATGTGCAAAAGCACACTCCCTCCCTGCCCTTCGGCTCGACGCCTCGCATCTGCTCTTTATAAATAATTTTAATCCGAGCAGATGGATGCCTCCGATTATTAATCCTTTTTACATTTCGGCTCAGGCTTCGTTGCGACCCTCGGTCAGGTCGGTCATGCGCTTCGCCGCTGCCGCCATACACGCCAGGCAAAGCCGAAGCCGAACAACACCACGATTACCAAAGCCGTGTACACCAGCGAAGCCCAGTCCACCCGGGTCTCAGGGCTAAAGACAATCGCCGCCGGATGGAAAATCGTGCTGCAAAGCATCAGGACAAACAGCAGGAACTCCATCATCAGCAAAAGCTCCACCCGAAGTTCTTCTTCCGGCACCGCCATCCGCAACAAGTACGCCCCGCCGCCCACCAGCAGCAAAGCCAGAACCGACAGGATACCGCCCATCCAGCCAAACGGAACTCCGACGAAAGAGAACAACAGGCTCAGGTACAAGTAAAAGAAGGCAGGCAATACCAGCAAAGCCGGCAGGTATTCCAGCATCCGCAGATACCACGGCCGAGCCAGGCCGAACACCTTCTTGAGCTTGGATGCGGCAAAGCCCAAAATCAGCAACAAATGCAATGTGACCACAATGTTCACATCCTGCATCACCTTGAAATCCTCCAAGGCCTCGGACACCGAAAGCTTGTTCACCCGCACCGCGTACCTTCCGCTGAACCACACCGCCGCAGCGCAGAGGACGGCAAACACCAAAGGGTAATACCGGCCCGGAGCCAGACTGTTCTTGAAGACGCCCGCCAGCAAGCAAAGCAAGGTCATTATCAAAAGCACATTTTCCATCACGCACGCTTCCGCTTGATTATCACAAACACCGATATGGCCACTGCCAGCAAAGCCATCACCCCGAACACCACCAAGACAAGCCGGGTCGTATCCACCGAAACGGCATCGCCCGCCGCATTCCGAACCTGCTCCTTTTCCAGAACCACCGAACGCTGTCCGTCCGGAAGCGGTTCCGCGTTCAAGGCCTTGCGCACATCGGAACGATACTGCGAAGCCTTCTCCTGCGTCAGATTCCGCGCCACGAAATCCTTCAACAGCGCGTTCCCGCAAGTGAAACCATTGCAGCAAGCCCCGAACTCGTCCACTAACTCGGCATGGACCTCGGCCAGGTTCGCCAGTTGTTCCGGGGAGGCCTCCCAATAACCCTTGCGAGCCGTTTCCAGCATCACCGCCGTCATCTCCTGCAAGGCCGCCGGGTTCTCCGACTCGAAGAAATCGCGGACCCCGAGACGGTTCACGTCCTGCACGTACACCTCGTAAATCTCATCCCACATCCGGTCGTCGATGACCGAAGGCTTCATCACGTTCCAGCCGTAGGTATTCATCACCAAGTCGGAGATCCCGGCGGCCGAACTGGCGCCCCCTTTCATCTGTTCCTTGATGTATCGCGGATTGAAGAAGGTCGTCCTGGCTTCCACCCCGATAGCCGAACGCAAATCCTGCACCCGGGCATGGTAACGGTTGCGCAAATCGTTGAAGTAATTGTCCGGATCCTTGCCCGTCACGTTGCGGACCGTCAAGGTAAGACCGCCCATGAACTCATAGACATGATCCAAGCTCAATGCGCCCCATGTATTGCTCTGCCGCGGCTGGACCACCACATCGGTATTCTGCAAGGCGGCTTCGAACACACCTTCCTTGAAGTCTCCCCAATCCGAAGAAGAACCGTACATCGCCCCCATGTTATGCAGGTAGGTATCCGAAATCTCCGACTCCTTTTCCCAGCGGTCGCCGGCCTGCACCATGCCGGTGATACCCGTCCCGCTCATGCCGTTGATGCCGCCGAAAACACGGGTCGTGGACAATTCACGCGCCTCCTGCGGACTGTAGCCTTTCTGCAACAAGACCTTCTCCGCCGCCAGATTCCCTTCCGCCACCGGATTCCTGCCCTTGTCGGATGCCTGCGATGCCAGAACGATAGCCCGTTGCAGCAGTTCCAGACGGGAAGCTGCCAAATCGCGGAACTGGCCGGAGGTCTGCACCACCACATCCACGCGGGGACGACCCAATTCCTCTTCCGGAATCAGACGTATGTCGAGCACCCGCCCGAAACGGTCGCGGACCGGCTCAACCCCCAACAGGTAAAGAATCTGCGCCAAAGTCGCACCCTCGCTCTCGATGAAACTGCCCGACCAAAGCGTGAAGCTCACCTTCGACGGCAGTTCGCCATGATTCTTGGCATAATCGGCCAGCATCTCCTCCGCCATCTTCTTGCCTTTCTCCCAAGCCGTCGCGCTCGGGGTAGTCTCGGCATTGATTGCATACAGGTTCCGTCCCGTAGGCAAGGCCGACGGATTGGCTAAGAAATCCCCGCCCGAAGTAGGCGGCACATAGCCTCCCTCCAGTGCATTCAGCATCGAGGCCATCTCCGCCTCGGGACTGTCGTGCAAAGCTTCCCGGTAGAAATTCACTTTTCCCAAGACCGCTTTCAGATTGCTCACCGCCTTGGCGAGCTCAACCTGTCGGGCGCTCAGCCTCCGTTGTCCGTCAACGGCTGTCCTGCTCGCCCCGGAAGCCGCATCCATCGACTCGAAATCCTTGGCCGAAGCCGCTTTCATCCTGGCCTGCATCACCTTTGTCTCTTCCCACTGGCAAGCCAGCGCGTAATCTTCCGCAGCCACGCCCATACCCAGAATCAAATCCCGGATATCGGTCTTCGGATTCCGCAAGAGTTTCTCCACCGCCGTTTCCGCCGGTTTGTAATACCGCGAAGCGAACCACGATTGGTTTTTCAACTGTCCTCGTTTCACCTTGCCCTTGGCTATGTCCACTTCCGCCAAATTGAATGCTACCGGATCCTTCGACATCAGACGCACCGAACTCAGAATCTTGTCCTCTGCAAATGGCACGCCCAAGGTATATAAGCCGCCGCCAATCTTTTCCTGTACCAATTCGGTGGCAAAATTGTCTATCTCCTGTATATCCTCATCGCTATAAGGCTGTTGCAGGTTGCTATCCAACTCCAAATCCCGGTGCAAGCCCATCGAAACCGCCTTTTCCTTGATTTGCAGATTCAGGGAGGTCAAATCCTTCTCCTCGTCCTTTTGCGAGAAATAAGCCCGGATCTTTTCCTGCAAGCCTTCCACCTGGTCGTTCAGCCCGCTCTCCATGAAAGGCGGATTGAGATAGGTCATCGTCACCGCGTACGAACGCCTTTTGGCTATCATGCCCTCGCCCACATCGGCTATCGTGTAGAAATAGAAATGCGGCACATCGCCCACCAGAAGGTCGCTCCAGTCCTCCGAACCCAGGGCCACCTGCTTGCCCGGGATGAACTCGAGCGAACCATGCGTGCCGAAATGCACCATCGCATCGGCCTTGAAACCGCAACGGGTCCAGAAATAAGCCGCGATATAGGGATAAGGTGGCAGCGGATTGGAGCCATGCACCATCTGGAAGGAATTTTCGCCCGTACCCTGCACCGGCTGAGGCAACAGCACCACGTTACCGAAGCGGATCCGGGTCACGGCTATCTCCGGCCCGTCCTCGGTCTGACGGGTATAATAATCGCCCGGAACCGGCCCGTACCGTTCGGTCAAAGCCTGATAAGAAGAGGGCAGCAAATCCCGTTTCAGCCAGCCGTCGAGATCCGACGCCTTGACCCATTGCGGATAGCCCGATGCCAGGTAGCGGTCGCGGTTCCCTTCCGCATAGCTGTTGAAGACCGGCCCCTGCTCCATCACTATGTCCTCGAACTCTTTTTCGCTGGCAGGCAAGCCCGTCAAATCATAACCGGCATCGCGCAAGGCGCAGAGGAAACGGTACAGGGAGGGCAGAACCTCCAAACCCGCCGCCGTCAAGGCCGCCGAACCAGGCCCTTTGAAATAATAAACAGCTATCTTCTTGTCCTTATTAGCTTTCGAACGCAAATCCAAATAATGGCCCACCGTCTCGCAAAAGCCGTGCAAGCGTTCGGGTATCGTCTTGAACAGATACAGCCCGTCTTGGTCCTTATACTGGGCAATCAGCGCGTAAGGCAATATGCCGCCGTCTATCTCGGGCATCACCACGCTCTGGCTCAGGAAGCCCCCTGCCATGCCTTGCTTGTCGGCCATCCACTGCTCGTAAGTGGCGTTCATCGTCAAGGGACAGAACAAGGGGATATCCTGTTCGCGCAGCCAGTCCACCGCTTTGTCCCCCTGCCCCATCAACAGGCGGCCATGCGGCAGATAGATTACCGCATCGGGCCGTATTTCCTGCAAGAACGCCATCCGCTTGCCGAAGCCGGCCACGGGATAGACTCGGTATCCCCGGTCCTGAAAGGCCGTGATAATGGAATCCAGATGCTCGGTATTGGTATTGAATGGCCCGGCAATGCCCGTCAGCAAGGCAATCTTGCGCTGCCCGTCCCGGTACAGGCCTTTTTCCACCAAATAGGCTTCGTATTCGGCCACCGTATTGAAACTCAAATCCTCCCCTATATGGAAAAGGCAGTCGGGGTTTATCTCGCGTACCGGCTCCACCGCAGCGGTAAACATTCTTTTCCCGCAGAGATCCCGGCGGACATAATTGAACAGGCTCCGGAAATTGCCCGTCCCTCCATTGCCCAAATAGGCTTCCACCGTGGCTCTTTGCAGACTGTCCAGATTGCAGATGTCGTTATCCGGACTGGTCACCGCATAGCTGTAAAAAGGAATCCCCTTGTCGGCCAAACGCTGCATTTCGGCTCTGTCCTCGGCCGTGATGCGCAGCCCCATGCCGAACACCAGCACGGCATCGTACTTCCTGAGGCGGTCTATCTCGTCCACGCCCAAGGCTTCCACTTTCACAAAGGAATTGCCCGCCGACCTCACCATCTTGGCCGTCTGGAAGTCCTGGAAATTGAGAAGGGCAATCCTGGTGGGCGATGCCCAATGCCACCAGGACAGGCATAGCAAGAGCATAAGCCCGGCTATGGCTGCCGCCACGCCTACTTTCTTTTTCATCCTCATTTTATGCGTTTATTTTTCCGATGTACCTGTTTATCTTCCTCTTTTGAAAAACCGGGTCAAATCATCTATATCCATAGACAGGGACACGTAGAACGTAATCCCCGGGGAAAGAGATCCCGACACCAGGTCGTATGCCTGCGGCCGGTAATTGAAAAGGTTGTCGATGCCGACATTGAGCGAGACGGCATCCATGAAACGCTGGTTCACATTCAGCTTCCAAAGCGTGTAGGCCGGATAGCGGGTCTCTTCATAGACGGCCACCTCCATCCCGGTCTCCGGGTCTTGCTCGTAACCGGCAATGTTGTTCTGGGTAAGAGACGAAAGCACCCGCCCGCTCAAGGAAACCCCCAATTGGTACCAGCTTTTCTCGTAATGGTAGTCCAGACGAAGCACCCCGGTATGGGGACGGGCGTAGCTGGCGTTCACCCCGTCCACTTTCTGCAAATCATAGACATAGGAATAACTCAGCTTCAAGCCGAAACCGTAAGGCAGCTTGAACATCAGGTTGGCATCGAAGCCTGCCGTATGCGAGCTGTAGACGTTGCGGTAGAATGCCGTATCCTGACGCTCGTTGTAAACGGTGGTAATCTTGTCGCGCGTATAGCTATAATACCCTGTAGCCGTGAAACTTGCCGACTTTCGTGCGTATTCCAGGCTCAAAGTCGCGTTTTGGCTTTTTTCGGGCTTCAGATCCGGATTGCCGTAGATGATGAACCAGCCCTGGTTCCCCATGTCGTAATTGGAATAGCGTTCCTTGAGCGAAGGGGCTCGGAATCCTCCAGCATACGACAGGCGGATCGAAACCGGGTTAATCTTGTACATGAACGAGACCTTGGGCGAGAGATGCGGCAGCTTGAACTGGCTGTTGTAATCCATGCGCAAGCCATAGACCAGGAAGTAGCGTTCCTGGAAGCTGATGTCGTGCTGGGCGTAGGCCACGGCCGTATGCGCCCCGTAACTCATCCAATCCCCGTTCTCGGTGGTATCGAACTGGTTGGAGAGCAGGCTCTCGTTGAAATACTCGGCCCCGACCGTGAGGATGTTCTTCTCGGTGAAACGGTAGTCGAACTGGACATTGGCCGTATTGTACACATTGCGGTATTCCAAGGTGGTGAGTTCGGTTACCGGATAGAAATTGTTCTTGTTGTAAAGGTCAAAGGCGTAGTTGAAACGCAAATGCGCCTTGTCGTTGATTTCATAATTCAAGGTAGCTCCGGCCGAGCCGTCATAGTAACGGTTCTTTCGGGTTTCGGAATAATCCCTTTCCCTGTGGTAGAAAGAACCGCGAAGCTTCAACGAAAGGCCGGGACGGAAATCGTAACGGAAGGCCTGGTTCACATTGAGGTTTCGCCCTCCGTAAATCGGGGAGCTTTCCACTATATTCCCGACCGAATCCTTGCTGTCCAGCCAATAGGTATCGACGAATTTGTACGAAGCGTTGGTCGTGCTGCTGAACTTGCCTCGGTTAAAGCCCAAAGTGGCCCCGTAACGCTGCTCGTTGTGCGAACCGTAACGCCCGTTCAGGTTGAGGCTCCAAGGCTCGTCGGCCTCCTTGGTGATGATGTTGACCACGCCTCCCACCGCATTGGAACCGTACAGGGCCGAACCGGCACCCCGCACGATTTCCACCCTTTCCACATTGTCCATATTAAGACGCTCGTAGTCGATATTGTTCATGCTTTCCCCGGCCATTTTCTCCCCGTCGATCAGGAAGAGGATGTCGCTCCCGCCCATGCCCTGCATGTTCATGACCACCTGGCCGTCCATCTGCCGGCCGAACTCCACGCCGGGAATCTCGGTCTGCAGCACGTCGGCTATCGTCATCGAGCCTGTCTTCTCTATTTCCCTTTCAGAGATGACCGTCGTGACCACGGGAATGTCCTTGAGCATCTTCGGTGTCCGGGTGCCGGTCACCACCACTTCGCCTAACTGGTTGTGTTCAGGCTCCATCACGAAATCGACAGCCGTATCCTTATGAATGCTAATCACGGCATCGTAGGGGTGATAGCCCATATAACGGATGGATATCTTATACGTCCCCGGCCTGGCGAACCGATACTGGAAACGACCGTCCACATCCGTCACCGCGCCCTTGCCGCCTTGCACCTGGAATGTGGCCAAAGGCAGCACGCCGCCCGCCGCGTCATGTACCACGCCGCTAAGGCGCTGGGCAGGCAGCAAGGATGGCAGAGCCAGCAGGCAGACCGCCACCGTCCACAAAACACGTATCCTTTTCAAGCTTTCCACAACCGCAATGATTACAAGTCTTACCAAAAAGCAAATTCCCTAAATAAACGAATCCAGACCCTCTTGATTTGCAATCCGCAAACACTCAATCGCGAACTTCAAACATTTTGAAAATGCCGCCGTATTGCGAATACCCCACGGGAACAGCAATTATCCGTAACAATCCAGCCCCGATGGCAAGTCAGAATGGGCAAGATGCAAGACTCCGAGACAAAGGCCTGACGAGAATCATACCTAAATCCGTACCCGCATCCAAGCGACCAGCCGCCACAAACCCCGAATGGATGGCAAGTCAGAATGGGCAAGATGCAAGGCGTCGCGAGGGTGAACGCGAAGGAGTGTACTTGTTGCTGCTTCGCAGCGAGAGCAGGCTTCGCCTCAGCATAGTGCAAATAAACTTGCCCTCTGCGTTCGGCTTGCACTGCTGTTCATGACTGAGCGTGAATCCCTCGCGCAACGCAGCAGATTGCCCATTATCACTTGCCATCGAAAACAGGATATGCATACGTAAAGGAAGCAAAACCACTCTCATCCCCCGTCTCCCCGCCTTTGTAAGACGTAAACTGGATTTTGGCATACTTCCCGTCCTTGGTCCGCACCACATAGACATTGGGCTGAACGCTATAGACAGGGGGCATCCCGCTGCGGGTCACCCAGTCTTCCAAGACCATATTGATTTCGGTGGTATCGTAAATGATGATTCCCTGCATCATCTGGCTCATATCCACAGCCACTTCGGTATAGGTCAGCTCATCGGGCATGAAGACGCTGCCTTCGGGTATCGCGGTCAAGGCATCGAACGAAGTCTCATCGGTCTTGATGGCCGAACCCTCGTTGGTCTTGACATTCTCGCGGTGCATGGCAATGTCCCATTTTTCAGGAGCCGCCTCCTCGATGCCTTTAGCCACCGAAGCGCCGTCCTCGAACGACACATACACCCATTTGTCATAAGCCGAGACATCCAGGTTCTTCATCTGCTTGGAAACCACCGTGTCCGTGCCATCATCGTCCTTGTCTTTGCCCTTGTTCTTGTCGCACGAGGCCAAAATAGCCATACCCAGCAAGGCCGCGCCTGCATAATAAAGAATCTTCTTCATCTTATTTCTTGTTTTAAGGTTACACTCCTTTAGAATTATCGGACACGGTGACTTCAGCGTTTCCCGCATCTCCAAAGCCAATTCGGGTACATTGGGATTTCCCCCGCCCCGCAAATCAATCAAACCCGGGCATTCCCGAACCGGACTGCAAAATTCGGGCATCCGCCCAGCTTAAACAATACTAACTTGTAGGTATTTTTCAAGACCCCGGCATACCCAAAAATAGGTATCTCATCGACCCCACACAACATCTATAATTTTCAATGTATTACAAAAATACGTCTCGAATTTTGGACTGAAATCCTATATTTGCAAGTTTTTTTGCCAATAGAGGAAATCCCGTATCATGGACACACGAATCGACCACCACCTTTCAACGAACCGCCCGAGGGGCAAAGTGCTCGGTATGGGCAACGCCTTGGTGGACCTTATCTTCCATTTGGAATCGGATCAGATATTGCAGGAGTTCGGCTTGCCCAAAGGCAGCATGACCCTGATCGGGCAGGAAAAAGCCCGGGAAATCCTCGACCATTTCGAGAACAAGGCCGATGCCGTCATCACCGGCGGCTCGGCATCCAACACGATTACCGCCATCGCCACGATGGGCGGGGAATGCGGCTTCATCGGACGGACCGGCAAAGGCGACATCTACGCTGATTTCTATACGGACTATTTCAAGAAGCACGGCATCCGGACCCATTTCAGCCAGACCGACATACAGACCGGCACGGCCATCACCCTGATGAGCCCTGACACGGAAAGGACCTTCGCCACTTACCTCGGGGCGGCGGCCACTTTGTCGGAACACGATATAAAAGCAGAAATCTTTGAGGGCTACGACATCTTCCATATCGAGGGCTACATGGTGCAGAACCATGCCTTGATGGAACGCGCCATCTCCTCGGCCAAGCAGAAGGGGTTGAAAATCTCGCTCGACTTGGCCAGCTACAATATTGTCATGGAAGACCGGGAGTTTATCGAGAAGCTGCTGCGGCAAGGCGTGGATATCGTCTTTGCCAACGAAGAGGAGGCCTTCGCTTTTACCGGCAAGCATGAATTGGAAGCCTTGTGCCGCTTGGCGGAATGGGTGCCGACAGCTATCGTCAAATTAGGCAGCCGAGGTTCGCTAATCATGGACCAAGGCCGCCTATACCCTATCGAAGCCGAAAAGGTAGCCAAAATAGACAGCAACGGGGCAGGCGACAATTATGCGGCGGGCTTCCTTTACGGCCTCTGTTGCGGGCTTCCGCTGCAGCAATGCGGCGAAATCGCCTCGATGGTGGCTACCGAAGCCGTCAAGGTGACCGGTCCCAAGCTGAGCGAGGAGCAATGGGCATCGCTCCTGCCGCGAATTGCTGAAATCCGCGCCTGAACCGAGAACCCATCCCTGTAACAGCTAAAAAGCAATATCCATACTGGCAATTTCGCAAAAATCGCCCGTGCAAACCCGGTTTTCAAAGCAGACTCCAAAACCAAAACAATGTTACCATGGCAAAAATCGGCAATACGGATTTAGGGGAGTTTTCTCTTTGGCTGGCCCCGATGGAAGCGGTCACCGACCCGCCCTTCCGCAGCCTCTGCAAGCGGTACGGGGCGGATGTATTGGTGAGCGAGTTCGTGTCGTCCGATGCCATCGTGCGGCAAAAGAGCCTGTCGAAGATGGATTTCTCGCCGGAAGAACGCCCTACCGGAATACAGATTTTCGGCCATGACGAGAAGAGCATGCGGGAAGCTGCCGAAATCGCCGCCCGATGGAAACCGGATTTCATCGATATCAACTGGGGCTGCCCGGTAAAGAAAATCGTCAGCAAGGGAGCCGGTTCAGGCATCCTGCAAGATATTCCCAAGATGATCCGGATCACTTCGGCGGTGGTGGAAGCCATGCGGGAAGTGAATTTGCCGGTCACGGTCAAGACGCGCTTGGGCTGGGACGAGAGCAGCAAGCCTATCGTGGAGGTGGCCGAACGCTTGCAGGACATCGGCATCGCTGCCATCAGCATCCATGGACGGACACGGGCGCAGCTCTATGCCGGGCAGGCGGACTGGACGCTAATCGGCGCGGTCAAGGCCAATCCCCGGATGCATATCCCGGTCTTCGGCAACGGGGACGTGGACTCAGCGGCCAAAGCGGCCTTGATGCGGGAAAAATACGGCGTGGACGGGGTCTTGATCGGGCGAGCCGCCATCGGCAACCCTTGGATTTTTAGCCAATGCAAGCATTTCCTTGCCACGAGGAACGAATCGGCATCGCCCTCTTTTGAAGAACGCAAACGGGTCTGCTTGGAACTGTTCCAAAAGGAAATCGAGGCCAAAGGAGAAAGAGTGGCCGCCCAGGAAATGAAAATCCATTATCCGGGATTCTTCAAAGGCATCCCCCACTTCAAACCGGCCAAGATGCAACTGATGCTTTGCAGCACTTTCGCCCAAGCACAGGAAATCTTAGAGAACTTCGAAACCAGCATGGCCGACAATGGCCAAAGGCAACTTCCATAAGGCAGGTTCCATAAAGAGGGTGAGCCAAAAGTCGCTGCATTCTATTCTAGAGAGACCCCCCGCAGAATACATTCTGGCAGGGTTCCTCGATAAGGAAAACGGCTTTGGGGTCACTCTCTTAAATCAAGCCAAAGTGATTTTTCCGCTGGCGAACCAATCCTTGCTTTTACGCATGGATTACGCTACCTTTGCACTCAATAGTTCGGAAAAATGTAAATTCAAACACAAAACCGAACTATTTTATGAAGAATGGAAATTGAAAGAGAGATACTGCACACCCTCGAACAGTGGAAAAACGCTGCCGACCGCAAGCCCGTCCTGCTGACGGGCGCACGCCAAACAGGGAAAACCTGGGTCATGGAAACATTCGGCCGTCGATACTTCGATTATTGTGTCAAATTCGATTTTGACCGCCAGCCGGAACTGAAATCGGTCTTTCAAACATCCAAAAGCCCTGACCGCATTCTCAAAGAACTCGCCCTGTACTGCGAGAAACCGATACTGCCTCATAGGACCCTCCTCTTGTTTGACGAAATACAAGAATGCGAAGAAGCTCTCAACAGCTTGAAATACTTCTACGAAGACGCACCGGAATACCCCATCGTGGCGGCAGGCTCGCTGCTCGGCGTAGCTGTCAGGAAACGAAAAATGACAGTTCCTGTCGGCAAAGTAAAAATACTCAAGCTTTTCCCGGTTTCCTTCAAAGAATTTCTCCAAGCCAGCGATCCTGCAACTTTCAGGTACGTAGATTCATTGAAGGAGATACAGAACCTTCCGGAAATCATCCTGAACAAACTGGGGTCGGAATACCGGCGATTCCAAGTATCGGGCGGAATGCCGGAATCCGTTGTGGCGCTACTCGACAATAAAGGCATCGAAACCGTAGAATCCACCCTCCAAGACATACTCGACCTCTATGAAATGGACTTTGCCAAATACGCTGAAGCCCGAGACATTCCCCGCATTCACGCCATCTGGCATTCCTTGCCTTCCCAATTGTCCAAGGAAAACCGCAAATTCATCTACAGAATCGTGCGAAACGGTGCCCGTTCAAAGGACTACGAAGATGCGCTGATGTGGCTGGAAGAGGCCGGAATGATATACCGTATCTACCATATCAGCAAACCCGGAATGCCTTTGTCTGCCTATCAGGAAACCGATGCATTCAAAGTATATGCATGCGATTGCGGACTTCTCCGCCGTTTGGCTCGACTGCCTGCCAGCGTTGTCACCGACCCGACCGCCAATTATACGGAATTCAAAGGAGCTATGGCTGAAAACATCGTTCTGCAATCCATCCTTTCCCTCTCCGACGGACAAATCCCCTGCTATTGGACATCGGGCGCGACAGCAGAAGTAGAGTTTGTATGGCAATGGAAAGAAGAAATCGTCCCTATCGAAGTAAAAGCGGAGAAGAATATCAGCGGGAACAGCCTTTCCGAATACAACAAAAAATACAAGCCCGAGCACCGTATCCGCTTTTCCATGCGCAACCTGCAATCCAACCATGGCCTCCTCAGCTGCCCCGCACCCCTGGCCGGGTGGATGGACAAGCTGCTTCGCCTGACAGAACGCGCAACACAGGCATGATTCCATGGAACTTGCTCTACGAATGGGTTGCGCCACCTTTGCACTCAATAGTTCGGAAAAATGCAAATCCAAACACAAAACCGAACTATTTTATGAACGGCAGCTTACATGGTTCCCTGCTTCAGTTTCTCAAAATAACAAAACAAAAGCGACCCCGATAGAACCTATTCCCTATCAGGGTCGCTTCGCATAAAAAGCCCTCTTCCCGATTTTTCCGCTTACAACTGTTCGTGGCGGACTTGGCCATCCTCGCAGACCAGGATATGGGAGGGGTATTTGGTAATCATCAGAAAATCGTGCGTGGCCACCAAGACCGCGCAGCCCGCCTTGCTGATATCAACAAGAAGCTTCATGATTTCCTCGGACGTATCCGGGTCCAGATTGCCGGTAGGTTCGTCGGCCAAGATGATTTCCGGCTTGTTAAGCAAGGCACGGGCAATGGCGATGCGCTGCTGCTCCCCGCCCGAAAGCTGGTAAGGCATCTTGCGGGCTTTGGCTTCCAGACCCACCAATTCCAGAACCTGACGGATACGGTAGTCCATCTCGTCCTTGTTCTTCCAATCGGTAGCACCGAGGACAAAGGAAAGGTTGTCATAGACCGAACGGTCGGTCAACAGCTGGAAATCCTGGAACACGATGCCGAGCTTGCGCCTGAGGTAAGGGATATCGCGCGTCCGCAGCCGTGCCAAGTCGTAACCGGCCACGCTCGCCTGCCCTGAAACCACCGGTATATCCGCATAAAACGTGCGCAACAAGGAGCTTTTCCCCGTGCCGGTCTTGCCAATCAAGTACACGAAATCGCCCTGGGCAATCTCCAAATTCACATCCGAAAGGATTTTCACATTCTTCTGGTACACATCCAAGTTCCGCGTCCAGGTGACCGCATTCGAATCTTCCATAAGCTCCTATCTTGCATTATCTGCCGACGGCACGGCAACATTTCAGCCCGCATGACACGTCAATTTGCCATTGCCGCAGACCGCCAACATCCTGCGAAGATACACCAAAAACGACATACCCCCAAAAAGAGAACCGGACTTGCCAGCCCGACCCCATTCCAAAGGCCGCCTATCGGATATAGAACATGCCTAAAGTTTGGCAAAAACCAAGCTAGTCCTTCCCGAACGGCTTCAAGCCCTTCACTGCTTCATCCGGCGTAATCCGCTTGCCGCCGTTGTCCAAGTCAATCAGCACGTAACGCCTATTGCCCAT